>NZ_CP090641.1:0-326124 GCF_029633825.1 Burkholderia contaminans | reverse complement strand
GCTGGTGGCGACCGCCGCCGCGTGGGGCAAGCAGCCCGTGATGGCGAAATCGACGCCGGGCTTCATCGTGAACCGCGTCGCGCGGCCGTATTACGCGGAGGCGCTGCGCGTGCTGAACGAGCAAGGCGGCGCGCCGGCATCGATCGACGCGGTGATGCGCGAGGCCAGCGGCTTCCGGATGGGGCCGTTCGAGCTGATGGACCTGATCGGCCACGACGTGAACTTCGCGGTGACCGAATCGGTGTTCCGCGCGTACTTCAACGATCCGCGCTACACGCCGTCGCTGATCCAGCAGGAACTCGTGAACGCGGGGTTCCTCGGGCGCAAGTCGGGCCGCGGCTTCTATTCGTATGCGGACGGCGCGACGCCGCCCGCACCCGATCTCGAGGCACCGCGCGACGCGCCGGCCGATGTCGCGCTGTTTGCGCAGGACGGCCCGGCCGCCGCGCTGCATGCGCGCTTCGCCGAACGGATTCCGGGCGCCCGGCAGGCCGGCGCGCACGCCGACGATCTGCTCGCGATGGCCGGCCGTGCATCGATCGCGCTGACCGACGGCCGTACCGCGACCGTGCGCGCCGAGCAGACGGGCGTGGCCGATCTCGTGCTGGTCGATCTTGCGCGCGATTACGCGCAGGCCGGGCTCGTTGCACTGACGCGCGCGCTCCAGTGCAGCGATGCGGCCTATGCGGATGCGGTCGGCCTGTTCCAGCAGGCGGGTTTTCGCGTCGTCGGCGTCGCGGACGTGCCGGGCATGGTCGCGATGCGCACCGTCGCGATGCTCGCGAACGAGGCGGCCGATACGGTGAACCAGGGCGTGTGCTCGCCCGCCGATCTCGATCTCGCGATGGAGAAGGGCGTGAACTACCCGTGCGGCCCGCTCGCGTGGGCCGATGCGATCGGCATCGGCCGCGTGCATCGCGTGCTGTCGAACCTGGCGGCGAGCTACGGCGAGGACCGCTATCGCGTGTCGCCGCGCATCGCCGCGCTGCATGCCGCCGGCCGCACGTTCCGGCCGTAGCCTCGCCTCCCGTTGCTTCGAACACGATAACGACATCACTCCATTGGAGGAGCACCCCGATGACTCACCCGACGCATCCCGCCGCCGCCCTCGAGCCGATCGAGACCGCCAGCCGCGACGAACTGCAGGCGCTGCAGCTCGAGCGCCTCAAGTGGTCGCTGCGCCACGCGTACGACAACGTCCCGCACTATCGCCGCACGTTCGATGCGGCGGGCGTGCATCCGGACGACCTGAAGTCGCTGGCGGATCTCGCGAAATTCCCGTTCTCGACCAAGAGCGACTTGCGCGACAACTATCCGTTCGGGCTGTTCGCGGTGCCGCGCGAGCAGGTCGTGCGCGTGCATGCGTCGAGCGGCACGACGGGCAAGCCGACGGTGGTCGGCTACACCGCGCGTGACATCGACACGTGGGCGAACGTGACCGCGCGTTCGATCCGCGCGGCCGGCGGCCGCCCGGGCGACACGCTGCACAACGCATTCGGCTACGGGCTCTTCACCGGCGGTCTCGGGATTCACTACGGCGCGGAACGGCTCGGCTGCATGGTCGTGCCGATGTCGGGCGGGCAGACCGAGAAGCAGGTGCAGCTGATCCGCGATTTCGAGCCGAAGATCATCCTCGTCACGCCGTCTTACATGCTGAACCTGATCGACGAGATGGTGCGGCAGGGGATGGACCCGGCCGAATCGTCGCTGAAGATCGGCATCTTCGGCGCCGAGCCGTGGACGCAGGCGCTGCGCGAGGAAGTCGAGACGCGCGTGGGCATCGACGCACTCGACATCTACGGGCTGTCGGAAGTGATGGGCCCGGGCGTTGCGTGCGAATGCGTCGAGACGAAGGATGGCCCGGTGATCTGGGAAGACCATTTCTATCCGGAGATCATCGACCCGGTCACGGGCGAAGTGCTGCCCGACGGCAGCCAGGGCGAGCTCGTGTTCACGTCGCTGACGAAGGAGGCGATGCCCGTGATCCGCTACCGCACGCGCGACCTCACCGCGCTGCTGCCGCCGACCGCGCGCGCGATGCGCCGTCTCGCGAAGATCACGGGCCGCTCCGACGACATGCTGATCGTGCGCGGCGTGAACGTGTTCCCGAGCCAGATCGAGGAGATCGTCGTCGCGCTGCCGCAGTTGTCGGGCCAGTTCCAGATCACGCTGTCGCGCGACGGGCACATGGACCGCCTCGACCTCGCGGTCGAGTTGCGCTCCGAAGCGGCCGCGTCCGTCAGCGAAAGCGATCGCGCGGCACTCGCGCGCGAGCTGCAGCACCGGATCAAGACGATGGTCGGCGTGTCGTCCGGCGTGACGGTGCTGGCCGCCGGCGGCATTCCCGCGACCGCGACCGGCAAGGCGCGGCGCGTGATCGATCGCCGCCAGGCCGCCTGATTTCGATGTTTGCCGTTCTACCCGAGGAAACCTGTTCGATGGATGGATTGAAGACCCTGGCCGTCACTGTCGATGCGCGCGGCATGGCAACGGTCGCGCTGCAGCGCGGCGACGTGCTCAACGCATTCGACGAGACGATGATTGCCGAACTGACCGACGCGTTCACCACGCTCGGCCGTCGTGACGACGTGCGCGCGATCGTGCTGCGTTCGGATGGCCGCGCATTCTGCGCGGGCGCCGACCTGCAGTGGATGCAGCGCGCGAGCGCGAACGATGCGGCCGCGAACCTGCGCGATGCGGAGCGGTTCGCCGCGATGATGCGCGCGATCCGGCAATGCCCGAAACCGACGGTGGCGCGCGTGCAGGGCCATGCGTTCGGCGGCGGCGTCGGCCTGTGCGCGGCGTGCGACATCGTGATCGCGAGCGATCACGCGCGCTTCTCGGTCAGCGAGGCACGCTTCGGGATCCTGCCGGCCGTGATCGGCCCGTATCTGGTCGAGGCGGTCGGCCAGCGCCAGGCGCGCCGCCTCGCGCTGACGGCGACCCAGATCGCCGCGGGCGAAGCGGTCGCGATCGGCCTGATCCACCAGGCCGTGCCGCTCGATGCGCTCGACGAAGCACTCGACAAGACGCTCGCCGAACTCGGCCGCAACGGCCCGAGCGCGCTGATGGAGATCAAGCGCTTCTTCGATGCGATCGGCGAGTATCCGCCGTCGGACGAGCGTGCGGCCTTCACCGCACAGACGATCTCCCGTGTGCGGGCGACGCCGGAAGCGAAGGAAGGCTTCGCCGCGTTCTTCGCGAAGCGGCCACCGGCGTGGGAGGCGGGCGCCGAGTAACGGGAAACTGCGGGGAAACCGCGGGGAAACCGACGGGAAACCGACGGGAAACGCCGACGATCGTCGGCACGGCGGGCCCGGCCGAATTTTGCGGTTCGGGCGCGGGCGCTTGCTCTACAATGCGTGACCCCCGGCGCGCTGCCGGCCCAGCCCCGACCGATTCTTCATCCGATGATCGTCAACCGCCTTATCTCCGAGATCCTGTTCGGCTTCACCGGCCTGATCGGCATCATCAACCCGATCGGCATCGCGTTCCTGTTTCTCGAACGGACCGAGGCGCTCACCGAGCATGAACGCGATCTGCTCGCGAGGAAGGTCGCGTTCAACGCATTCGTCGTGCTGATGGTCGCGTTCTTCGCCGGCACGCCGGTGCTGCATTTCTTCGGCATCTCGATGGAAGCGCTGCGGATCGGCGGCGGCTTCGCGGTTGCGGTGGCCGGCTGGCAGATGCTGAACGAGCCCGACGGGCCCGGCGGCGGCGACACGCCGGTCAAGCCGATCGACGCGAACGCGATCATGACGCGCGCATTCTTCCCGCTGACCATGCCGCTGACGGTCGGCCCCGGCTCGATCGCGACCGCGATCGCGCTGAACGCGAACCGCACGCACAAGCTGTCGGAGTTCGCGCTGTCGAGCATCGTGTCGATTGCCGTCTCGGTGCTGGTTGCGATCGTGATCTGGCAGGTCTACAGCCGCTCCGCGCTGCTGTCGCGCTACCTCGGCAGCGAAGGCACCAAGGTCGCGAAACGCGTGTCGGCGTTCCTGCTGCTGTGCATCGGCGTGCAGATCATGCTGACCGGCTTTTCCGCGTTCCTGCAGCCGATCGCCGACCAGGCCAAGTAAGCAGGCGCCTCGCGCCGCTGCGCACGTGCCGCGCGGCCGGCGCCCCGCACGACCTCGCGCTCGCGGGCACCTCCTTCGCACCTTGCGGCGACGCCGCACGCATTTCTGCCGCCCGGGATACCATGCGACGGTTCGGCGGATGCGCGGCGCGCATCCGGCCGTCAGCTCAACTTCAATGGCGAGGCGCGCAATGGAATACGTGAAATTCGGATCGACAGGGCTGGAAGTGTCGAAGCTGGTGCTGGGTTGCATGACGTTCGGCGAACCGTTACGCGGCACGCACCCGTGGACGCTGCCGGAAGCGGAGAGCCGTCCGATCATCCAGCGGGCGGTCGAAGCCGGCATCAACTTCTTCGACACCGCGAACATGTATTCCGACGGCACGTCGGAGGAGATCGTCGGCCGCGCGCTGCGCGATTTCGCAAAACGCGACGACATCGTGATCGCGACCAAGGTGTTCTACCGGATGCGGCCCGGGCCGAACGGCGCCGGGCTGTCGCGCAAGGCGATCATGACCGACATCGACCAGAGCCTGAAGCGGCTCGGCACCGACTATGTCGATCTCTACCAGATTCACCGCTGGGACGACGGCACGCCGCTCGAGGAGACGCTCGAGGCGCTGCACGACGTCGTGAAGGCCGGCAAGGCGCGCTACATCGGCGCGTCGTCGATGTTCGCGTGGCAGTTCGCGAAGGCGCTGCACACGTCGAAGCTGCACGGCTGGACCCGCTTCGTCAGCATGCAGAACCACCTGAACCTGCTGTATCGGGAAGAAGAGCGGGAAATGCTGCCGCTGTGCGAAGACGAAGGGATCGCGGTGATTCCGTGGAGCCCGCTCGCGCGCGGCCGCCTCACGCGCAGCTGGGACGAATCGACCGAGCGGCAGCAGAGCGACGCGGTCGGCCAGCGGCTTTACGACGCGACGGCGGAGTCGGACAAGGCGGTCGTCGATGCCGTAGCGACGATCGCGGCCGCGCGCAACGTGCCGCGTGCGCAGGTCGCACTCGCCTGGGTCGCGCAGAAGCGCGGGGTCACCGCGCCGATCGTCGGCATTTCGAAGCCGCGGCAGCTGGACGACGCACTGGCCGCGCTCGAACTGAAACTGACCGACGACGAGATCGCCACGCTCGAACGCCCGTACGTGCCGCACGCGGTCGTCGGGATCAACTGAGCGGCGGCGCCGCGCGGCCGTCAGCGCGCGGCGTCGAGCATCGGGTAGGTGAACAGGCCGAAGTGGATGACGTTCAGCCCCGCATGCGCGAGCGCGGACGCGAGCAGCCCGCCGCGCCGCCAGGCGAGGCCGTAGCCCACGCCGGCCACCGTGCCGAGCACGATCCATTGCCAGCCGCCGGCCGCATGCGCGGCGCCGAACAGCACCGCGCCGATCGCAAGCGCGGCCCACGGCCCCCATGCGAACGCGTGCAGCGCGCGCGTCAGCCCACCCTGTACGTAGCCGCGGAACAGCGCTTCCTCGGCGAGCGTCACGAGCAGCACGTTGTTCACGAGCCACAGCCAGCCCGACGGCGGCCACTTGGGCGCCCACCCGACCATCCCGAACGCGAGCGCGCCGGCGGGCACGCGGCCGCCGTTGCGACGGCCGCCACCGCGCCGGTGCGCAGCGCGCGCGACAGCGGGATGTCGGGGCGACCCACGGCAGCACCCACACCAGCCACAGGCCGACGAGCGGCTTGTCGAGATTCAGGTACATCGTGAACGGCGCGGCATCCGGCGTGAAGCGCGTCGGGCCGATCACGCGCGGATTGTGGAAGCCGGGAATCAGGTGCAGGCTGAGCGCGATCGCGATGGCGGCAAAGACGACGTGCGCAGCGATGCGCACCGCGCGCGGGCGCTCGGGCATCACGCCCCGGGCGGCCGCGGCCAGCAACGCGAGCGGGGCCAGCGCGAGCGGCCCGAGCATGCCGAACGCCAGCGCGCACGCATAGCCGAGCGCGGCGAGGCCGACGCTCAGGCCGTGCTGCGGGCGATGCCACGCGAACGCGGCGGCCGCGAACAGGGCGAGCCAGGTCGTGGCGGACGGAAGGAGCGAAAGGGACATGACAGGAGCGGCATTCGTCGGACGAGACGCCGCGCATCATACAGCAGCCGTCTTGCGACGACGGTGGGGAGCGATCAGCGGCCGGCGGTTTCGGTGGCGCCGTCGCGGCCCGGGACGTGGACGCTGTTGCGCTCGCGCATCCGCCGCCGGTACCAGAAGGTCCACAGCAGCAGACAGCCGAACACCGTGTAGCCCATGACCGGCGACACGACCAGCACGCGTTCGACTGGCCAGGTCATGACCATCCAGAGGCGCAGCAGCATTTCCAGCGTCATGAACGCGCCCCACACGAAGGTCATCCGCCGGAGCATCTGCCGCAGCCCCGGCTGTGCGTTCCAGACGGCTTCGAAATGCGCGGCGCCGCCATCCATCTCGCGGGCCACCGTGGCGCGGGCGAGGTAGAAGATCAGCGGGCGTTCGCGGAACAGCGACAGCAGGAACACGACGCCGATCGTGCCCGACGCGAGCGATTCGCGCATCAGCAGCGTGCGCGGGCTGCCGCCGAGCGCCATCCCGAGGATCGACAGCGCGATGCCCAGCAGCACGATGGCCGCCACCGCATCGACGCGGCGCGAGCGGATGAATTCGACGATCGACCAGATGATCGGCGGGACTGCCGACGCATACAGCGCGCCGGTTTCGCCGAAATACGGCTGCGCGGCCCGGTAGGCGACCCAAGGCAGCACCAGGTTGACGAAGAGTTCGAGGATCAGTCCGGCTCGCGGTTTCACGGTGGGCAATTCCACGCAGGTTGGGGCGAACCTGCAAAGGGCGTGGTGGCCCGCGGTTGCCCCGAAAAGGGTTCGGTCCAGTATATCGAAGAATCGGGCGCGGCTGCGGCATCACCTCGCGGCTTGCGGCTTGTGCCGCTAGCGCCACCAGCCCCGTCGTCAAGGCGTTGCCGCGGCCGGCAGCGTGATCGTGACCGTGGTGCCCTGCAGCACGGCGCTGTCGACGTGGATGCTGCCTTCATGCCGTTCCACGACGGCCTTGACGAACGCCATGCCGAGCCCGACGCCGCTGGTTTCCGGCTGGCCGGCGGTGCGAAAGCGCCGGTAGCGCTCGAACAGCCGCATCTGGTCCGCGCTGCTGATCCCGCACCCGTTGTCGCGGATCGTGCAGCGCACGGTCTTGCCGTCGGCGCCCGGCTCGACCCTGCATTCGACGCTCGTCAGCGACGCGCTGTACTTGATGGCGTTGTCCAGCAGGTTGATCAGCGCGCGCGACAGCAGCGCCGGGTCGCCCAGCACGATCGTGTCGTCGCGCCGCGGCACGTCGTCGATCGACATGGATTTCCGGTGCGCGAGCGGCCACACCGCGTCGCGGGCCTCGTTCATCAGGTCGGCGAGGTTGACCGGCACGCGTTCGTAGTCGCTGGCCTCCGCCCGCGAGAGCTGCGCGAAGCCGTCGGCCATCGCCAGCGTGTGCCGCGCGAGCTTGCCGATTCTCGCGAACTGCTGCTTCGTCTGCGCATCGCCCGCCTGTCGCGCCTGCGTGTCGATCAGGATGATCAGCGAGGTCAGCGGGGCGCGCATGTCGTGCGAGAACAGCGTCAGCATGTCGTTGCGCTGGCGCTCGAGCATGTCGCGGCGGACGGTCGCGTGGCGCAACGTTTCGAGCGCGTCATGGATCCGCGTGATCTCCGGCCCGATGCCGCGCGGCATCGCGACGTGCGACGTATCGCCAACGCTGAGTGCGACGATCCGGCGGCCGAGCGCATCGAGCGGCTTCGACAGCAGCCGCTGCACGCCGCGCGCGAGCGAGGCGAGGATCGCGATGCACAGTGTCGTGGCGAACGCCGACACCGCGACCTTGATCCGGGCGGTGTTCCGGTCGCCGATCGCGCGACGCCGGGCAAGGTCGATCACGTGGTCGCGCAACAGCTCGCTCGGCCGGAAATGCGGCACGATCGCGCGGGAAAAGGCGGCCGCACTCATCGCATAGGCGCCGTTCTTGCCGCCGGCGACGGCCGCGTCGACGAGCGGCAGGATGTGCGCGTCGAAGGCCCCGTTGAGCTGCGCGTATTCGCGTGCCACGTCGGGGTCGTCGAGCTGCGCGCCGATCGAGCCGTCGATCAGCGCGCGCAATTGCTCGATGCGGCCGCGCATCCGCATGATGTCCGCGAACTGCGTGCGGTCGAGCGCCTGTCGCGCGAACATCGGCGCGATGAGCAGCGAGCCCGTGCGGCCCGCGTATTCGCGGAGTTCGCCGAGAAGCCGCGCGAGCAGGATCGCACCCGACGTGCGCGGGTCGCGCATCGCGGTATCGGTCATTGCGCCGTCGATCAGCAGCGACAGCGTGTCGACGATCCGGAACAGGCGCGCCTGCGCGTGCTGGATGTCGTGAACGCTGCGTGTCGCGAGCGGCCGCATGCCGAGTGCATCGACTTCCGAACGCGCATCGGCGAGCGTGATCCGGACCGAGTCGAGTGCATGCAGCAGGTTGCTGCGTTCGCGATCGTCGAGCACGCTCGCCTGCGCGATGCCGGCACGAAAGCGTTCGAGCGCCTGGTCGGAACGCACGCGCGCGGCGAGCAGGTTGCGGGCCTCGGCGGCGCCGTCGTCCTTCAGGCGCACCAGCAGGTCGTTCGTCGGGCCGCGTTCGGCCGAGATGACGTTGGCGGCGCTCATCGCGCCACGGACGAATTCGAAGCTCTGCAGGTCGGCGTTCTCCTGCCGGTATTGCCGGAAGCTCCCCCAGATGATCGTGCCGCACAGCAAGGCCAGCAGCGTGGTGACGAGTGCGAAGCCGATATGGGTCTTCTGCTGGATCGTCAGCGATCGATTGTTATATGCGCGTTCCCGGCTAAACGAGAATGAACGATTCATGACACACCATGTTTGCAAGCTATCCCGGGTGGGCCCGTATTCTCGGCCTGTCGGCGCCGTGACACCGTAAGGTTTTGTGGGGGGCGGGGCCACCTTCGAGGGGGCGGCCACGATCGCGGCAGGGAGGCCGGGTCGCGCCTTGCACAGGATCACCTTGCGTCAGTGTCCTGTCGACACCGGACGAATTTCGCTTGATCCGGAGAAACCCTGATCGCGTATCGGGCCGGTGGCTCACTACGACGGATAGTTTGGATTGCGAATGTTTCAGATCGTCGTGTTCGATCGGCGCGCGGCACGACGTTCGCGACGGACGCCGGCGGCAGGGAAGGGGGAAGGGAACGGCAGGCAGGTGCGCCGCCCGTGCACGGACGACGCTTCAGGGTGACACTCGCAGCACGCGTGCCGCGGCGCGAATCGCTGCCGCGGCCGCGTGTGCGGTCAGGCGACGGCGGGCTGCACGATGATCTTCACGTTGCGGTCCTTGTGGTTGACCAGCTCCTCGAAGCCGTGCGAGACGATGTCGCCGAGCGCGATGCGCCCGGTGATGAGCGGCTGCACGTCGATGCGGCCGTCCGCGATGAAGCGGATCACGTCCGCGAATTCGCCGTTGTACGCGAGCGAGCCGATCACTTCCTTCTCGGTCGACACGATGTCGAAGAAGTTGAACGGCGCCGGCTCCTCGAAGATCCCGACCATCACCGACTTGCCGGCCTTGCGGATCACGTCGATCGCAAGCTTCGCGGTGGTGGTGTGCCCGATGCACTCGAACGACACGTCGGCGCCGTAGCCGCCGGTCAGCGCCTTGACTTCCGCGATCGCGTCGGACGTCTTCGGATCGATGACCACGCTCGCGCCGACTTCCAGCGCCTTCTGCTTGCGCGCGGCCGACATCTCCAGCGCGATCACGCGCCCGGCGCCCGCGGCCTTCGCGCACATGATCGTGGACAGGCCGATCGTGCCAGCGCCGACCACGACGACGGTCTGCCCGACGATGTTGCCGGCCTTCTTCACCGCATGCAGCCCGACCGCGAGCGGTTCGATCAGCGCGCCGGCCTCGGTCGGGAAGTCGTCGGGCAGCTTGTACAGCAACTCGGCCGGCACGTTTACGTATTCGGCGAATGCGCCGTTGTTCATCAGCCCGGTGAACGCGAGGTTCTCGCAAATGTTGTACAGCCCGTGCTTGCAATACCAGCAGGTGCCGCAATGCTGGCAGGCGTCGGCCGTCACGCGATCGCCGACCGCGTAGCCCGTCACGCCCGCGCCGAGTGCGGCGATCTCGCCGCTGAACTCGTGGCCGAGGATGCACTGGCCCTTCAGGCCCGTCAGCGGATGCGGCGCATCGACCGGGATGAAGACGGGGCCCGCGACGTATTCGTGCAGGTCGGAGCCGCAGATTCCGCACCAGTGCACGCGAATCGTCACCCAGCCTGCCGGCGGGCGCTCGGGAACGGGAACCTGTTCGACGCGGATGTCGTGGCGGCCGTGCCAGACGGCGGCTTTCATGCTGGGGGCGGTGGTCGATGCCGGTGTACTCACGTTGCTGTCTCCATCAGGTTGTCGTCGGGCGCGAGGCGTGGCTGCCGGTGCGCCCGTCGCGCGATTGCGCGATCGACCGGTATGCAGGAACGGGGCCAGCGTGAATCGGGGCGGTGCGTGGCGATCGGACGTGTGCGGAGAGTGCGGTGCACCATTTCGCTTTCTCCCGACCGGTAAGGGTCGGGTGGAAATAGAGTGTTGAATTTGCTGCGGCAGCGAAACGGTGGGTGGCGTGAGACGCCGGGACGTTCGTCTCAGCGCAATGAGACGAATCTCGAGACGAACGGTGACGCGCGACGCGGCTCGCTTAGCGTTCAGGCGACGACTGCGTCCACGGCGACCGCGGCGAGCGGCGTGAATCCGGCGGCGCGGTACAGCGGCTGGCCGGCTTCGGTCGAGATGAGCCACACGCGGCGCGCACCGCGGTGCCGCGCGTGCGCGACGATCGCGGCGAGCAGTTGCGTCGCGAGGCCGCGGCGCCGGTAGGCGTCGGCCGTTCCGACGCGGTCGACCACGATATCGCGCGGCGACGCGAAGCCATAGCGCGCGGTGGCCGCGATCTGCCCGTCGAGCCGGTGAGCGAACAGGAACGCGGCCGGATTCGGCTGGAACGGCGGGAAGGCGCCACTGGCGTTGAACGCGTCGATCGCATCCGCGGTGTCGCAGGCGAGCGCTTGCGCGAGCGCGTCGTCGCCGGACAGCCCGTCGATATCGGCGGCCATGAAGTGCTCGTCGGTCAGCCGGCGCGTCCTGCCGTGCAGTGCCGGCGGCAGCGGCGCCGCACCGTAGCGCGTGATCCACGCGCCGACGGCAAACGAGCCGGTGCCGGCCAGCGGCGCACCCTCGATCATGAAATGCTCGAAAGGCCGGCCCATCGTGTCGTCGAACTGCACGACATGGCCGTCCGGGCCGTTGTGCAGCGGCGCATCGCGCCTGTCGCGCGCGGCACAGTACCCGGCGATGAAAGTGCGCACGGCCGCCTTGCGGCGCGAGAAGGTGGACCACGCTTCGTCGAGCGGGAACAGCGTGGCCGGTGCGGGGGAGGCGGTCGGCATGCGGGGCGGCGTTGTCGAGGCGAAGCCATCAGCTTAGACCAGGATGCCGTCGCGTGCCGTGCCGGCCATTGCCGCCGTCGCCGCCATCGCCGATACGGATCGTGGCACTCACCCCTTTACTTGAAGTTAACTTCAATTTGTATCATGTGCGCCAGTCCCGATTGCGCTCGCGTGAGACATCCCGTTGCACGCGGGCGCTTCAACGGAGGTGAAGATGACCGAAGCGCCTGTCGCGGCCGATGCCGTCGCGATGCCGTCGTGCGGCGGCGTGGTTGCGCATCCGCTCTTGACGATCGGCCGAGCGCCGATTCCGGAGCATGCGGCGGCCGCAGCGGCGCCGTTGCGCCCGCAATTGTTCGTCACGGTGCTGGAGGCCGACGAGCATGCGCTGCTGATCCGCTGGGTCGAGAGCGGCCGGTGCCATTACGGCGAGCAGCGCTGGCGCTTGCGCGTCGCGTTGCAGCCGGGCCACTGTGCGATCTCGGGGCAGCCGATCGAGGCGGGCGAGCCGGTGTTCCGGCCGGTGCGAAGGCCGGTGCCGGCGAATGGCGACGAGATGATCTGCCCGGCGTCGGTGCCGGGAGCGGCCGGACTGGCACGTGACGCCGCCGCGGAGGGCGACGACGCGCGCGAGCCGGCCGACGTTTGCGGTTGAACGCCGGCCGGCTGCGCCGCCGCGTTACTTCTTCACGTCGTGCCGGTACTGGATGAACCCGGCGTTGTTCGCGAGCTTGTCGTACAGCGCGCGTGCCGTCGTGTTGGTTTCGTGCGTGAGCCAGTACACACGGCTCGCCCCGGCTTCGCGGGCATGTTCGTACACGGCCTCGATCAGCGCGCCGCCGGCGCCTTGCCCGCGTGCGTCGGGTGCGGTGTACAGGTCCTGCAGGTAGCAGTACGGCCCTTCGGTCCAGCACGAGCGGTGGTAGATCGCGTGCACGATTCCGACCAGCGCACCCGATGCGTCGAATGCGCCGAGCACGAACATCGGCTCGGCGGGATCCATCAGGCGTGCCCACGTCGTGGCGAACACCGCCTCGCTCAGCGCGGTGTCGTAGAACTGTTGATAACCCTGCCACAGCGGGCGCCACGCGGCTTCGTCGGCGGCGACGAGCGGGCGCACCGTGACGCGTGTCGCGTCGTTCGCGCGGCTGGCCGCATCGCGCGCGCTTGCCTGCGCATGGCGGATCGCGGTGAGCGACTGGCGTTGCTTGCCGTGGGCGTCGAAGTTCTCCGGTGCGAGCCACGCTTCGAACGCGGCGCGCACATCCGGCCATTCGCCGTCGATGATCGAGAACCACGCGGTGTCGCGATTGCGGCCGCGGTAGATGATCGCCTGCCGGAACGTGCCTTCGTAGCGGAAGCCGAGGCGTGCGGCGGCCTTGCGCGACGGGAGGTTCAGGTCGTCGCACTTCCATTCGTAGCGCCGGTAGCCGAGCGTGTCGAACGCGTACTTCATCAGCAGGAACTGCGCTTCGGTCGAAATGGGCGTGCGCTTGAGCAGCGGGGAGAACGTGACGGAGCCGACTTCGATCACGCCGTTGGCCGGATCGATGCGCATCAGCGCGAGCGTGCCGACCGCGCGGCCGGTGGCGCGGTCGATCACCGTGTAGTGCAGCGGATCCGGGCTCGCCTGCGCGGTGCGCGCGTACTCGCGGTAGCTCGCTTCGTCGGCGTACGGGCCGTGTGCGAGATAGGTCCAGTCGCTGCCGTCCGGCGCCTGCGAGTAGGCGGCGTGCAGGTCGGCCGCGTGGCGCTCGGCGTCGAGCGGTTCGAGCCGGCAGTAGCGGCCTTCGAGCACGATGCGCTCCGGGCGCGGGCGCGTGGACCAGTCGGGAACGGGGTGGCCGATGGGTTGCTGGAAAGCATTGGTGAGCGTGGACAAGGTCGATCTCGCTTCGGTTGGCGGCCGGCGACATACCGGCATGCAGACGATCGTAGTATTGGCGAGGTACCATGAGAAGCGCCAGAGATCGGCAAATTTATGGTGCCACGATTGAAGGGGCGCGAATCGCGAGCCGTCTTTCACAGGCCGTGCGCACCTCGCCGTGCGCCACTAGCCGTGCGCCACGTTCCGACATTTTCACGCTGCGATGTTCCGATGACGACTGTTCTTCCTTCCGGCGACGCGCCGCTGCTGCCGCTCGACGCGCCGCTGGCGCGCACGCCGGGCGCGCCTTCGCTGCAGCGCCAGTTGCTGCGCCGCGTGCGCGACGCGATTCTCGGCGGCGCGATGCCGGCCGGCACGCGCTTGCCCGGCACGCGTGCGCTGGCCGAGACACTCGGCGTGTCGCGCAACACGACGGCCGCCGTCTACGAGCAGCTCGTCGCCGAAGGCTTCCTGCAGTCCGACCGCCGCGGTACGCGCGTGGTCGGGATGTCGCGGCCGGCGCCGCCGCGCCGGCGTGCCGCGCCGCCGGCCGTCGCGCAGCGGCTCGGCCGGATTCGCCCGAGCCGCATCGGTACCGGTGAATCGGAGGGCTTCCGTCCGGGCGTCCCGGCGCTGACGCATTTCCCCGCGGACGCATGGCGCCACGCGATCGACCGCGCGCTGCGCCGCGCGGGCCGCGACCTGCTCGGCTACGGCGACCCGCTCGGCGAGCCCGCGCTGCGCGAATCGATCGCGCGCCACCGGCCGTGACGCGCGGCGTGCGCTGCGATCCCGAGCAGATCGTGATCACGGAAGGCGCACAGGGTGCGATCGCGCTGTGTGCGCAGTTGCTGACGAACCCGGGCGATACGGTGTGGGTCGAGGAGCCCGGCTATCGCGGCGCGCGCACCGCGATGCAGGCGGCCGACCTCGACGTCGTGCCGATGCCGGTCGACGCGGAAGGGCTGCGCACGGAAGAGGATGACTGGCGCGCGCGGACGCCGCGCCTCGTCTACACGACGCCGTCGAACCAGTTCCCGACCGGCGCCGTGCTGTCGATCTCGCGCCGGCTCGCGCTGATCGATGCCGCACGCCGGCATCGCGCGTGGATCGTCGAGGACGACTACGACAGCGAATTCCGTCACACCGGCGAGCCGATCGGCGCAATGCACGGCCTTGCGCCCGATTCGCCCGTCGTCTATCTCGGCTCGTTCAGCAAGACGATGTTTCCGGCGCTGCGGATCGGTTTTCTCGTGCTGCCCGACGCGCTGCTGGCCGCGGTGCGGCCGGTGTTGCCCGAGATGCTGCGCGGCGGGACGCGCCACGTGCAGCTTGCGCTGGCCGATTTCATCGAGACGGGCGAGTACGGCCGTCATCTCGGCCGCATGCGCCGGCTGTATCGCGACCGGCGGCGCTTGCTGCTGGCTGCGCTCGACGGCAACCTCAGCGTGCCGCATCAGATCGAGGGCGGGCCGTGCGGGCTGCATCTCGCGCTGCGGCTGCCGGCGCGTTACCGCGATCGTGCGATCGTCGACGCCGCGCGTGCGCATGGCATCGGGCCGTTTCCGCTGTCGGGTTTTTCGATCGATGCGGGATCGGCGGGCAACGGGCTCGTGCTCGGTTTCGGCAATACGTCGGCCGACGCGTTCGAGCCGATGTTGCGAATGTTGTCGGCGATCGCGGAGCGGGTGGGTGGGGAGTGACGTGGGGGCGTCCGAGCGCGCGGGATACGTCACCCGTCGCCGGTGATTTCCGCGACCGTATCGCTTTCGCGTTCGATCTCGCTTTCGCCTCGGCATGCCGACAGGAGAATCGACTCATGAATATGCGAACTGGATCGGTGACGACCGTCATTGCTCCGGCTGCTTTCGCGACAGGAGCCGGGCGCTCTCGTGCGACCGATGACAATCGGACATGTGCGGATTGACGAACCGCGCACTTTGTTCGAAACGAACGCCGTCGCGGCTCCGCACTCGCCGCGCCGCCCGGCATTCGGGTTTCGATTCGTATGTTCGAACAGGCCGCGTGGACTATAAATGGATGGGTGTACCGGGCCTTGTCGAGCGCCTGCGCGTCTCGCGCATGTCGGCGCCGTGACTCCCCGGGGGAGGTGCACCGTGGTTCGCCAGACGCTTGCTCGCGCCGTGCTTCGCACCGCGTTGATCGGGGGCGTATTCGCCGGCTGTTTGCCGGCCCCGCCGGCCGCCCTTGCCGCAACCCTCTCGCCGCCCGTCACGCCGCACACCATGAAGCAACGGCCGGCTACCGCGCCTTACGCGATGCCGGTCGATTTTCCGGCGATCGTCGACCGCTACGGCCCGGCGGTCGTGACCATCATGACCGCCGCTCCCGACCAGCAGGCGAGCGGCCCGTCGTTCGCGATCCTCGATACCGACGATCCGCTCGCCGCGTTCTTCAGGCACGACGCACCGCCGTCGGCACAAGGCGCACCGGCACAGGTACAGGTACAGGCGCCCGAGATGTTGCCGCGCGCGGTATCGGGCAGCGGCTCGGGTTTCATCGTCAGCGCCGACGGCCTGATCCTCACGTCGGCGCATGTGGTCGACGAAGCGAGCGACGTGACGGTACGGCTCACCGACCGCCGCGAATTCAAGGCGACGGTGCTGGCCGTCGACCCGCAAAGCGACGTCGCGGTGCTGCGGATCGACGGCAAGAAGCTGCCGTTCGTGCGCATCGGCGATTCGTCGAAGGTGCGCGCGGGCGAGCCGGTGATGACGATCGGCGCGCCGGACGGATCGGGCAACACGGTCACGGCCGGCATCGTCAGCGCGACGTCGCACCGGTTGCCGGACGGCAGCGCGTTTCCGTTCTTCGAAACCGACATCGCGCCGAACCCCGACAACTCTGGCGGCCCCGTGTTCAATCGCGCGGGCGACGTGATCGGCATCGCGGTGCAGGTCTATACCGGCCCGGACCGCTACGCGAGCACGACGTTCGCGATCCCGATCGCGTTTGCCGCAAAGGTGCGGGCGCAACTGCAGAAGCAGATGCAGGCACAGGCACAGGCACAGCAGTCCCAGGCGCCGGATGCGTCGTCCGGCAACGCGCTCGGCGTCGACGTGCAGGATGTCGGCATCGGATTGGCCGCGGCTTTCGGGCTGCCGCGTCCGGCAGGCGCGCTCGTCAACGGCGTCGCGCCCGGCTCGCCGGCCGCGGCGGCCGGCGTGAGGCCCGGCGACGTGATCGTGAAGCTGGGCGACAAGACGATCGGCCGTTCGGCCGAGCTGAACGACTGGCCGCCGCGCTGCCGCCCGGCCAGAAAGCGCCGCTGCGGTTGATCCGCAACCGCGCGCCGGTGATGCTGACGATCACGGGCGCCCGCGAGGGCGCCGGCGAGGCCGCCGGCAACGCGGACGCGACCGTCGGCATGGCCGCGCCGAAGGCGGCTGCGCGGCCGGGGGCGGGCGCAGCGGCTGCCGACGGCGGCGATCGCCTCGGGCTGACGATGCATGCGCTCAGCGACGACGAGCGCCGCTCGACCGGCCTCGCGGTCGGGATGATGGTGGACGCGGTGCACGGCCCGGCAGCCAAGGCCGGCATCCAGCCGGGAGACGTCGTGCTGGAGCTCAACGACACGCTGCTCGAGACGCCCGATGACATACCGACGCTCGAAGCGAACGGCAGCGTGATCGCCGTGCTGATCCAGCGCAACAACGCCCGGAGGTTCGTGTCGGTGCATGCGCGGTAGGGCGTTGACGCGCCCGGCATCGTCCGCCTACCATCGTCCGATATCGCACGCAGTCAGCCAGGTCATCAGGAGCCATCCGGCATGAAAGCAGCAACCTTCTTCGTAGTAGTCCACAGGCGCAGGGTCCGGTAGCGGCACCGCGCCGGCACCCATGCGCCCCCGACTCGTTCGGGGGCTTTTTTTTGCATTGCGCACGGCCGTGTGCGGCACGTGCATGGAGGGCATCCGCTTGCAATCGAACCTGCCGGTCGCTTCCGAACGGGCGTCGCCGAGACTCGCGACGCTGATCCTGCTGTGCGCGTTCTCGGTGCTGCCGCTGAGCCTGTTCCTGCCGTCGCTGCCGGCCATCGCGCGCGACCTGCGCGCCGACTATGCCCTCGTCGCGTTGTCGCTCGGCGGCTACGCGGCGGTGGCCGCGTCGCTGGAGTTCGTGATGGGGCCGCTGTCGGACCGGTTCGGGAGGCGACCGGTCGTCATGGTGAGTGTCGGCGTGTTTGCGCTCGGCTCGCTCGGCTGCGCGATGGCGACCGACATTCGTGCGTTCCTGGCCTGCCGGCTGATGCAGGCGGCGATCACGTCCGTCTATCCGGTGTCGATGGCGACGATCCGCGACACCGGCGGCGGTACGTACGCGGCGAGCCGGATCGGCTATGCGGCGATGGCGGCCGCGTTCGCGCCGATGCTTGGCCCGACGCTCGGCGGCGCGCTCGACCAGACGTCGGGTTGGCGTGCGAGCTTCTGGCTGCTCGGCGCGGCGGGCATCGCGCTGTTCGTCTGGTGCGCGTTCGACCTTGTCGAAACCCATGCGAACCGGGCGTCTACCCTCGTGCAGCAGCTTCGCGCGTATCCGGCGCTGCTCCGTGCGCGCCGTTTCTGGGCCTATGCGCTCTGCATGGCGTTTTCGACCGGCGCGTTCTACGCGTTCCTGGCCGGCGCGCCGCTTGCCGCGCAAACGGTGTTCGGCATCGCGCCGGCGGCGATCGGCTTCTACATGGGGACCATCACGGCCGGCTTCGTGTGCGGCAGCTTCCTGGCCGCGCGTTACGCGCGCCGCTACGCGCTGGCCACGACGATCCTGTTCGGGCGCGTGGTCGCGTGCGCGGGGCCGTTGATCGGCCTCGCGCTGATGTTCGGTGGAGCGACGCAGGCGATCGCATGGTTCGGGCCGTGCGTGCTGGTCGGCATCGGCAACGGGCTGAGCAATCCCGGGGCGCATGCCGGCGCGGTGTCGGTGTGCCCGGAACTGGCGGGCAGTGCATCGGGGCTGGCCGGCGCGATGACGATCGCCGGGGGCGCCGCGTTTTCGTCGCTGACGGGGGCGGTGCTGACGGCCGGCAACGCGGGCTATGCGCCGCTCGTGATGATGCTGCTGTCGGCCGCGCTCGCGCTGGCGGCGGCCGCCTGCGTGCGGGTGTTCGATGCGCGCGACGCCGGGCGGTGAACGCAGACGCGCGGTATTGCCGTCCGGAGCAGGGCATGCGGGCGGGCACCGCTACCGTGCCGTGGGCGATTGGCGGACAATCGATCGATTATCGGGAGACGACGACCCCGCCGCGCGCCGAGCATGCTCCGACGCGAGAAGGGCGACTGGACGAGGATGCGATGAGCGACTTTTCTGATTTCCAGCGAGACATTGCCGACGCCGCGAGAGCGACATTCAGGGCGCTGCGGGCGCAACACCCGGACGAGCATTTCTATGCGTTCGCGCTGTATACCGACAGCGGCGCGATGACGGTGGTGCCGGCAGCCAATTCGGTCGAGGGGCTGCGCCGGATCCGCGAGCAGCACGCCGTCCCGGACGACGACCCGTGGTATGCGTGGGGCTTTTCCGAATGGGCGTACGCGGCGGCGGAAGCGTCGCCGTTCAATGCGATCTGCGGCAAGCTCGCTGACGACGTGCTCAGTCCGCAGTTCGTCCGGTCGAGATTCCCGGAATTTGCGCGGCAACTGCACGCGGACATGATCGCGGCGTTGCGCCTGCTCGACCGCGAAGGCTTGTTCGGCACGGGCGACGAAAGGGCGGCGATCACGCTGTTCGTGTCGATCAGCGACGACGATGCTGCCGAGGCGCTGGAAAACGAATCGGCGAAAGCACTGAATCCGCCGGCCGTCGCCGACGCATTCCTGCGCCGCTACGACTGACCGAAATCGGGATTGCGCACGGCGGCCCCGTGCAGGCGGCCGCCGTGTGTGCTGCGTGACGGCTTATGGCTTACGGCTTCGCGCCCACGACGAATTCGAACGTCGCGACGCCGTCGACACCGCCCGTGACGCGATCGCCGGGCTGCAGCGCGCCGACGCCCGCCGGCGTGCCGGTGAAGATCAAATCGCCGGCCTTCAGCTCGACCGAACGGGACACATACGCGATGACGTCAGGAACGGCCCAGATCATGTCGGCCAGGTCGCCTTGCTGGCGTGTTTCGCCGTTGACCGCGAGCCAGATGCGGCCCGTTGCCGGGTGGCCGGTGGCCGATGCCGCGCGCAGCGCGGTGACGGGGCCCGATGCGTCGAAACCCTTCGCCCAGTCCCACGGACGGCTCAGCTTCTTTGCTTCGGCCTGCAGGTCGCGGCGCGTGAGGTCGACGCCGACGCCGTAGCCCCACACGTGCGACAGCGCGTCGGCCGGGGCGATCGACCGGCCGTCCTTGCCGATCGCGACGACCAGCTCGATTTCATGATGAAGGTCGTTCGTCAGCGGCGGATAGGCGACGGTGCCGCTGGCCGGAACGATCGCATCGGCCGGCTTCGTGAAGAAGAACGGCGGTTCGCGGTCGGGATCGGCGCCCATTTCGCGTGCGTGGTCGGCGTAGTTGCGGCCGACGCAGAAGACACGGCGCACCGGAAAGCGCGCGGACGACTGGTCGACTTCGACGGAAGGACGCTCGGCAGCGTCGATGACATAGGCGGACATCGGATGGCCTCGTTCGATAGGAAGACGGATGCCGCGCCCGTGCGGCGCACGGGCCGGCATGCGTGCAACGATACCCGACAGCCGTGCGGCCGGATGCGACGCAACTGCGTTTTACCGGGACAAAACTACGCGTCGGCCGCCGACGGTGTGTCGTCGCCGTCCGGTAGCGCGGCGTTCGCGTCGCGGTATGCCTTCGGCGATACGCCGACCCGCGCACGGAAGCGCCGCGCGAAATACCCTTCGTCGCGGAAGCCGACCGAGCGTGCGATATCCGCGATGCGCCGGCTGGTATGCGCCAGCAGCGACTGCGCGAGCGCGATCCGGCGCTCGGTCACGAGATCGGTGAACGTACTGCCGGTTTCCTTGCGGACCAGGTGCGCGAGGTAGTTGGGCGACAGGAACGCGGCCTCGGCGGTCGCGGCGAGCGTCAGGTCTTCGCGGGTCAGGTTGGCGCGCACGTGCCGCAGCACGCGCGCGAGCGCGTCGCGCCGGCCCGCGCGCTGGGCGCCGCGCTGCGCGAGCTTGTCGAGCGCACCCGCATACTGCGTGCAGACGAGCCCGATCAGCTGCAGCAGGTAGCCGCGCAGCAGCGTGGTCGAGCCGAACGTGCGCACGCGATCGGTGTCGAGCATGCACAGCGCGAGGCGGCGCGCTTCTTCGTAGGTGTCGCCGGTCAGGATGAAGTCGAGGTGTTCCTGGAAGCGGAACGGCGTCAGCTCGGGAAAGCGGTGCGCGGGCACGTCCTCGAGATCGAGCGGGTCGACGTCGAGATCGGCGCGCAGGAACGCCTGGCTGAAGTTGATCACGATGAAGTGCGCGCCTTCCGGATGCGGGATCAGGTGCTCGCGGTGCGGCAGCACGAACGCGAGCGCGCCGCGCGGAAACGGCCGCGTGACGCCGCCGATCCGCTGTTCGGTGTCGCCGCCGAGATTGAACTGGATCTGGAAATACGCGTGCCGGTGCGGTTCGGTGATCGCCTGGCGCGACGCCTGGTCGCGGATGTAGAAGTCGAGCCGGTCGCTGCGTTCGGGCATCCCGTACAGGCGCGGCGGGGCGATGGAGGGCATGGAGGATTCTGCTGTTCGTGACGCGGTTGAGCCGCGATGGTACAGCGAACCGGGCGCGGCGGCGATCCGTGCGGCCGCATGGCTTCGCCCGGAGGCGCTCGCGGCGTGCCGCGGAGCAATCATTCGTCCGGATGGAAGCCGAGATAACGGGTGTGCGGGTTGGCGCGACCGGCAGGCTGGCTTGCCGCGCCGACCGACACGAGTGCATTCAACGTCGACGTACGGTTCGACACCAAGGTCCAAGCGATGGTGTCGTCGGCATTGGCCGGGGCCGACTCCGACGCGCGCTGCGCCGTCAAAGCCGTCAGCGCGGCGAGCAGCGTGGCGGCCGGCGGCGCATGGACCGCGAACCCTTCATTGGCCACCGCAGCCGTATCGATCCCCAGCACCGTACACAACCGTGCCCGCAGCGGCGTCTCGGCTTCGCTCGCCGCACGCGAGCGCGCGATGTTCTCGCGGGTGGCCGCGTCGACGATCGTGCCGCCGCGGACGAACGGCGCCTGCTGCCATGCGTCGGGCGTGCATTGCTTGCCGTCCGGCACCAGCGGCACGAACGGATTCACTTCGGCCGGATAGATGCGGCACACGAGCGGGCGCGCGTCGTAGATCGCGCAACGCAGGTCGTCGCGCAGGTTCGGGCACGGCCCGGCATGTGTGGCGGTGAGCATGACCGTGATGCGGACGGGCAGCGAGCCGCTGAGCGCGGCGGTCGAGCGCACGCGCTTGTACGCGGCGAACGCGTTGTCGGGCTCGGGCTCGACGAGCCACGGCATCGCATCGCACAGCAGCTCCACGTGGCCGCCGCGCTGCAGCCACGCGATAGCCTCGTCGATCGTCAGCGGAATGCGCAGGTCGTGGCAGCATCCGCCGCAGCCGTTGCAGGCAAAGTCGAGGTCGGTGGGGGTGTCGTTCATGCTTGATTCGGTACGGGTAACGGGGTGTCGTGAAGCATCGCGACGGGGCAGCGGTTTCGCTTACCGAGTGAGCAAAGGCGCGACCCGGCGCCGCAGCTCGGGCACGACCTCCGCGTCGAACCACGGCTGGTGCTTGAACCACGCCTGGTTGCGCGGCGACGGATGCGGCAGCGGTAGCACCTCGGGGCCATAGTCGCGCCAGGCGTGCACGGTGTCGGTCAGCGTGGCCTTGCGCGTATCGCGCAGGAAATGCCGCTGCGCGTACTGGCCGATCAGCAGCGTGAGCCGGATCGACGGCAGTTCGGCGAGCAACCGGTCGATCCACAGCGGCGCGCATTCGGGGCGCGGCGGGTTGTCGCCGCTGGCGCCGCGGCCCGGGTAGCAGAAGCCCATCGGCACGATCGCGAAGCGCGTCTCGTCGTAGAACGTGTCGGGGTCGACGTCGAGCCAGCCGCGCAGCCGTTGGCCGCTCGCGTCGTCCCACGGAATGCCGCTCGCGTGGACGCGTGCGCCCGGCGCCTGCCCGACGATCAGGATGCGCGCGTCGCGATGGGCGCGCACGACGGGGCGCGGGCCGAGCGGCAGGTCGGCTTCGCAGGCACGGCACGCGCGGATTTCGGTGAGCAGCACGTCGAGCGGCGCGCGCGTGGGTTTCGGCATCGAATCGGGGACGGAGTGGTGGTCATGCGGCGTCGCCCGGGGCCGCGTGCCGGGCGCCGGCAGGCGGCCCGGACAGGCGTGGCGCGGCGCGCGCGCCGCCTGCATCAAGCGGCGCGCATCACGCCTGCGACAGGCCCGGTGCGCCGCTTTCGGCGACGGCAGCATCATACAACGCGGTTTGCGCGATCGCCCGGGCGATCCCCGCGTCGTCGTGCGCCCCGTCGAGCATGCCCCAGCGCCGGTATTGGGACAGGAACCACTCGCCTTCGCGCGGATCGGGGCGGTTCACGGCGCCGCCGTCGTGGAAGCGGATCGGCAGCGGCGGCACGGCGAACGGGCCCGAGCCGTAATCGCCGAGCAGGCGCGGCGCGATCAGCCGGGCGGGCACGCCGAGCGCATCGGGCGACGCCAGCCAGTCGGCCGCCTCGCGACGGTGCGCGGCGCTGTCGAGCCACGCGCAGGCATCGACGAGCGTGCGGATCAGCGCGCGGGCCGTGGCCGGGTACAGCGCGACGAAATCGCGCCGGGCGGCGAGCACCTTCTCCGGATGATCGGGCCAGATCTCGCTCGTGACGGCAACGGTCCGCCCCGCGCCGCACGCCTCGGCCACGGCATGCCACGGCTCGCCGGCGCAGAAGCCGTCGAGTTCGCCGCCGGCGAGCGCGGCCACCATCTCGGGCGGCGGGATCACGACGCTGCGCACGTCGCGCAGCGGATCGACGTCGTGCGACGCGAGCCAGTGGTTCAGCCACATCGCGTGCGTGCCGGTCGGGAACGTCTGCGCGAGGAGCGGCTTGCGGCCGAGCGTCGCGAACGCGTCGCGCACGCTGCCGCCGGCGCGATACGCGTCGGCGAGGCCGCGCGACAACGAGATCGCCTGGCCGTTGCGGTTCAGCACCACCAGCGCGGCCATGTCGGCCTGCGGGCCGCCGATGCCGAGCTGCAGGCCGCAGACGAGCCCGTACAGCGCATGTGCGGCGTCGAGCTCGCCGCTCAGCAGCTTGTCGCGCACGGCGGCCCACGACGGCTGGCGGCTGAGTTCGAGCGTGAGGCCGTGCCGTTCGCCGAGGTTCAGGCGCTGCGCGACGATCAGCGGGGCCGCGTCGCTCAGCGCGACGAACCCGAGGCGAAGATGTGCGCGTTCCGGCGCGGTGGCAGAAGAGGTATCCATGGCAGTCATGACTGGGGTGACGCGTCGAGCAGTTGCCGCGCGACGTCGACGATGCGCAGGCCCTGATTCATCGCGCGCTTGCGCAGCGCCGCGTAGGCGTCGTGTTCGGACAGCTTGCGCTCATCCATCAGCAGGCGCTTCGCACGGTCGATCAGTTTGCGTTCTGCGAGCTCGCGCTCGACGTCGGCCAGCCGGCGGCGCAGCGCGTCGTCGTGCGAGAAGCGGGCCAGCGCGACTTCGAGAATCGGCGCCAGGCGTTCGGCCGACAGCCCTTCGACGAGATAGGCGCTGACGCCTGCGCCGACCGCCGCGCGGATCAGCGACTGGTTGGCGTCGTGGCTGAACATCAGTACGGGGCGCGGCGCTGTGGCATGCATCACGGCCAACTGCTCGAGCGTGTCGCGCGACGGCGAATCGGTATCGATGATCACGACGTCGGGATGCTGCTCCTCGACGGCAGCCGGCAGGCGCGCGGGCGTCGCGACGTCGTTCAGCATCTCGTAGCCGAGGTGCGCGAGCGCGTCGCCGAGCTCGCCGATCGGCTTGTCGGTGTCGGTGACGAGCAGCACGCGCAGGCGTGAGGAAGAAGCAGGCGTATTCATGACGCGGACGGCGGCGGCGAAAGCGTGGCGCGATGGCCGGGACGGGAGCAACGGCGCCGGGCGCACAGCGCGTCGATGCCGCGCGCGGCGGCCCGGCGGCTGGTGCGGCTGTCTTCATGATCGGTGGTGGGCGGCCGGTGCCGCGTGGTGTCGCGCATGTTACGCGGCCCGGGACAAGACCGTTTCGATCGCGGCGCCCGCGTCCGGCGCGTGCTGCACGGCCGCTTCGCCGATCGCGCCGCCGACGAGGATCACCGCCGGGCTGCCGAGCCGCGCTTCGTCGATGCCGCGCGCGAGATCGCCTAGCGTGCCAATCCAGCGGCGTTCATCGGGCGTGCCGGCCCATTGCACGGCCGCGGCCGGCGTCGAGGGCGACAGCACGGCGAGCAGGCCGGCGGCAATGCTGTCGACGCGGCTCATGCCCATGTAGACCGCGAGCGTGGTGCCGGTCGCCGCGAGGCGCGCCCAGTCGGGTTCGCCGTGGTCCTGACGGTGCGCGGTGACGAACGTGACGCCGTGGCAATGCGCGCGGTGCGTGAGCGAGATGCCGAGGCTCGCGGCGGCCGCGAAGCCCGACGAGATGCCGTTGACGATCTCGACCGGAATCGCGGCGGCGCGCAGCGTCGCGAGTTCTTCGCCGGCGCGCCCGAACAGCAGCGCATCGCCGCCTTTCACGCGCACCACGTGCGCGCCGCGCAGCGCGTAGCGGCGCATCAGCTTCTCGATGAATGCCTGCGGCGTGGAGCGGCAGCCGCCGCGCTTGCCGACGCGGATCACGCGTGCCTGCGGGGCGAGTTCGACGATGCCGGGTGCGACGAGATCGTCGAGCAGCAGCACGTCGGCAGCGGCCAGCGCCTTGACGGCCTTCAGCGTGAGGAGATCGGGATCGCCGGGGCCGGCGCCCAGCAGCGTGACTTTGCCTGTCGTCATGTCGTGTTCCTGTACCGCCCGCATAGGGCGGTCGATAGCGCATTGTCTTGCGCGGCGGCGGCGGGCGGTCGAAACGCACCGGCATCCGGCCGTGCCGCGCACGGAGGGACGCCGTTGTCCTGATCGGCCCGCCGGAAGGACGGGCATGGTTTGCGGGGACTGCCCACCGGCGCCGTTGCCGGTGTCATGCAGCCGATTCAGCAATATCCGGGCCAACCGGGATGACACGTCGCGCCGGCGCGGCGGCAACGGTGCGCGCCGCGCCGCGCGCCGGCCTCGTGCATGCATGCGGCCGCCGCGCGAGGGCAACTGCAATGCCGTATCGGCGTGCATCGCGCACCGTCGGCGCGCACTGCGATGTCGCACGGCGACAGTGCTGCAGCGCACCACATCTGTGCCTCGCTGCATCACGACGCATCGTGGGTCGCGTGGACTCGCGCGTCGTATGACGCCCGATGCGCGTTGCGTGACGGGGCTGTCGGCCCGATTCGAGCGACATGGCACGGCGTTTGCGTCAGGGGGGCTCGGGCGGATCAATGGCGATTCGTCCGGCAGTACCGATTACAGACGCGCCCGGCAACGGGCTTCATGGGCAACGGCGTCCTACGCATCGGGTCTCGACGAGACCGGGTGCGCAGGACGCCGTTTTTCGTTTGGCGGATGACATGACCGACAAAGCTACCCGTATCGATCTCTTCAGCTTCCGCACCGCGCCGATGCGCGCGTTCCACCTGACGTGGATGGCGTTCTTCGTGTGCTTCTTCGCATGGTTCGCGTGCGCGCCGCTGATGCCGCTGATCGCACGCGAATTTCACCTGACGGCCGCACAGGTCGCCAACATCAATATCGCGGCGGTGGCCGCGACGATCGCCGTGCGGCTGCTGGTCGGCCCGTTGTGCGACCGCTTCGGCCCGCGCCGCGTGTACGTCGGCCTGTTGCTGCTCGGCGCGATCCCCGTGTTCGCGGTGTCGTTCACGCACGACTACCTGTCGTTCCTGATCTGCCGGCTCGGCATCGGCGCGATCGGCGCGGGCTTCGTGATCACGCAGTACCACACGTCGGTGATGTTCGCGCCGAACGTGGTCGGCACCGCGAACGCGACGACGGCCGGCTGGGGCAACGCCGGCGCAGGGGCGACGCAGGCGCTGATGCCGCTGCTCGTCGCCGCCGGCCTGATGCTCGGCTTCGGCGAGGATTCGTCGTGGCGCATCGCACTGGTCGTGCCGGGCGCCGCGATGCTCGTGATGGCCTGGGCGTACTGGCGCTTCACGCAGGACTGCCCGCAAGGCGACATCCTCGCGCTGCGCAAGGAAGGCGTGACGGTCGACAGCGGCAAGAAGGGCGGCTGGGCGAGCTTTTTCACGGCCTGCGGCAACTATCGCGTGTGGATGCTGTTCGTCACGTACGGCGCGTGCTTCGGCGTCGAGGTGTTCATCCACAACATCGCCGCGCTGTACTACGTCGATCACTTCAGCCTGTCGTTGAAGGACGCCGGTTTCGCGGTCGGCCTGTTCGGGCTGCTCGCGCTGTTCGCCCGCGCGCTCGGCGGCTGGCTGTCCGACAAGATTGCCGCGCGCCGCAGCCTCGACGTGCGCGCGATGCTGCTGTGCGCACTGATCGTCGGCGAAGGGCTCGGGCTGATCTGGTTCTCGCATGCGCAAAGCGTCGGCATCGCACTCGTCGCGATGCTCACGTTCGGCCTGTTCACGCACATGGCCTGCGGCGCGACCTACGCGCTGGTGCCGTTCATCGACCGCAAGGCGCTCGGCGGCGTGGCGGGGATCGTCGGCGCGGGCGGCAACGTCGGCGCGGTGGCCGCGAGTTTCCTGCTGAAGGGTATCGGCGACGTGCAGCACACGCTGAGCCTGCTCGGCCTGGCCGTCACCGCGACCGCGCTGTGCGCGATGGCCGTGCGCTTCAGCGAAGAGCACAAGGCGCGCGAAGCCGAGCTGCGCGACCGCGCGCTGGCTGCCAGCGGCGTCGCGAACTGATCGACCGAAGGAAACGTCACCATGAAACTCATCGTCATCGGCCACGGCATGGTCGGCCACAAGTTCCTCGAATGCATCGCAGCGGAAGCGGGCGCCACGGGCGCGCCGCAGGTCACGGTGCTCGGCGAGGAACCGCGCCCGGCCTACGACCGCGTGCACCTGTCCGAATTCTTCGCGGGCAAGTCGGCGGACGACCTGTCGCTCGTCGAACCCGGTTTCTTCGAGCGTCATCCGCAGTTCGACCTGCGCCTGAACGCACCAGTCGCGTCGATCGACCGCGCCGCGCATACGGTCACGCTCGCATCCGGCGAAACGCTCGCGTACGACAAGCTGGTGCTCGCGACGGGTTCGCGCCCGTTCGTGCCGCCGATGCCGGGCCACGATCGTGACGGCTGCTTCGTGTACCGGACGATCGAGGACCTCGAAGCGATGCAGGCGTGCGGCACGCATGCGAAGCGCGGTGTCGTGATCGGCGGCGGGCTGCTCGGCCTCGAATGCGCGAAGGCGCTGCGTGACATGGGGCTCGACACGCACGTCGTCGAATTCGCGCCGCGGCTGATGGCCGTGCAGGTCGACGACGGTGGCGGCCGCATGCTGCGCGCGAAGATCGAGGCGCTCGGCGTGACCGTGCATACGGGCAAGAACACGCTCGAGATCGTCGATGGCGAGGAAGGCACGCACCGGATGGCGTTCGCCGACGGCTCGCACCTCGACGCCGACATGATCGTGTTCTCGGCCGGCATCCGCGCCCGCGACGAACTGGCCCGCGCATGTGGGCTGGAAATCGGCCCGCGCGGCGGCGTCGCGATCGACGACGCATGCCGCACGAGCGACGCCGACATCTACGCGATCGGCGAATGCGCGGCCTGGAACGGCATGGTCTACGGCCTCGTCGCCCCCGGCTACGACATGGCGCGCGTGGTCGCGAAGCAGCTCGGCGGCGATGCGAACGGTGCGGCCGGGGCCGCATTCGCCGGCGCCGACATGAGCACGAAGCTGAAGCTGATGGGCGTGGACGTCGCGAGCATCGGCGACGCGCACGGCACGACGGCCGGCAGCCGCACCTACCAGTACGCGGACGAGCGCCGCCAGGTCTACAAGAAGCTCGTGGTGTCCGATTGCGGCAAGTTCCTGCACGGCGCGGTGATGGTCGGCGATGCTGCCGAATACGGCACGCTGCTGCAGATGATGCTGAACCGCATCGAGCTGCCGGAGTCGCCGGAATTCCTGATCCTGCCGTCGTCGGACGGCGTCGCGAAGCCGGCGATCGGCGTCGAGGCGCTGCCGGCGGCCGCCCAGATCTGCTCGTGCAACAACGTGTCGAAGTCGCAGATCTGCACGGCGGTCGCCGACGGCGCGACGAGCCTCGGCGCGCTGAAGACGTGCACGGGCGCCGGCACGTCGTGCGGCGGCTGCGTGCCGCTCGTCACGCAGATCATGAAGGCCGAGATGAAGAAGCAGGGCCTCGCGGTCAACAACCACCTGTGCGAGCACTTCCCGTATTCGCGCCAGGAGCTGTTCCACCTGATCCGCGTGGAGCGCATCACGACCTTCGACGAACTGCTCGCGAAGCACGGCCACGGCCTCGGCTGCGACGTGTGCAAGCCGGCGGTGGCGGGGATCCTTGCATCGTGCTTCAACGAGTTCGTGCTGAAGAAGGAGCACGCCGGGCTGCAGGATTCGAACGACTACTACCTCGCGAACATCCAGCGCGACGGCACGTATTCGGTCGTGCCGCGCATGCCGGGCGGCGAAGTCACGCCGGAAGGGCTGATCGCGGTCGGCCAGGTCGCGAAAAAATACGGCCTGTACACGAAGATCACCGGCGGCCAGCGCGTCGACCTGTTCGGCGCGCGCGTCGAGCAATTGCCGTCGATCTGGGAAGAACTGATCGCCGCCGGCTTCGAATCGGGCCACGCATACGGCAAGGCGTTGCGCACCGTGAAATCGTGCGTCGGGTCGACGTGGTGCCGCTACGGCGTCGACGACTCGGTCGGCCTCGCGATCGACCTCGAAAACCGCTACAAGGGGCTGCGCGCACCGCACAAGATCAAGTTCGGTGTGTCCGGCTGCACGCGCGAGTGCGCGGAAGCACAGGGCAAGGACGTCGGCATCATCGCGACCGAGAAGGGCTGGAACCTGTACGTGTGCGGCAACGGCGGGATGAAGCCGCGCCACGCGGAACTGCTCGCGTCCGATCTCGACCGCCCGACGCTGGTCCGCTACATCGACCGTCTCCTGATGTTCTACGTACGCACTGCCGACCGGCTGCAACGCACCAGCGTGTGGCGCGACAACCTCGAAGGCGGCCTCGACTACCTGGTCGATGTCGTCGTGCACGACCGGCTCGGGATCGGCGCCGAACTCGAAGCCGACATGCAGCACGTGGTCGACACCTACGAGTGCGAATGGAAGAGGGCCGTGACCGACCCCGACACGCGCAAGCGCTTCCGCCACTTCGTGAACAGCGACGCGCCCGACTCGACCATCGAATTCGTCGAGACGCGCGGCCAGATCCGGCCCGCGACGCCGGGCGAACGCACGGGCGGCAAGCCGGTGCCGATTCCCGTCGTGGCTGTCGGCGCGGCGCAAGCCGCCACCGAACCCGCCACCGTTTGACCGTGACCGACGCCAGCGTCTTTTCCAAGGAGCCCATCATGAACGATCGTCTTCCGCTGTCCTGGACCCGCGTATGCCCGCTCGATGACATCGTGCCGAACACCGGCGTGTGTGCGCTCGTCAACGGCGAGCAGGTCGCGGTTTTTCACGTCGCGCATGCGGAAGCCGGCGGCGTGTTCGCGATCGACAACGTCGATCCGGTCTCGCAGGCGGCCGTGATGTCGCGCGGGCTGATCGGCAGCCTCGGCGAGCGCGTCGTCGTCGCGTCGCCGCTGTACAAGCAGCATTTCGACCTGCGCACCGGCGAATGCCTCGAGGCGCCCGAGCATTCGGTGAGCGCGTATCCGTCGCGGGTCGAGGACGGGTTCGTGTGGATCGCGGCCTGACCGCCCCGGAGCGCGCATGACCGCCACCCCCGTCAAGAGCGTGTGCCCGTACTGCGGCGTCGGCTGCGGGATGGTGCTGCACGTCGAGGAAGGCGAAGTCGTCAAGGTGTCCGGCGACGCCGACCATCCGGCCAACTTCGGGCGGCTGTGCACGAAGGGCTCGTCGGCGCACGTCGCGCTGCGCCGCTCGGGGCGGCTCGACCGCGCGTTCGTGCGCCGCGCGCGCGAGGACGACCTGGTGCCGCTGCCGGCCCGCGACGCGATCGCCGACACCGCGCGCCGCCTGCGTGCGGTGCTCGACGCGCACGGGCCCGACGCGCTGTCGTTCTACGTATCGGGGCAGATGTCGATCGAGGCGCAATACCTCGTCAACAAGCTCGCGAAGGGCTTCGTCGGCACCCACAATATCGAGTCGAACTCGCGCCTGTGCATGGCGAGCGCGGGCACCGGCTACAAGCAGTCGCTCGGCGCGGACGGCCCGCCCGGGTCGTACCAGGATTTCGATCGCGCGAACCTGTTCTTCGTGATCGGCGCGAACATGGCCGACTGTCATCCGATCCTGTTCCTGCGGATGATGGATCGCGTGAAGGCCGGCGCGAAGCTGATCGTCGTCGATCCGCGCCGCACCGGCACGGCGGACAAGGCCGACCTGTTCCTGCAGATCCGGCCGGGCACCGATCTCGCGCTGACCAACGGGCTGCTGCACCTGCTGCATGCGAACGGCCGCACCGATGCCGCGTTCATCGATGCGTACACCGAAGGCTGGGACGCGATGCCCGCGTTCCTCGCCGACTACACGCCCGAGCGTGTCGCGGAAATCACCGGGCTCGCGGAAGCCGATCTCCGCACGGCCGCGCAGTGGATCGGCGACGCGCAGGAGTGGATGAGCTGCTGGACGATGGGGCTCAACCAGAGCACGCACGGCGTGTGGAACACCAATACGATCTGCAACCTGCATCTCGCGACGGGCAAGATCTGCCGCCCCGGCAGCGGCCCGTTCTCGCTGACCGGCCAGCCGAATGCGATGGGCGGGCGCGAGATGGGCTACATGGGCCCCGGGCTGCCGGGCCAGCGCTCGGTGGCGTCCGACGACGATCGCCGTTTCGTCGAGAACCTGTGGCGCGTGCCGGCCGGCACGCTGCGCACGGAGACCGGGCAAGGCACGGTGGACATGTTCTCGCGGATGGCGGCCGGCGACATCAAGGCCTGCTGGATCATCTGCACGAACCCGGTCGCCACGGTGCCGAACCGGCAGAACGTGATCGCCGGGTTGCAGGCCGCCGAGCTCGTGATCGCGCAGGATGCATTCCTCGACACCGAGACCAACCGCTATGCGGACATCCTGCTGCCCGGCGCGCTGTGGGCGGAAGGCGACGGCGTGATGATCAACTCCGAGCGCAACATGACGCTGATGCGCGCGGCAATCGCGCCGCCGGGCGACGCGCTGCCCGACTGGCGCATCGTCGCGGAAGTCGCGCGCGCGATGGGCTACGGCGATGCGTTCGACTATGCGTCGGCGGCCGACGTGTTCGACGAGATCGTGCGCTTCTCGAATCCGGCGACCGGCTACGACCTGCGCGGCGCGAGCCATGCGGCGCTGCGCGACGGGCCCGTGCAGTGGCCGGTCGCGCCGGGCACCGCGCGCGAACGCCACCCGATCCGCTACCTGAACGACGGCGTGAGCCAGACGCTGCGCCCGGCCGCCGACGGCAACGACGCGCCGCGCGTCGCGTTCCCGACGCCGTCGGGCAAGGCGCGCTTCTTCGCGCGGCCGCACGTCGATCCGGCCGAGCTGCCCGGCGACACGTTCCCGATCGTGCTGAACACCGGGCGGCTGCAGCATCAATGGCACACGATGACGAAGACGGGCAAGGTCGCGATGCTGAACAAGCTCAACCCGCGCCCGTTCGTCGAGCTGCACCCGGACGATGCGAGCGCGCTCGGCATCGCCGCGAAGGACAGCGTCGAGATCCGTTCGGCGCGCGGCCGCGCGGTGCTGCCGGCCGTCGTGACCGAGCGCGTGCAGCGTGGCAACTGCTTCGCGCCGATGCACTGGAACGACGTGTACGGCGACGAGCTGTGCATCAACGCGGTGACGAACGACGCGATCGACCCCGAATCGCAGCAACCCGAACTGAAATACTGCGCGGTCGCGCTGCGGCGCGTCGAGACCGATGCGTTCGCGTCCGCCGATGAAGCGGCCGCGCATCCCGACGCCCGCGCCGACGACGCGCAGCCGGCGCCGGCGCTGGTGCAGGCGACTGCTTCACAGGAATCCGACATGGCAGACATCGACACTTTCGCGGCGGCGCTCGGCGTGGCCGATATCGCGCCGCCGCCGTTGACGGACACCGAGCGGCTGTACGTGGCCGGCTTCGTCAGCGGGCTGAAGGCGGGCGCGGGCCGGCGCGAGGGCGGCGTGCCCGTGGTGCCGGCAGCCGCGCCGCTCACGCTGCCGGTTCGCTTCTGGCTCGACGGGATGCTCGCGGGGTTGTTCAGCCGTTCGGCGCCCGCTCGGGCACAGGACGGTGCGGCGCCGTCGCTGCCGGCCGATGCCGGCGCGTCCGGCGGCGTGCGGATCGTGCGCGCGCGGCCGAAGGTCGTGCTGCTGTGGGCATCGCAGACCGGCAACATAGAATCGTTGACCGAGGATTACGCGACTCAGTTGATGAACGCGGGCTTCGACATCCGCACCGCGTGCATGTCGGACTACCCGGTGGCGTCGCTCGCCGGTGCGCAGTACGTGCTGCTGATGACGAGCACGTTCGGCGACGGCGATGCGCCCGACAACGGCAGCGAATTCTGGGACGCGCTGCAGGCCGGCAGCGCCGCGCGCCTCGACGGCGTGCACTTCGCCGTGCTCGCGTTCGGCGATCGCAACTACGACCAGTTTTGCGGCCACGGCCGCCGGCTCGACGCTCGGCTCGCGGAACTCGGCGCGGCGCGTCTCTGCGCGCGCGTCGATTGCGACGTCGAATTCCAGCGCGACGCCGACCAGTGGCTCGAACGCGTCGTCGCGCGGATCAAGGAGGCCGACGCCGCGCTGCACGCGGTGCCGACCGGCGGGATGAGCCCGTCGGGGCTGCTGCCGACGAAGGCGCATCCGGCGCCGTCGAAGCTCGTCGCGAACCTGCGGCTGAACCGTCCGGGTGCGGCGAAGGAGACGCGCTATGTGTCGCTGTCGACCGAAGGCGCGAACCTCGAATACGAAACCGGCGACGCGCTCGGCGTGTGGCCGACCAACTGCCCGGAGCTGGTCGACGAACTGCTGTCCGTCACCGCGCTGAAGGCCGATGCCCCCGTGTCGGTGGCGGGTGTCGGCGATGTGCGCCTCGGTGACGCGCTCGCGCGTCACTTCGACATCACGCGCCCGCATCCGGACACGCTCGCGTTCATCGCGTCGCGCAGCGCGAACGGCGCGTTGAAGGCGCTGCTCGGCGACGACCGCAAGGGCGACCTGAAGCAATGGCTGTGGGGGCAGCAGCTCGCGGACGTGCTGCACGAGTTTCCGGTCGAGCTGTCGGGCACGGAGCTGGTCGGGATGCTCAAGCGCATGCAGCCGCGCCTCTATTCGATCGCGTCGAGCCCGAGCGCGCATGCGGGCGAGATCCACCTGACCGTGTCGGCCGTGCGCTATCACAACGGCCGGCGTGCGCGCAAAGGGGTGGCGTCGACGTTCCTCGCCGATCGCGCGGATGACGGTCGCGTGCCGGTGTTCGTGCAGAAGTCCGCGCATTTCCGGCCGCCGGTGAGCGGCGACGTGCCGATCGTGATGGTCGGCCCGGGTACCGGCGTCGCGCCGTTCCGCGGCTTCCTGCACGAGCGGCAGGCGCGCGGCGCGCGCGGGCGCAACTGGCTGTTCTTCGGCGAGCAGCATGCGCAGACCGACTTCTACTACGGCGACGAGCTGCGCGCGATGCACGACAGCGGCTTCCTGACGCGGCTCGATCTCGCGTTCTCGCGCGACCAGGCAGACAAGATCTACGTGCAGGACCGGATGCGCGAGCAAGGCGCCGAGTTGTTCGCATGGCTGGAGGAAGGCGCGCACTTCTACGTGTGCGGCGATGCCGCGCGGATGGCCAAGGACGTCGATGCGGCGCTGAAGGCGGTCGTTGCCGAGCACGGCGGGATGTCGGACGAAGCCGCGAACGACTACGTCGCGCGGCTTTCGAAGGCGCGGCGCTATATGCGGGACGTGTACTGATCTCGCGGGCGGCGGCCCGTCATCCGGTGCCTGCCGCCCGGCTCGTTACTGCCGCCGCTCCCACGCGTGCGCCTGTTCGGCGCGCACGAACGCTTCCGACGATGCCGGCAGCACATTGCGGAATGCGCCGCCGCCGCTGTCGATCACGTCGACCATCTTCGCGATCATTTCCTCCGGGTCGTGCTGTTCGAGCGGGAACGTCAGCCGCTCGGGCGTCACGGTATGCACGGCCGGATCGCGCCAGCGTCGCGTCGTTTCCATCATCCGGTCGTTGAAGCCCGTGCTGTACGGGCCGGGGTTGACGACCGCGACCTTGATCCCGTGCGGCGCGAGTTCCGCGTGCATCGCCTCGGCCACTGATTCGACCGCGTGCTTCGACGCGCAATAGGCGCCGGTGAACGGCCCCGTGATCAGGCCCGCGATCGACGACACGAACACGATCTTGCCGTGCCCGCGCGCGAGCATGCCGCGCGCGATCTGCTGGGTGAGTTCGAGCGGCCCGAACACGTTCACGTCGAACAGTTCGCGCACGATCTCGACCGGCAGGTCGACGAGCGCGCCGGCTTCGCCCACGCCCGCGTTGTTCACGAGCACGTCGATGCCGAGTTCGGCCGCGCGGGCGCGGTCATGTGGTGACGTCACGTCGAGCTTGATCGCGCGCAGCGCGGTGCCGCGCTGCTTGGCGGCGGCCGTCAGTGCGTCGATTTCGGCGATGACGCGCACGCCGGCCGTCACGTCGTGACCGCGTTCGGCGAGGCGCAACGCGACTTCGCGGCCGAAGCCGGTGCCCGCGCCGGTGATGAGGATGCGTTTCTGTGCCATGTGCTTACCTTGTGGAGTGGAACGTTGCCGGAAAGCGGTCGCGGCAGTGCTGCGCGATCGCGGTGTCTTCGTCGACACTGCCGCCCGAGATGCCGATCGCGCCGACGCATCGCCCGTCGCCGTCGACGAGCGGTTCGCCGCCGCCGAACGTGACGAGCCCGCCGTGGCTGTGCTCGATGCCGCGCAGCGGACCGTCGCCCGACATCGCACCGAGTGCGCCGGTCGAGGCGCGGAAGCGGATCGCCGTCAGCGCCTTGCGTTGCGCGAGATCGATCGCACCGAGAAAGCAGTCGTCGGTGCGCGCGAACGCGAGCAGGTTCGCGCCGGCATCGACGATTGCGACGGCGATGCCGGCGACCTGCAGCGATGCGGCATGCGCCAGCGCCGCGTCGATCGTGCGGCGGGCGACGGCGAGCGGCAGTGCGGCGGTGAGCGGGTTCATGCGAGGCTCCGGTGGGACGACAGCGCCAGTGTAGGCGGTGGCGGTATATGGGAGAATCCGCATTCCGCTCGAAGGAGTTTCAAGTTTTTTTAATGATGGGCAGACGATGAGCAGACGCGATCCGATGGCCGGGCTGCACGTGTTCATGACCGTCGCGACGGCCGGCAACTTCACGCGCGCCGCGGCTGCCCTCGGCCTGACGCCGGCCGCCGTCAGCCTGGCGATCGGCCAGCTCGAAGGCGAGCTGAACGTGAAGCTGTTCAACCGCAGCACGCGCGGCGTGAGCCTCACGGAAGCCGGCCAGCGCTACTGGCGGCAGACGGAGCCCGCGTACCGGCAGGTCATGCAGGCTCGCGACGAACTGAAGGATGCGCGCAGCGAGCCGAACGGGTTGTTGCGCGTGACCGCGCTGCCGCTGGCGCGAGCGCTCGTGATCGCGCCGGTGCTCGCGACGTTCCGCGAACGCTATCCGAAAGTCCGACTCGAGATCCGCTACGAAAACGAGCTGGTCGATATCGCGAAGGACGGGTTCGATGCGGGGATTCGCCTGGCCGACCGGTTGCAGCCGGGCATGATCGGCGTGCGGATCGCGCCGGCGCTGACGTGCGCGCTGGTGGCGTCGCCCGGCTATCTGGCGCGGTATGGCGCGCCGGCGTCGATTGCCGAGCTCGAGCGGCATGCGTGCATCCGATTCCGGTTCTCGGAGAGCGGACGCCTGCACAAATGGCTGTTGCGCGACGGGCAGCGCGACGTCGATCTCGATCCGGACGGCGTGTTCGTGACGAACGATGCCGACGGGGTGATCGATGCGGCGCGTGCGGGCGTCGGCATCGCGTTCGCGTTCATGCGCGAGCGGATCGAGCAGGACTTGCACGACGGCACGCTCGTCGAGGTGCTGCCGGGCGCGTGTCGCAGGCTCCCGCCGATGTGGCTGTACTACGTCAATCGCAAGCACGTGCCGGCCAAGCTGCGCGCGTTCATCGACGTGCTGCGCGAGCGCGAAGGCGCGGGCGACGCGTAGGCGCAGCGGCCTGCCGGCTGCAGCATTGGGGCCGGCGGCGCATGATGGCGGCTCCAGCCACGAAGCCATGGAGTTGCGTCATGAAGGCACGCCCGGATTTCCCGATTCGAACCTTTGCCATTGCTGCAGTGTTGGCCGGTGCTGCGATCTGCAGCGCCCCGGCCGTCGGCCAGACGTCGACGGTGCCGGCGGGCGCGGCTGCCGCGACGCCCGACAATGCGGTGCTGCTGACTGTTTTCCTCAAGCACGACCAGTCGCGCCCGCTCGCCGAGCTGAATGCGCAACTCGCGAAGCAGGGGTTCTACAAGGCGTTTCCGCCGCCGGGCGTCGAAGTCGTGAGCTGGACCGTGACGATGGGAATCGGGCAGATCGTCGTGCTGCGGCTGCCGGCGTCGCGGCTGCGCGAGGTCAATCGCGTGCTCGAGGATACGGCGTGGGGCGCGTACCGGACGGAGTTCTATCCGACGTACGACTACAAGGCGATCGGGTTGGGGGAGCATGAGCGGGCGAAGTGACGGAAAGCGGGTGCCTGCCTGAGATCGGCGCCTCCCGTCCCGGAAAGCCGCGCGGCGTTGCGTATTTGTCCCTGTCCGCGCGGGCGCGCCCGGCGATTTTTTCCCAAATGCATCGGAAGTCATTCATCAGATGAAAAAACCATCCCGGTTCCCGGTATGATGCGCACCTTGCGTTGCAGGACGCCTTGTCTCTTTATGCGTTTTTGATGGACGAGATACCACAAATACGCACAAAGCCGACGTGAAAGATTCTGTAATATAAATTCCGTATACTCGTAAGTTCTGACCCAGGCGCCTCCGAGCCCGTCTTCGGCCGGCCGCCCACGCAGAACAACCACAGATACGTCGCCGCCCGGCCAACCCGCGCCGCGACACGCTATGCACCACCACTGAACAACTTATGTCTTCCCGCCACTCTGGTTCGCCTGGTCGTGCCGCGGCGGTGATCGCCCGTGCCCGGGCGCTGATCCGCAACGAGCGCGTGCTGTCGCCGCTGCTTGCGCTCGGCATCGGCCTGCTGCTGATCGTGGTTTTCCAGCACCTGTCGGAATCCGTCGACTACCGGTCGGTAATCCGCCAACTGCGTCACATGTCCGCCGGGGAGTGGGGCGCTTCGCTGGCCGCGACGGCCCTCAGCTATCTCGCGCTCGTCGCCCGCGACGCGGTCGGCCTGCGCTATGTCGCCGCGAGAGTGCCGCGCGTCGCGCTGTGGATCGGCGCGATCGCCGGGTCCGCGCTCGGTAACGCGACCGGCTTCGGCGCGCTGACGGGCGGCGCGGTGCGCGCACGCGTGTACGGCGTGTCGGGCGTCACGCCCGCGCAGATCGGCCGGATGACGGTGTTCACGAGCGGCACGCTGGCGCTCGCGATGGTGTGGATGACGGCGATCGGCATGGTCTGCGTGCCGGAGGCGCTCGCCGCGATGCTGCATGTCGCGCCCGGCGTGCTCACGTGGACCGGCGCCGCGCTGCTCGTGGTGCTGGCCGCGATGGTCGTGATGTGCGGCAATACCGCGCGCCCGGTCGTCACGCGCTTCAAGTGGCTGTCGTTCGACGTGCCGGCACGGCGCGATCTCGTCGCGCAGGTGGTCTATGCAGTGCTCGACGTCGTCGCGGCGGGCCTCACGCTGTGGGTGCTGCTGCCGGCCGCGCCGGTCGGCTTCCCGACCTTCATTACTGTTTACGCCGCCGCGTTGCTGCTCGGGATGATCGGCCATACGCCGGGTGGGATCGGCGTGTTCGAAGCCGCGATGGTCTTCACGCTTGGCCGCGAAGTGCCGCCGCACGCGATGGTGGCCGCGCTGATCGCATATCGCGCGATCTATTTCGGCGTGCCGCTCGTGCTGTCGGCCGGCCTGCTGGCCGGTTTCGAGGGCCGCGCGCTGCGGCGCCGGCTCGTGACGCGGCAGGCCGTGCGCGTATCGCAGCTCGCGCCGGTGTTCCTGAGCCTCGTGACGTTCGCGGTCGGCGGGATGCTGGTGATCTCGAGCGCGACGCCCGCGTTCTGGCACCGGATCGCGATCCTGCGCCACCTCGTGCCGCTGTGGGTGCTCGAAGGCTCGCAGGTGATCTGCAGCGTGCTTGGCGTCGCGCTGCTGTTCGTCGCGCGCGGGTTGCTGCGCCGCCTCGACGGTGCATGGTGGATGACCTTCGCGCTGACGCTCGCCAGCCTCGCGCTGTCGCTGGCGAAAGGCCTCGCGTTCGTCGAGGCCGGCGTGCTCGGCACGCTGCTGGTGCTGCTGCTCGTCAGCCGTCGCCGCTTCAACCGCCATTCGTCGCTGCTGGCGGAGCGCTTCACGGTGAGCTGGTTCGTGTCGGTGGCGATGGTGCTGATGCTGGCCGTGTGGGTGCTGTTCTTCGCGTTCCGCGACGTGCCGTACACGCGCGAGCTGTGGTCGCATTTCTCGTTCGACGCGCGTGCGCCGCGGGCGCTGCGCGCGACGCTCGCCGCTGGCGTGTTCGTCGCGCTGTTCGCGCTCTGGCAGCTGCTGCGCCCGGCACCCGGCCGTTTCGTGAAGCCCGCGGAGCAGGATCTGTCGGATGCCGAACGGATCATCCGCGCGCAGGAATGCAGCGATGCGGGCCTCGCGCTGATGGGCGACAAGTCGTTCCTGTTCTCGGAGTCCCGCCGGGCCTTCCTGATGTATGCGAAGAACGGTCGCACGTGGGCCGCGCTGCACGACCCGGTCGGGCCGCGCGAGGAGTGGCCGGCGCTGATCAGCAAGTTCATCGCGCTCGCGCACGCGCATAGCGGCCGTGCGGCGTTCTACCAGGTGCGCGCGAACGCGCTGCCGCTGTATCTCGACGCGGGGCTCACGCTGATGAAGCTCGGCGAGGAAGCGCATATCGCGCTCGACCGCTTCGACCTGAAGGGTTCGAACCGGTCGCACCTGCGCTACGCGCTGCGCCGCGGCGACAAGGACGCGCTGACGGTCGAAGTGATCGCGCCGAGCGACGTGCCGGCCGCGCTGCCGGCGCTGCGCGACATCTCGGACGGCTGGCTCGACAGCCGCGACGCGCGCGAGAAGAGCTTCTCGGTCGCCGCGTTCCACGAAGGCTATCTGGCGACGCAGTCGGTGATGCTGGTGCGGCAGGCCGACAAGCCGATCGCGTTCGTCACGTTCATGACGACCGACCTCAACACCGAGGCGACGGTCGGTGTGATGCGCCATCTGCCGGAGGCATCGCCGTACGCGATGGAATATCTGTTTACGCAGCTCGCGCTGCATCTGAAGGAAGCGGGCTTCCGCAAGCTGAGCCTGGGTATCGCACCGTTCTCGGGGATGGGGGCGGCGAAGATGCCGTCGCCGTTGCACCGGATCGGCCTGATGGTCTGGCGCTTCGGCGGCCGCTTCTACAACTTCCGCGGCTTGCGCGCATTCAAGAGCAAGTTCGAACCGCACTGGGAGCCGCGTTACCTCGCGGCCTCGGGCACGGTCGGCGTGTTCGTCACGCTGGCGGATCTGTCATTGCTGGCTGGAGGTCGGCGTTCATGATGTTGAAGAAGGGAATCGCGCGGGCGGCAGCCGCCTGCGCGGGAATGATGCTGGCCGGCGCCGCGTGCGCCACGCAACCAGTCGCAGTGAAGGCCGAAACCGTATCGGGCGGCCGCTACGGGCCCGTGACCGTTACCAAACCCAGCGGGCCGCTGCGCGGCTTCGTCGTGCTGTTCTCGCGCGAGGCCGGCTGGAATGCGGCCGACCAGCAGGCCGCCGACGCGCTCGCGAAGGCCGGTGCGATGACGGTCGGTGTCGATTCGGAGCGTTATGCGATGAATCTCGCCGCGAAGCAGGAGGCCTGTCACCACCTCGACGGCGACGCCGAAGCGGTCAGCCACCAGCTCGAACGCCTTGCACAGTCGTCGCGCTATTTCACGCCGATCGTCGCGGGCGTGGGCCAGGGCGGCGCGATCGCGAAGCAGATCCTGTCGATGGCGCCGGAGAACACGATCGCTGGTGTCGTCTCGGTCGATCCGGCTGCCAAGCTCGATCCGCGCTTCAAGCCGTGCCCGCCGGATCCGACGATCGTGCGCCGCGCGATGCCGGGCTTCGTCGAAACGGCGGCCACGGGCGATTCCACGAAGCTCGTGTCGCTCGTCACGTCGCATCTGCGGGACACCACCAGCGGCGACGAACTCGACGTGTCGGACCTGCCGCTCGTCGAGCTGCCGGCCAAGGGCGGCAACGGCCAGCTCGCGATCGTGATCTCGGGTGACGGCGGCTGGCGCGATCTCGACAAGACGATCGCCGAGGCGCTGCAGCGCGACGGCGTATCGGTGGTCGGCATCGACAGCCTGCGCTATTTCTGGAGCGAGAAGCCGCCGGCGCAGGTGAGCCGCGATCTCGCGCGGGTGATGCGCACCTACATGGCGCGCTGGCATGCGAATCGCGTCGCGCTGGTCGGCTACTCGTTCGGTGCCGACGTGATGCCGTTCGCGTACAACCGGCTGCCGGCCGATTTGCGCGACAAGGTCGCCGTGATGTCGCTGCTCGGCTTCGCGCCGGCCGCCGATTTCCAGATCCGCGTGACGGGCTGGCTCGGCATGCCCGCAAGCGACAAGGCGCTGAAGGTCGCGCCGGAAATCGCGAAGGTGCCGCCGCAGCTCGTGCAGTGTTTCTATGGCGCGGAAGAGAAGGACACGATGTGTCCGGCACTCGTGAACACGGGCGCCGACGTGATCAAGACGCAGGGCGATCACCACTTCGGCCGCGACTACATCGCGCTCGAGAAGAAGATCCTCGGCGCGTTCGGCAAGCCGGTCGCGGCGCGCTGAACGCCGGCGCCCGCGTTGCGGCGGGCGCCGGCCGGCAGCATCCGGTTCATCGTACGGGCGGCCTGCGGGCCGCCCGTTTCATTTTCCGGCGGGCGTCGCCGCGTTCGGCTGACGCATCGCCGTGCGTGCATCGTGCTGGTAGAAGCCGGGAAACCGGTCGAGCTGGCGCCGCGCGGCCGCGACATCGGTGCCGTCGCCGAGCACCGCGCTCGAGAACCCCGTGCGCTCCATCAGCAGCAGCTGGTCGACCAGCACCTCGCCGGTCGCGCGCAGGTCGCCGGCGAAGTCGTAGCGCTTGCGCAGCAGGTACGCCTGGCTGTACGCACGCCCATCGGTGAATGACGGAAACGCCAGGTCGATGCGCGCAGCCCGCGCGATGTGTTCGGCGAGCGGCGGCAGTTCCTCGTCGTTGCCGATCGTCAGCGTCGCGTCGCTGTGCCGCTGCGAGTCGCCGGCGTGTTCGGCCGGCGTCAGCAGCCGGATGCGTGCGGTCGGATGCGCGTGCTTCATGCTTGCTCCACCTGATGGCGCGCGTCGTTCGCGGCAGCCTTGAACGGTTCCGTGCCGATGCGGCGGACGGTATCGATGAATCGTTCGCTGCGGCCGTCGTCATCGATGCGCGCGTCGAGATACGCGTTGACGATCGCATCGACGACATCGACGATCTCGTCCGCCGAAAACGACGGGCCGATCACCTTGCCCGGCCGTGTGGGGCCGCTCGCGGTCGAGCCGTCCGATCCGCCGAGCGTGACCTGATACCACTCGGCGCCGTCCTTGTCGACGCCGAGGATGCCGAGGTGGCCGCTGTGATGATGGCCGCACGAGTTGATGCAGCCGCTGATGTGCAGGTCGATGTCGCCGACGTCGTGCAGCATGTCGAGATCCTGGAAGCGCTCGGCGATCGCATCGGCGATCGGGATCGAGCGTGCATTCGCGAGCGCGCAGAAGTCGCCGCCTGGGCACGCGATCATGTCCGTCAGGAGTCCGACGTTCGCGCTGGCGAGGCCGATCGCACGCGCGTTTTCCCACAGCGGGAACAGGTCGTCGACATGCACCCATGGCAGCACGACGTTCTGCGTGTGCGTGACGCGCGCCTCGCCGGCCGAGAACTGGTCGGCGAGATCGGCGAGCGCGTCGAGCTGGTCGGGCGACGCGTCGCCCGGTGCCTGCAGGCGGCGCTTGAACGACAGCGTGACGATGCGCAGCGCCGGGTCGCGGTGGTCGGCGACATTGCGTGCGAGCCAGCGTGCGAAGGCCGGATGGCGTGCCGCCTGGGCGGACACGCGCAGGTTCGCGTCGCGCAGGCTGACCGTGCGCGGCTCGAGCCGTGGCGGGACGAACGATGCGGCGACGCGGTCGAACTCGACCTGGGCAATCGTGTGCAGCCCGCCGTCGTGATCGACGATCTGGCGGAACTCTTCCTCGACGTCGTCGATGTAGCGCTGCCCCTCGGTCTTCACGAGGATCTTGATGCGCGCCTTGTACTTGTTGTCGCGCCGCCCGTAGCGGTTGTACACGCGGACGATCGCCTCGATGTAGTTCATCACGTGCTGCCACGGCAGGAACGCACGCAGCAGCGTCGCGATCATCGGCGTGCGGCCCATCCCGCCGCCGACGCTCACGCGAAAACCGAGTTCGCCGGCGTCGTTGTGCACGAGCTTGAGCCCGACGTCGTGCCAGTCGGTCGCGGCACGATCTTCGGTCGCGCCGGTGATCGCGATCTTGAACTTGCGCGGCAGGAATGCGAACTCGGGGTGCAGCGTGGTCCACTGGCGCATCACTTCGGCGAACGGGCGCGGATCGGCGATCTCGTCCGGCGCGACGCCGGCGCGCTCGTCGCACGAGATATTGCGGATGCAGTTGCCGCTCGTCTGGATGCCGTGCATGTCGACGGTCGCGAGCAGGTCCATCACGTCGGCGGCCTTGTCGAGCGGAATCCAGTTGAACTGCACGTTGGTGCGTGTCGTGAAGTGCGCGCTGCGGGTCGGCAGGCGCAGCGTGCCGAGCAAGGCCTGCGCGTCGGATGCGGCGCGGTAGGTGGCCTCGTCGGGCACGTCGTAGTCGCGCGCGATCCGCGCGAGCACGCGCAGCTGCGCACTCGACAGTTCGCCGTACGGGACGGCCACGCGCAGCATCGGCGCGTGGCGCTGCACGTACCAGCCGTTCTGCAGGCGCAGCGGCCGGAACGCGTCTTCGCTCAGCGTGCCGTGCTGCCAGCGTTCGAGCTGGTCGCGAAACTGGGCGGCGCGGCTGTGCACGAGCGCCCGGTCGAAAACGGTATATCGATACATGACGTGATACGCGAGAGGAACCGTGGCGCGGAGCGCGCGGCTCGGGACAGACGTTGCGACGGGTGTCAGGCAACCGAAGACAGCGTAGGGAACGCGACGGGGCGGGGCAAGCAGCAGATGGGGACGAAAAGGGCGCAGCAGATGGCCGGCGTGACGCCGGCGCGGGCCGGGCATGCGTGCGTGCATGCCCGTGGCGGGCGTTTATGCGGGCGCGTCGACGACGAGCGCCGGATCGAGCGCGCGGATGCGCTGGTCGATGAAGTAGCCGCCACCTTCCTGGTAGCGCAGGAACAGGCGGCCGCAGGAGCGGCAGCGGTTGACGGTGCAGCGGTTGTACGGGAAATGGCGCAGTGCGATCGGTGCGTCGTCCGACGCGTAGCGTGTGCCGGCCGGGTGATATTCGGCGTAGGTCGGCTCCGTCTCGTCGGGCGGCGCGAGCGTGGCGATTTCGGTCAGTTGCGCGTCCTGCAGCGACAGCGGCAGGGTCGTCCATCCGGCGAGCGGCGTTTTCGTGCAGATGCACGACTGCGTGATGTGCGCGGCTTCAGCGGTCAGTTTCAACAGCGCGTCGTGTTCGAGGTAGGGCAGTTGACTCATCGGAAATCGTGAAGGGCGGCGGGATCAGCACTGTAACCCGCGTGCGGATTGCGCGCATCACCGTGACGCAGGCGGTGCGCACCGGGCGAGATTCAACCGCCCTTGCGCACGGCAGGCTGCGCGACGAGCTCGCCGAGCACGCGGATCGCGCGCTCGATGTCGCGGCTCCACGGATGGCCGAAGTTCACGCGCACGCAACGTTCGAAGCCATGCGCGGCCGAAAACAGCGGCCCCGGCGCGAAGCTGATCCCGCGTGCGATTGCCTGGCGATGCAGCTCCATCGCGTCGATCGCGTCGGGAAACGCGAGCCACAGAAAGTAGCCGCCTTCGGGTCGCACCCACTCGACGCCGGCCGGCAACCAGCGTCGCAGCGCGTCGTCCATCCGGTCGAGCTGCGTGTGCAGCGCACCGCGCAGCTTGCGCAGGTGCCGATCGTAACCGCCGTGCTCGAGATAGTTCGCGATACCGACCTGCGCGGGAATGCTGGCCGACAGCGTCGTCATCAGCTTGAGCCGCTGCACCTTCTCCGCGAACCGGCCGGCGGCGGCCCAGCCGATCCGGTAGCCGGGCGCGAGCGTCTTCGAGAACGAGCTGCAATGCATCACGAGGCCGTGCCGATCGAACGCACGCGCGGGCAGCGGATAGTCGGGGCCGAAGTGCAGCTCGCCGTACACGTCGTCCTCGATCAGCGGCACGTCGCGCGCGGCGAGCAACTCGACGAGCGCGCGCTTTTTCTCGGCGGACAGCGTGACTCCGGTCGGATTCTGGAAGTTGGTCATGAACCAGCACGCGCGGATGTCGTGCCGGTCGAGCGCGTTCGCGAGCGCGTCGAGATCGAGGCCCGTGCGCGGATCGACGGGAATCTCGACCGCGCGCAGGTCGAGCCGCTCGATCGCCTGCAGCGCCGCATAGAACCCGGGCGCTTCGACGGCTACGACGTCGCCGGGCCGCGTGACGGCCATCAGGCACAGGTTCAGCGCTTCGAGCGCGCCGTTCGTGACGACGATCTCGTCGATCGGCTGCGAGATGCCCGTCGCGAGATAGCGCCGCGCGATCTGCTGGCGCAGCGCCTCGTTGCCGGGCGGCAGGTCGACGACCGTGCTCCACGGGCTGACGAGCCGCGTGGCCTGCGCGAGCGATTTCGCGAGACGCGGCAGCGGAAACAGTTGCGGCGACGGGAACGCGGAGCCGAGCGGCACGATGCCGGGTTGCGTGGCCGCGTCGAGGACGGAGAACACGAGGCTGCTGATGTCGACCTTGCGCGTCGCGCCGGCACGGCTTGCCCGGCGCCTGGCGGCCGGGCTTGCCGCCGGCGTGGCGCCCGGCGCGACGTAGTAGCCCGAGCGTTCGCGCGCGCGGATCAGCCCCCACTGCTCGAGCAGGTAGTACGCACGAAACACCGTCGACTGGCTCACGCCGTGCTGCGCGATGATCTGCCGCAGCGACGGCAGGCGCGTGCCGACGGCGAGGTTGCCGTTGCGGATGTCGTCGGCGATCGTGTGGGCGAGGGTTTCGTAGCGTTTCATCGGCGAGGGTGGCGCGCGCCGTCGCCGCGCGCGGGCCGGAGTGGCGCCGCGCTGGCGGGCGCGGCTCATTGTCCGATGCGCGGCCCGAAAAGGAAAGCGCAGGCGCGGCGCTGACGCGCGTTCCGTCAGAGGAAACAAGCTGGCGTAACGCTACCGTCATACGACGGTGAGGGCCGGCGCGCACGCCCCCTTGTACGGCTTCTTCCGATTGCGCGACCACAGGTTTTGTGGTCTCGTTGCGGGATATCGCATCGACTCGAAAAAGGACAGTCGAATGCAGCGGGGCGATTCACACGGGGTCCAATTGATCAGGGGAATCGGCGCACGTACACGCGTACGTATCGCCGTGCGCCGGCTGCTTGTCATTTTGACGGCGGGCTTACTTGCCTCGGTGCTTCCCCCCGCGTTCGCCGCTTCTCCCGAAACCGTCAACGACAACGTGCTGCGTGTGCTCGCATGGCCCGGCTATGCGGACGACGATGTCGTCAGTGCGTTCGAGGCGCAATTTCACGCGCGCGTCGAAGTGACGTTCGTCGACTCCGACGAAGCACTGTGGACGCGCATGCGCAGCGCGGCGCCACCGCCGTACGACGTACTGGCCGCGAATACGGCCGAGATCCAGCGCTATGCGCACGAACGCCTGCTTGCGCCGATCGACCTGTCGCGCATTCCGAACCGGCGGCGGCAGTTGCCGAACTTCCAGCAACTCGCGGCGATCGACGGGCTCGTCGAAGCGGGCGCCGCGTATGCGATTCCGTTCACGTATTCGTCGATGGGGCTGATCTACGACCGCAAGCAGGTGCCGGCCGCGCCGCGCTCGATGCGGGAGCTGTGGAATCCGCGCTACCGCGGCAAGGTGCTCGACTTCAACAGCGCGCAGCACAATTTTTCGTTCACGGCGCTGATGCTCGGCTATCCCGATCCGTTCCACCTGTCGCCCGCGCAGACGCTCGCCGTCACGCACAAGCTGATCGACCTGCGCCGCAACCTGCTGACGTACTACACGCTCCCCGAAGAGGCGACCGCGTTATTCGTCCGGCATCGCGCGGCGCTGATGTTCGGCAACTACGGCACGCAACAGATCGAGCTGCTGCGACGTGCCGGCGCGGACGTCGGCTACGTGATCCCGGATGAGGGCGCGCTCGCGTGGCTCGACTGCTGGGCCGTCACGCGCGGTGCGCAACATCCGGAGCTCGCGTTCGCGTGGATCAATTACATGCTCGAACCGGCGATCGGTGCGCTGCTGACCGAACGCCAGGGCCTCGCGAACACGCTCGTACCACCGCCGGGCCTCGGCACCGGGCACCAGCATCTCGTCTGGCTCCAGCCCGTCGAGGACATCGCGCGGCGCGAATCGCTATGGAACCGCATCGTGTCGGGCGACCGGCCGGAGCGGTTCGGAAAATGATCCGGCTCGGGCTCACGTCGAAACTGTCGGTGCTGTTCGCCTGCATCGGCGTGATCGCGTCCGGCACGACCGGTTATTACGCGTATCGCGCGAATCGCACGATGCTGGTGCAGGAGGCGCAGCACAGCCTGCTGATGTCGACGCAACTGCTCGGGCAGCGCTTCACCACGGCGCTGTCCGACGTCTCGGACGATGCGCTCGTGCTCGCGCAGTTGCCGTCGTGTGCACGGGTCTCGAGCGGCGACAACCGGGATGGCGCGCCACGCGCGCGGCTCGAGCAGGTGTTCTACAGCTTCATGAGAAATCACCCGGAGTACCTGCAGATCCGCCTGATCGCGCGCGGGGATTTCGGGCTCGAACGCATCCGCGTCGATCGCGATGCGCATGGCATCGTGGTGCTGCCGGACAGCGCGTTCCAGGAGAAAGGTCAGTTTTCCTATGTATTCGATACGCTGGCGACGGCGCCCGGCCACATCTACCTGTCGCCGATCGTGATCAACCACGAGACGGGGTCGCACGCGGCCGAAGGGCTGCCGATCCTGCGAGTGGGCACGCCGGTCGTCGATGCGTCGGGCCAGACGGTTGGGGCGCTCGTTGTCGACGTCGAGCTGTCGCGCGTGTTCGAGCGGCTCGAACGCGATCTGCCGGACGACTACGCGGTGTACCTCGCGAACGAGTGGGGCGATTTCCTCGTGCATCCCGATCCGGCGCAGACGTTCGGCTTCGATCGCGGCCGGCGTGTATTGATGCAGGACCGCTTCGCCGTCACGCGTGCGCTGTTCGACAGCGCGCGCACGAACGTTACCCTCAATGGGCTGGCCGACCCCGCCGCGGCACCGGGGCAGATGTTCGCGTTCGTGCGCACGCCGTTCGGACACGACGAGGGCAATCGCTTCGTCGTGCTCGGAATGGGGCGCCCGCTGGCGGATGTGTTGTCGCCGGCGGGCGTGCTCGGCGAGCGGATCGTCCGGATGGTGCTCGTGTCGAGCTTGATGGCGGTGATCCTCGCGATCCTGTTCGCGCGAGCGATCACGCGGCCGCTGCAGACGCTCGCGCGCGCCGCGACGCACGTGTTCGACGATCCGGCCACCGAGCGGTTGCCGGTCGGGCGTGCCGACGAGATCGGCGTGCTCGCGCGCTGTTTCGACAGCATGCGTGTCGAGATCCGCACGCAGGTCGCGATGTTGCGAGCGAAGCAGCTGGAACTCACGCACCTTGCCGGACACGATGCGCTGACCGAGCTGCCGAATCGCCTGCTGTTCATGGAGCGTCTCGATGCCGCGATCCGGCGTGCGGCCGCGATGCACGAAGGGCTGGCCGTGATGTTCGTCGACCTCGACCGCTTCAAGCAGATCAACGACCAGCACGGACACTCGGCCGGCGACCGCGCACTCGTCGCGGTCGCCAAGCGGCTGAGCCTCGTGCTGCGTCGCGGCGACATGGTCGCGCGGCTCGGTGGCGACGAATTCATCGTGCTGGTGACGGACGTGCGCTCACCGGCGGTGATCGGCGAGGTCGCGTCGCGCATCCAGCTCGTGATGGACGAGGAACTGGAGTTCGGCGACCGGCGCGTGGCGGTCGGTGCGAGTATCGGCGTCAGCGAGTTTCCGGCTGACGGCGCGTCGGCCGAGGAACTGCTCGTCAAGGCCGATGCGGCGATGTACGCGGCGAAGGCGTCCGCGCAGCGTGCGTTCGTGCGCTATCAGGAACTGCTCGGCAACGGGAGTGGCGCCGGCAGCGGGACGGACGAGGCGGCCGGCCGGGTTGCGTCGAGCGGCGGCCGGTAACGGCCGCCGCCGATCCGTGCGTTGCAAACGCCACGAGCCCGTCGCAAGACGGGCTCGTGGCGGATGCGGACTGCGCGCGAAAGCGCGCAGCGGCAGGCTTGCTTAGTGGCCGAAGTAGACCGAGTCGCGCGGGTTTTGCACCTTGACGGCCGGTGCGCCACCCTGGACGGTCGCGGCCGGTTGCGCACCGTAGCCGCTGTTGTCGGCACCCTGCACGCGAGCTTGCGCGGCCTGGATGTCGGCCGGGTAATACGGGCTCGACTGGCTCGGCTTGTAGCCGGCGCTTTCGAGCTGGACCAGTTCATTGCGCACTTGAGCGCGGGTCACGGTGCTTTGGGCGAAGGCGCCGAACGAGGCGGACAGGGCGACAGCGGCAACGACTGCGGAAACGAGCGATTTCATGATGACCTCCGATGTTTTTGGCTTTCCGCGTTCGACACCATGTCGTAAGCGGTTGATTACATCGTAGGCGCCGGTCGACCTAGGGTAAACGTGAGTTTTGGCGAAAGATCGTTGCGGTCCGGACAATAATATCGAGATAAATGCCTTCCGTCCCTAATCGACGTTGCCGGATTTGCAAGGGAGAGGAGGCGGATGCGCATGGCGCGGACGGCACGCCCGCGCGGGCGTGCGGCGGCGACGGCGCGGGCGAGAGGCGGTCGACGAACTGCGACGCGGCCGGATCAGACGTCGTCGTCGATTTCCTTGCGCTCCCGGCGTTCCTCGTTGCCGCGGCGCGCGCGCAGGCGCTGGCGCGACAGCACGGCGATGACCTGCTGGGTCGGCGCGCCGGACGGCAGTTCGTTGCGGATGCGATCGGGCACCATGGGCAGGCCCGCGCGCTGCCGGCGCAGCGCCTTGGCGATTGCCCGGCGGCATTCGTCACCGTGGCAATCCCATTCATCGCGGATTCTCTGGCAATAACGGCATTGTTCCATCGGGACAGTCTAACGCGTCTTCGGAAGCGGGGCTGAGCGTTGCCCCGATGCGTCACGTGCTGGCTGCGGCACCGGCGAGCGCTTGCGCATGCGACTGGAAGCGTCGGTGCTCTTCCGGCGGCACGAGCGAGCCGCCGGTCGCCCAGATGACGTGCGTCGACCGGCGCAGGTCGATCGCGTGGCGATGCACGTAGTCGCGGCCGGCCGGGGACGCCGTCAGCCATCCGGGGCCGCCGATTGCAGCGGCGGCCGACGGTTCGAGTTCCACGCCCGTCGCGCGCTGAACCGCGAGCAACTGGGCGTAGAGCTGCGTGTCGCTGACGGTGAACACGCCCGACAGCAGCGACGCCATCAGCGGGCTGACGAGGTGCGATGCCTGTGCGACGGCGAGGCCGTCGGCCTCGGTCCGGTTGTCGAGCCCCACGTCGTAGACGGACACGGGCTTCCCGGGGCCGGCGGCCAGCTGGACCAGCATGCACGGCGACGCGACGGGCTCGGCAAAGAAGCAATGCACGTGCTCGCCGAACAGTGCCTTGAGGCCATACGCGATGCCGCCCGGTGCGCCGCCGACGCCACACGGGACATGAACGAAGAGCGGATGCGTCGCGTCCACGCGGCGGCCCGCCTCGGCGAGCTGCGCGGCGAGATGGCGGGCGCCGGCTGCGTAGCCCAGGAACAGCGTCAGCGAGCCTTCGTCGTCGACGAAGTGGCTGCGCGGCTGATCGCGTGCCTGCGCGCGCCCGGCCGCGACGGCTTGCGCATAGTCGCCGTCATGCTCGATCACGCGAACGCCGCGCTTTCTCAGGCGCGCCTTCTTCCACGGCTTCGCGTCGGTCGACATGTGCACGACCGATTCGAACCCCAGCGCGGCGGCCATCACGCCGATGCTCAGGCCGAGATTGCCGGTGCTGCCGACGATGGCGGTATGCGCGGCAAACAGCTCGCGCGCGGCGGCCGATGCGAGGATCCGCCGGTCGCCCGCGGGGTCGAGCAACGCGTGCTCGATCGCGATCGACTCCGCGAGCGCGAGCACCTCATGAAAGCCGCCGCGCGCCTTGATCGAACCGGCGATCGGCAGCGCGTCGTCGCGCTTGATGAACCACGCGCCGTGTGCGTCTGCCGGGCGCGACAGCATGCGCTGCAGCGTGTCTGCCGGCATCAGCGGCGATTCGATTTTTCCCGCGCTCGCCGCGAGTTCGGGAAACAGTTCGGCCATCAGCGGTTCGCAGCGCGCCAGCCGCGCTTCGGCCATCGCAATGGCACCGAGCCCCGGCGCGTCGTGCGGCAACGGGCTGCCGGCATGGGGATTCAGCCACAGCAGCGGGTGACGGGATTGCAGTCTGGCTAATAGATCGGCGGGTTGGAGCGTGATGGTCATGGATCGGTCCTGCGCTGGATAAACGAGAGATATGGCCGAAATGCTACGATCCGGGAAGCCTGCGCGAAAGCGCCGATTTCTAATGAATCCATTAGCCTGACTGATATCTATGCGACTCGACGGTTCGATCCTGGGTGCGTTGCTCTGCTTTGAAACGGCCGGCCGGTTGCTGAGCTTCACGAAGACGGCACAGGCGTTCAACCTGACGCAAAGCGCCGTGAGCCAGCAGATCAGGAACCTGGAGGACCGGCTCGGCTATCCGCTGTTCGTGCGCCAGGCGCGCGGGCTGAAGCTGACCGAGAAGGGCGGGATCCTGCTCGGGACGATGTCGAGCGCGTTCGTCGACATCAATCGCACGCTTCAGGCGCTCGGCATGCCGGATGCACCGCTGCAGGTCAGCTGCCTGCCGTCGCTCGCGCTGCAGTGGTTGATGCCGCGCCTGTCCGAATTTCACCGGCAACAGCCGGACGTGCCGGTTCGCGTGAAGGCCGAGTTCCAGGTGCTGGATCGTCAGGCCATGGACGCCGACGACATCGATGTGGCCGTGCGCTACGACCCGGTGCAATACGATCGGCTGCATGCCGAGGCCATCCTCGACGAAATCCTGTTTCCGGTCGCCACGCCGGCGTATCTGGCGCAGCATCCGGCTTTTGCCCGCGGCGAATCGCTGGACGGCGTCGTCCTGCTGCACGACGCCGCGCCGTGGGGCGGCGCGCCCGAGTTCGTGGAGTGGCGCACGTGGCTCGAGGAAGTCCGTCCGGCGTGGACTGCGCACCTTGACGGCCCGCAGTTCAACTTCTCCAGCCTGGCGATCACGGCCGCGCTGAACCATCAGGGTGTCGCGATGGGGCGTGCCGCGCTCGTGCATGACGAGATTGCGAGCGGGCGGCTCGTGGATGTCTTCGGCACGCACGTGCGTGCGCCGGCGCGCTACGTGCTGTTGTCACGCCATCCCGACGATCCGCGTACCGAGGCGTTTTCGAATTGGCTCAAGGCCGAGTGCACGCGCTTCGATGCTGCGCGTTCACGTTTGCTTTCGAATGGAAGCGGACTCGGGTAGCTGATGCTGCTGCTGGATAGCTGAATCGGAGTGCGAAGTAGTCGGGTGACGAACGCGGATGCAAACTACATTTTCCCGTCCGTCTCCCTACGGATGGCTTGCGCGTGGACGGGGCGTGCAAGCGTTACTTGAGTTGCCAGATGCCCCAGACGGCGATCAACAGGCCGAGGCCTAATCCGCAGCCGAGCAATACGTAGGTTTCCATGTCATGCCTCTGAAAGCGTGGCAGCGCCGATGCGGGCATCAGCGAGCGAGCAGCAACGTCGGTGACGTATCGTTCGGCCCGTCGGGCGGGGCGATACGCCGGGTCCGCGAATACTACGCTTCGCAGCTTTCAGAACGCATGCGCGATCGATGGCTTTGCGCCATCTGCTGGATATTTCCCGCGTGCGCGTTGTTCATCCGGGTCACGTGCGATCCGCCGTGCCGGAACACACCCGATTTCCAGATCATCTGCGACGCCGCGACGAGCACGACCAGCAGCACGACCCTCCTGAAGAGGCGGGGCGACATCTTGTCCCGCAGCGGGCGGACGAGCCACATGCCGGCAATGGCCGGCAGGCTCGCCGCCGCCGAGATCGCGAGGTCGGCGCCGCTCGCGTGCGCGGCGCCGCTGAACGTCGTGATCAGCGTGACGACCGACACCACGAGGATGATCGCGATCTGCTTCGTGAAGACGCGCCCGGTCGCGCCGGACGAAATCAGGTAGGTGGCGAGCAGCGGGCCGGGAACCGACGCGATGCTTTCCATCAGCGCCGCGCCGAAGCCGAGCGCGAAGCCGACGGGCTTCTGCCAGGCGTCCGGCAGGCTGAGTTTCGGCGCGGCGAGCATCAGCGCCGCGGCAACGATCAGCAGCGCGCCGGACGCCGCCTGCGCATGCCCCGGATTGAGCGACAGCAGGATCGCCACGCCGACGATATTGCCGATCACGGTGCCCGCGATCGGCGCGGCGATCTTGCGTGCCGTCGCCAGCAGCTGGCCGCCCTCCAGCGCCTGCGGGATGTTGCCGAGGATGATCGGCATCGACAGCAGCAGCACCGCATGCCGGATCGGCAGGAACTGGCTGAGTATCGGCATCGCGATCAGCGGCACGCCGATGCCGGTGATCCCCTTGGCCATGCCGCCGAGCAGCAGCGCAATGGCGATGCCGGCCAGATCGAACGCGCTGAGCCCCTGCAGGCTGGAGACCAGCACCCCTTCAGTCAGATTGAAATGCATCATGGAATGGCATGTCGCGGCATATCCGGCAGCGAGCGCTGTCGATGGCGCACGTGGCGGAAGCGTGTGTCTTGCACGCATTTGTTCCGGATCGGCTTGAAGCGGAAGTCGACCGCTTGGCGCCGCGCCGTGGTGCGGCCGGGGGCGCAGGCAATCGACAGGCGGTTCGACGCTGCATCTTACCTGAGCGTTGCGAAGGGCATTCGGCACGAGCCTTGGCGCGTCATGGGGCGCGTCGACGTGATCATTTCCGCGGTTCAATATAATTCATGACGGTTTGTCGTCTCATGTGCCGGATTCATATCGTTGAACAAGGAGGTGTCGATGACGCTTGCCCAGTTGCAGGCCCTGGCGGCCGTGGTCGAACTCGGTTCGCTCACGGCGGCGGCCGACCGGTTGAGCCGCAGTCAATCCGCGATCAGTCATGCATTGACCGAGCTGGAAGCGCTCACGGAGGTCAAGCTGCTCTGGCGCGACCGGCAGCCGGTCGTCCTGACGGCGGCGGGCGAACGCCTGTGGCCGTACGTCCAGAACGTGGTGCGGGAAGCGCAGCTGTTGCGCCAGCAGTTCAGCCTGTCGCGCGGCAAGCTCGAAGGGAAGCTGGTGGTCGCGTCGTTGCCGAGCGTGTCGCTGGCGTTCGTCGTGCCCGCGCTCGAGGCGTTGAAGGACATGCACGAGGGCGTGTCGGCGGTGCTGCTCGAAGGCACGGACAGCGAAGTTGAAGGGTGGGTCGACGACGGTACGGCCGATGTCGGCGTGGTGGCCGGCACGAAGACGTTCGCCCACAATCTGCCGCTGCTCGACGAGGATTTCGTCGCGGTGGCGGCCGAAGGCATGTTCGCCGGCCGCAAGCGCGTGTCGGCGAAGCAGTTGTCCACGGCGCCGTTCATCTTCTCGAAGGCAGGGTGCGGGCCGGTGATCGCGGATTACTTCGCGCGCGGCGGCGCGCCGCTGCGGGCCGCGTTCAACGTGGTCGAGATGCGCACCATCCTGTCGATGGCGGAGGCCGGCATGGGCGTGTCGATCGTGCCGCGCATCACGCTCACGTACACGCCGTTCGGCGGCCGCGTGCTGGAGTTGTCGCCGAGGCTGCATCGCTCGGTGCGGTTGTCGTGGAATACGGCCGGCAACGCGATCGCGGACGCGTTCGTGCGGCTCGTCGACGCGCAACGCGCGAAGGCGGCGAAGGCGGTCAACACGCGCGCGAGAAAGGCCCGGTAACGAGCCGCTTCGGCGATGAACAGCGTTCATGGGCGACTTGAAGTTTATTCAAGCCGATGACCGTCGAGATGCAATACATTGTTCGAACTCGCCCCTGACCGCTTCGTCCCGAAGGAGATTGCCGTGCCGGCCTTGCCCACCTTGCTTGCTTTCGGACTCGTGTCGCTCGGCATGGTGCTGACACCCGGGCCGAACATGATCTATTTGGTATCGCGTTCGATCTGTCAGGGCCGCCGTGCCGGGCTGGTGTCGCTCGGCGGCGTCGCGCTGGGGTTCGTGTTCTACATGGTGTGCGCGGCGCTGGGCATCACCGCGCTGGTGATGGCCGTGCCGTATGCGTACGATGCGTTGCGCTTTGCCGGGGCGCTTTATCTGGCGTACCTGGCGTGGCAGGCGCTGAAGCCGGGCGGCCGCTCGGCGTTCCAGATCAGGCAACTGCCGCACGACAGCCGTGCCAGGCTGTTCACGATGGGCTTCGTCACGAACCTCGCGAATCCGAAGATCGCGGTGATGTATCTGTCGCTGCTGCCGCAGTTCATTTCGCCGGGGCACGGCAGCGTGCTCGCGCAATCGCTGGCGCTCGGCTGCGTGCAAATCGCGGTGAGCGTCAGCGTGAATGCGCTGATTGCCTGCATGGCAGGCGGCATCGCGGGCTTTCTGGCGGGGCGGCCAGTCTGGGCGTCGGCTCAGCGCTGGTTGATGGGCACGGTGCTGGCCGGGCTGGCCGTGCGTATCGCACTGGAGTCGCGCTAGCGCGAGTGATTGACGGCATGCAGGATCGCCGGGGTTTCAAGCGGTATCGCAACGCAAGCGCCCGGCGTCGTCAGCCCTGGCAGTTGCCCTGCGCTTCGTTGCCGACCCGGACGGGCGCGGCTTTTTCACGGCGCCGGCTGCGCGTCGCGAGCCAGCACAGGATCGATCCGCCGCAAACCATCGATGCGCCTTGCCAGAATTCGATCGACAGCGGCGCATGCAGCAGCGTCGCGGCGAGCAGGGCGGCGAGCACCGGGGTGAAGTACGACGCGCCGACGATAATCGTCACGTTGCCGTGCATGATGCCGGTGTTCCAGGCCGCATAGCCGAACCCCAGCGCGGATGCCGCCAGCACGACATAGATGACCGCATGCAGGCTGAACGTCATGCCGCCGCCGCCTTCGATCGCGAACTTGATCCAGAGCGCCAGCGCCACCAGCATGAAGAACGGCGTGACGCCGTTCTTGCCGTCGGCGAGGCGCGCCGTCACCGTGCAATAGCCGGCCCAGATCAGTGCGCCGACGAACGCGAGGCCGTAGCTCAGCGGATTGTCCGCGACGTTGTGCAGCATGCCGGCCGGGTCGAGGCCGCGGTCGCCGCCGAGCACCCGGCAGATCCCGAGCATCGACAACAGGACGCCGGGCACGACCAGCAGGTTGGCGCGCTGCTTGTTGAACACGATCGCCGCCACCAGCGTGAAGCTCGGCCACAGATAGTTGACCATCGCGACTTCGATCGCCTGCTGGCCGTTGCTGGCATAGCCGATCGACAGCGACAGGCACAGCTCGTACGAGACGAACAGCAGCCCGCCCCAGAGCAGGTACTGTTTCGGGAATTTGCTGAGATCGGGGAAGCCGATCGTGAACAGCAGAAGCGCGGATGCGACCGTATAGATCATCGCGGCGCCGCCGGTCGCGCCGAGGCTTTCGCTCACGCCACGAACGAGGGCGACCACGGAGGCCCACAACAACACCGCGCCGAGCCCGGCGAGCGTCGCCTTATTCTTGCGCTTCATGCTTCCTGCCTGTTTCAACATTCAAATTCGACTTCAGGTGATTCGGGTCTGCCGGCATGAGCCACGCGCGCATTCGGCATGCGTGACGGCCATTGCCCACGCAAACGCGTAGTTTAACGGGGTAACGGAGATCGGGCAGCGGCGCTGGCGGTGATCGGCCCGGCGCTTGCGGCCGATCCGGGAGTATGGGCATCACGCGGCAACCGGTCACGCGTCGTCGATGCGCCAAGCCGCGCCGATTGCCGACAACGCGTTGCCGATCGAGTCGAGCATCGCGTCTCGCGTCGGCCCGAGCGTCGTGACCAGGAAGAAACCGTCTTCGTCGGTCGACAGGCCGATCAGCGGCCAGCTGCCGGCGTCGCCACGGACTTCGAGCCGTCGGTGGTCGGGATCGATGTCGATGTCGTCGTGCGCGTGTCGCAACGCATTCGCGATGGCATCGAATGCGTCGGCCGACGGCGTCGTGTGGATGCGGTATTCGAAACTCATCTTCATGGGCCGGTGGGCGACGCGTGCAGTTTAACGCGTGGCATCGCGCACCGTCCCGCAACGGCACGACGTCAGGCGCCCGTCGCAACGGGCGCCTGACGGTCACCGTTCGTTGCGCTTCTTGCTCAGTTCGATCGTCTCGAACAGCTCGTAGTCGGCGGTCGGGTGCTGGTCGGCGCCCGGCGCGTGGTAGTAGCGCATCGTGATCGTCGTGTGACCGCCCGGCTTGCCCGGGTCGTGGTCGAACACCGCGATCCCGTAACCGGTGCCCGTATCGCGGCGCGCGGACCAGATCGCATCCTCGAGCGCATCGGCCGGCGCGCGCACGAACGTATTCGGCGCCGTGCCCGGCACCGGCCGGTTCGGCTTCGTGAACACCTTCGCGCGCGCAAAGCCGGTCGCCGGGTTCTCGCCGTACACGTCGAGCGGCGCGCTGGTGCCGCCGCCGCCGAGGATCAGGTGGATCGTGCCGTGGCTCGTGTCGAACTTCGTGCGGTCCGGGTCGTTCGAGCCGACCGGACGCGGCTGCAGCGTCTCGACGACTTCGCCGGTCGTCGCATCGACGCCCGCGCGGTGATTGCAGCCGCGCACCGGGTAGCTGCGCTCGTAGTCGTGATCGTGGCCGCACAGCACGAGGTCGACGCCGTAGCGGTCGAACAGCGGCAGCCATGCTTCGCGAATGCCCTTGTCGGAACCGTTGCCCGTCTTCGACGAGCTGAGCGCGTCCTGGTGCATCTGCACGACGATCCAGTCGATATCGTCGTCATGCGCGGCGTGGCGCAGTGTGTGTTCGAGCCAGCGCGTCTGCTCGCCGTTACTGTAGCCGCGCACGTAGAACGACGTGCCGGGCTCGATCGGCGGGTGGCCGGTGCTCGCGGCCGGCACGAGCGGTGCGGGGCCGCCGACGAACGCGGCGGCGTCCTGGTACACGACATCGTCCGCGTCGAGCGAGACGAACAGCACCGAGCTCACGCGGAAGCTGTACCAGCGGCCCTGAAAGCGCGTGCCGTTCTCCGGCAGCGTATAGCGCGCAAGATACGAGTCGAGCCCCTGCGGGCCGTTGTTGAACTCGATCTCGTGATTGCCCGGGCACGGCATCCACGGACGGTTGGCGGCCGACGTCTGGTTGTTGTTGCCGAAATCGCGCCATACCTCGGGCTGGTGCGCGGGGTTCAGGTTCGCATAGCAGAGGTCGCCGTTCAGCAGGTGGAACAGCGGCTGGAACTGCTCGACTGCCTGCACCGCGAAGCGGCTCTGCGGCGACGACAGCACCCACGCGCCGTTCGGCGTCGCGAGATCGCCGTAGCTCGTGAAGCGGAACGGCGCGCGGCCGCGCGGCGCGGTCGAGAAATTCGCGGAGAACGGCTGCGCGGCGTTGCTGTCGTTGTCGGCCGTGATCTCGTAGCGGTAGCGCGTATTCGGCTTCAGCCCGTGCACGCGTGCGTGGTACGCGAATACCGTTTCGCCGTTCAGGCCATCGGTGTACAGGCGCTGGACGCCGTGCACGGTGCGTGCCGGCTCGCCGTCGGCGACGATGCGCGCGCGCGGATTGACGGCCGACGCGAGCGAGGCCCACGAGATCACGACTTCCGACGTTGGATCGTTGCCCCACGTCAGGTGGACCTGTTCGGGCGTGCCGTCCGGGTTCGACGCGGCGGCCCTGGCTGCCGCGAGGCCACCGGCGGCGGTGGCGAGGCCGGAGACGCCGGCGAGTTTCAGGAAGCCGCGACGCGAGACGGACGCGGCCGGCTCGTTCGGCTGGATCGGGGAGTTGTCCTGGTTCGACATGGTCGGTGTTTTCGTGGGTGGAGACGCGAGATGTGGAACCGCCTGGCCGTGCGCGAGCGTGACCAGTGCGAGAGCCGGAAACGAGCGGGATCCCGGTGCGAGACATTGTCGAAGGGCAGTTTTGCCGGGTTGTGACAGCAGGGCAACCCCGCGCAAGCGTTGGCTCAGGCCACGAACGCGTGGATCGCGGCATCCGGCCAGCGCCGACGCGCGTCAGGCTCGGCCGAAATTTATTTGCGGACACCGCGACGGATTCCATTCGCCCGCGCCGTTTAACGCATGAACGGCCGCTTCCGGTCGATACCCGCTACTTCGGAGTCTTACATGAAGCTTTCGCATCCATTGCGATTCACCGTGGCATGCGTGGCCGCACTGGCTGCGTCCGCGGCCTTCGCGCAGGCCGTGATCGTCGCGCCTTACGCGCCGCCGCCGCCGCGCGTCGAAGTGCTGCCGGCGCCGCGCGCGGGCTACGTGTGGGACCAGGGGCACTGGCACTGGCGGCAAGGTCGCTACGTGTGGATTCCGGGCCACTGGCAGGTGGTGCGCGTCGGCTACCACTGGGTGCCCGGCCATTGGGCCGCGCGCGGGCCGGCCTGGCGCTGGGTGCCCGGCCACTGGGCCTGATGCGCATGCCGCCGCACGGCACACGGTGCCGGCGCGGCAGCTACTTCGTGCAACATCATGAGTCGAAGCCATGCCTTTTCGAACCATCGTGATCTTGGCGGCCGCAGCCATCGTGCTGGCCGGCTGCGTCGTGGTTCCGGCCCGTCCGGTGTATTACCGGCCCGCGCCGGTCGTCGTATATTGAGCACGCCGGCCGCCGCTCGCGCAAACGGGCGGCCGGCACCCGATCGACCCGATCGCCATGCAGCCTGAAACGGATGCCGATGAAACGGACCTTGCCGAGGCCGTGCGCGATGCGCGTGGCGATCCCCGACCGCCAGTGTGGCGGGGCCGGTTAATGGCACAGCGCATTCAAGGAGAGCACGACGATGAGCATCAGTCTGCAGGCGGGCGCATCAACGATCGCGCCGCGGCACAGACGCGCGATGCGCTGGAGCGCCCCGCGTTGAGCGGCGGCGATCCGGACGCGGCCCTGGTCGCACGGGTCGGCGCGCGCGATGCGTCGGCCGTGCGCATGCTCGTCGCGCGCAAGCTGCCGCGACTGCTCGCGCTCGCGACGCGCATGCTCGGCGACCGCACGGAAGCCGAGGACGTCGCACAGGAGACGTTCTTGCGGATCTGGAAACAGGCGCCGGGCTGGCGCGAAGGCGAGGCACGGTTCGACACGTGGCTGCATCGCGTCGTGCTGAATCTGTGCTACGACCGCTTGCGCGGCCGCCGCGAGGAACCGGTCGACGTGCTGCCCGACGTGCCCGATCCGCAACCGGAGCCGGCCACCCGTGCGGAGACCCGCTCGCGCGACGCGCGCGTGCGGCAGGCGCTCGCGGCGTTGCCGGTGCGGCAGCGCGAAGCGCTCGTGCTCCAGTACTATCAGGAAATGTCGAACGTGGAGGCGGCCAACCTGATGGGCATTACCGTCGACGCGCTGGAAAGCCTGCTCGCGCGTGCGCGGCGAAACTTGCGCGCGCAACTGGCCGGCGACTCACCTAGCGAGGACATCCGATGACACCCGAACGATTTCGTACCATCGTCGCCGCGTACGGCTCGGATGCGCGGCGCTGGCCGGACGGCGAGCGCGCGGCCGCCGAGGCATGGGCGCACGCGCATCCGGCCGATGCATTGGCGGCGCTGGACGATGCCGCCGAACTCGACGCGTGGCTCGCCAACGATACGGTCGCACCGCCCGCGCCGGCGCTCGTCGCACGCATCGTCGCGACGGCGCCCGCCCGCGGCGCGCGCGGCGGCGCGGGGCCGTGTGGTGGTCGGGCGCGGCATTCGCGGGCGTGGGCCTGGCCGGCGCGCTAGCGGGCGCGGTGGCCGTGTCGATGCTGATGCTCGGCAGCGTGCCGCCTGCGCATGAGCCGGGCTATCTGACTACGACGTTCGGTGGGCCGAGCGTGGACTGGAGTGATGAATGAGTGAGCGTGGCTGGAAATTCGTCCTCGTCGGTTCGGTCGTGCTGAACGTATTCATGCTCGGCGCGATCGGCGGCGGTGCGTATCAGTGGTTTTCGACGCATCGCGACCTGCGGGCCTCGGGCGCACCGGCGTCGCGCACCGCATTGCGTTTCGCCGCGGACGAATTGCCGGACGCGCGCCAGCAGGAATTCGTTGCGGCGCTGAAGGCGGCGCGCAAGGACGGCCGCGATTTCGCGCGGGAAGGGCGCGACGACCGGATCACCGTGCTGGACCTGCTGGCCGCGCCGCAACTCGATCGCACGGCGATCGACGCGGCGCTCGATCGTACGCGTGCGGCCGATACGGCGCTGCGTGCGCAGGTCGAGCGCCGCGTCGTCGATTTCGCGGCGACGCTGACGCCGGACGAGCGCGCGAAGTTCGTCGACGGGTTGCGGCGTAGCGGGAACTGGCGGCTGCCGGCGAAGTGGCAGAAGAAGCAGGGCGACGCGGCGAGTCAGTAATCGTCGTCGCGAATCGGCATTGCGGTGGGTGTCACCGAATGCGCGGCCCTACTTGCCGACGCTGTTGTCGTGGCGGCTCTCCGTTGCCGCCTGGCCGATTCGCACCGCGGACGCGCCGTCGGGAACATGCGTGAGTCGTGCCGCCAGCGCCCGATCGAAGCCGGGTGTCGTTCTGGCGAGATCCAGCCAATTGCGCAGATAAGGAGAGTCCGGCGCATCGAATCGCACGTGCGACAGCACCATCGCCGCCGCCGCGTTGCCACCGGCGGCGCGCACCAGGGTCTCGGGTGCGACGACATTGCCTGCGTCCAGCACGGTGCGCGTCGTGCCGCCGTCCTTCGTGCGAATGCTGGCCGGCGGTCGGGAAAAGACGTACTCGGCCGAAGCGGGCTGCCATCGCAGCGGCGCGAGCCAGTGCGGCGGCGGTGCGGCTGCGCTGCCGTAGGCGGCCGTCCACAGGCGCAGCGGCGCGGCGGCGGCGACGGTGTAGACGAACCGCGCATGCAGAAAACCGAGCGGGGCATCGAACGATTCGATCGGCTCGCCATCGGAAGTCGTGCTGACAATACGGATATCGCGGCCACCGTGAACGGTCACGTCGGCTGACGCACCCGGTTGCAGTTCGACGCGCCGTCCGTCGATCGTCGCGGACACGGTGCGGGCGAGGCCGTTGTACACCGAGACGGTGACGCGGCCTTGCATCCAGCCGAACACGAGCACGGATCCCACGATTCCGAGTGCCACGGCCGCGCGGGCAATACCGGGAAGCACGCCGCTGGCCGTGCCGAAGCGCTCGCGAAAGGTCGGCTGGTCGACGTGCAGCACGCGCTCGGTGCCGGCGACGAGCGTGTCGTACGCGGTCGGAACGGATGGCGCCGGCGGTGGCGCGTCCGTCGCCGGTGCGCGGGAACCCGCATGGGCGGCGGCGACGATCGCTTCGGCGCGCAGGAGTTCGTCGAGCGTCGCGCGGCGCAAGGCGGAAAGTTGTCCGGCCGCATGCTGGACCCAACCGCCGACAGCACGCAGCCAGTCGTCGATGTTGCTTCGCACCGGCTCGCGCAGCGCGAAATGCCCCAGCGCGTCCGGCCAGGCGTCGATGCCGAGCGCGGCCAGCACGGGCGCGCTCGGGCGTACATCCTCCGCGTGGTGGAAGACTTGCGCCAATGCACGCTGCAACTGCTCGGCCGCACGGACGATATGGCCGATGCCGTGCTCGGTGATTGTTCCGCCAGCCGTGGCCCGCTGCCGCCGCAGCGACAGATGCGCGTAAGCGTCGCGCACATTCGCTTCGGCATGCTCCGCATAGTGAAGCAAGCGCAGCAAGCCTTCGAGATATGCACGCCATGCTGGCGACAGGGTGTCGGCTGCGGCCAGGTGGGCGCTGCGTACCGCCTTCAGCACCGCGTGGAGGCGGCCGCGGGCGGCGGAACGCTCGGCATCGACCGCGTCGATCGCGCCGGGCAACTCGGCGCGGCGAAGTACCCGGCCGCGGTGGCGGATGACCCCGTCGATCGCTTGATAGCGCCCGTCGCGCAGCGAGCAAAGCAGTGCATGCTCGCGATCGAGCTTGCGCAGCCGCTCGAGGTCGTGGCCGATGCTGGCAGGGTACAGCGTGTCGGTATCGAGCGGACCGGCGCGCGTGACGGGCTCCGTCAATGACTGCGCGGATCGCGCGTGCCGGGTGGCCGGAAAACCCATGTAGATGCCGCGATATTGCGGCCCAAGATGTTCCTGCGCGAAATGTTCGTCCATTTGCCGCAGCGACACGTCGGCGTCCACCGGCGCGTGTCCGGTGTCGCCGGTCAGCGCGGCCGTCATGTGCTCGCGCAGGCTGTGCGCGTCGTCGAACAGCACCCACGCGCTACGCTCGTCCACGGGGGCGGCCAGATACGTGCGTTTCGCGTTTTCCTCCCGTTCGTGATTCTGCGGGTGCGTGGCCCACATGCGCGGCGGCTGCGCGATTTCCCGGTCGAACACGCGGAACGCATCGGCTGCGTCCGCCGGCACCTGCGGGCGCCGGCCGTAAGCCGGATCGTTGTAGATGCGACCGAGGCGATCGGCAAAAGCCTGCTGCACGACGAATGCATCGCGCGGCGGCCGGCCGTTGGCGACTTCGCTGCGCAGCAGGCCCAGTGTGCGGTCCCATGCGTCGTCTGCAATCTGCAACCGGTGCAACGCATGCACGATGGCATCGCTGCCGGTCAACGACACGGCGACCAGGTCGGCTTGCATTTCCATTTCACGCGACAGCGCCCGTTGCGCGACGACAACCAGGCGGAACGCCATGTCGATGATCGAACGCAAAGCCCAGACGGCGAGGCCGAGCAGCCAGCCGATCCACGAGATGCGCACGTCCAGGTTCGACAGACGGTGCAGGACGCGGTCGAGCAGGTCGCGCTGCGCGACGATATGGACGGCGATCTGCTGCGCCGTGTAAACCCATCGGCCCAGCGCCATCGACCGCTGTGCGAAATGGCCGAACTCGTGCGCGCACACCGCCTTGAATTCGGTGAGATTGAGCATGTTGACGAGCGCGAGCCCGATCTCCAGATGCTTGAGCGAAGGCCGAACCAGGTTCAGAAGCGACAGGTCGTAGAACACGGCCGCATTGACCCGCGCACTGACGAACACCTTGTTCGGGCGCGGCGCGCCGGCGTCTTCGGCGATACGTTCGAGGAACGCGAACAGCCGCGGCTGCTGCGCGCGCGTCAATTCAATGCGGTCCGTACTCACGTCCTTCCGGACGAAAAAGAGCGCCTTGGCCAGGAATATCGCCAGGAACAGGCTGCCGCCGCACGCGAGCCATTCGGGCAACCCGGCCGACCCGCCATCCAGCGCGAGCCGCAATGCACCGGTGATTGCCGAGAACGCGAACCACGCGGTCAGCGCGAGATACAGCAGGATGAACAGCGCGAGGCTCGCAACCGCCAGCCACACGTTGCGGCGATACGCGATGCTCGCACGCGCGAGTCCGGCCGGCACTTCGCGCGGCCCGGCAGGGTAAATGGTGACCATCGTGTTGTCGACCCATTAGCGTAAGCAGCGCGTCTGTCGCGCGATCAGGACATCGGAATGTGACAGCCGATCGATCGTGCCGGCGTATCGCTTCCTGGCGTCGCGATGCCATCGAAGGTGAAATGAAAACCGGATGAAAGCATTCGCGTCGCGTTGCGTTTTCAAACCGCCCCGACCGGCAAAAACGCCACCCGCGGGAAAAAATATTCAGGCAGAATAAACCGCCGTGTCGTTTCGGACTGGAAAACAAATAATCAATGAATTGAACATGCCGGGGCATATCCCCGGAATTCGGGGGAATGCCATGTTCGTCTTCTGGGGGCGGAAGTTAGTCTATCGCAAGCAGGGCTATGTAGCGGACTTCTGTCCGATTTGCAGAGCCCCGCGTACATTCGAATTGCAGCGGGTCGGCTCTGCCGGTCATGTCTACAACATCTCGGTTGGCGAAGGGCGGCTGGTCGGATATCAGCGAACTTGCCAGGCGTGCCGAACGCCGGTCAAGAGCGAGCTGTCCACCTATGCAAGCGTGTCGCCGAAGCCCGCGCCGCTGCCCGAGCTGACCGCGCGGACCTTTCCCGATCTGGAATCGGCATGGAGAGACCGGCTCGTCCTCGAGGAGCGGGTTCGCACTGCGCTCCCGTCTCTGCAGCCCGACGAGCGACAGGCTTTGATTCGCGATCCGTTCGTGGTGCTATCGACGAAGGCCGAGCGTTATTTCGCATCGAGCCGCATCAATTGGCGCGACATACTTGCGATCTTCGTCGCGTTCGCCGTCGCGATCGTAGGGTCCGTGACGGTGGGCATGGTCGCACCGGACGCGACGAACTACGGCATCTATTTCTTCATCGCGCTTGGCATATTGATCGTCGTCAGGCAAATCAAGGCGACGGGGCGTCGTTACATGGTCAAGCAGATTGTCCCGCCCCTCGCATCTGCGCTCGCACCATTGCAACCGACCCGGGAGGAAATCGATTCGGCGTTTCGCGAACTGGGTCTTTCACAGCCGCGGATGGCGCGCAAGTTGCCGATCGAGGCGTTGCTGTCGAGCCTGTCCGGCAAGCATGCCGCGGGGCTCGGCGATGCGGGTACTGCACGCTGAGGTAACCGTACGCGCCTGACGGCGATTGAAAGCAAGCAGCAAGTCATCTCGTTCTTCGGCCGCGAAGCACAAATATTTCGCAGTCCCGCGACGGATTTCCGGGCGCTCCCGCGTTGAACGTGGGTACGCACCGCGAGAGAACCCGTCATGGACCACCCGAACGACATCACGCCGGCCGCGATCGCGCTGAACCGATTCGGTCTCGGCGCGCGGGCCGACGAAGCGCCGCCAGCGGACCCGAAGGCAGCGCTCGTCGCGCAATTCGACCGTTACGACGCGCGGCCGGCCGCATGGACCGGCGAGCCGGACGCGGTCGCGCTCGCGACGCGCTTCGCGAACGCGCGCAATGCGATGACGGCCAACGATCCGGCAACGAAGCGCGCGACCGAGCAATCGATCCGGCGCGACGGCAACGACGCGTATCGCAGCGCTGTCGTCGCGCGGATGAACAGTGCGCTGAATACGCCCGCACCGTTCGTCGAGCGTCTCGTGCATTTCTGGGCGAACCATTTCGCGGTGTCGGTCGACAAGGGGCCGGTGGCGGCCTATGCGGGCGCGTTCGAACGCGACGCGATCCGCCCGCACGTGCTCGGCCGTTTCGAGGACATGCTGGTCGCCGTCGAACAGCATCCCGCGATGCAGCTCTTCCTCGACCAGGCGCGCTCGGTCGGCCCCGACAGCCCGGCCGCGCTGCGTGCCGAAGCCCGCAATCCGTCGGCCAAACGCGGGCTCAACGAGAACCTCGCGCGCGAAATCATGGAACTGCATACGCTCGGCGTGCGCACCGGTTACACGCAGGCCGACGTGACGGAATTCGCGCGAGCATTGACCGGCTGGAGCATCGCCGGCGGGCGCGGGCCGCAGCCCGGCGATGCGGTGCCCGGTGCATTCGTGTTTCGCCCGAACCTGCACGAACCGGGCACGCGCACGGTGATGGGCCGCACCTACGATCAACCGGGCGAAGCGCAGGCACGCGCGATCCTGCACGACCTCGCGCATTCGGAGGCAACCGGCCGGCATGTCGCGTTCCAGCTGGCCCGCCATTTCGTCGCCGACAATCCGCCACCTGCGCTGACCGACCGGCTGGCCCGCGCGTTCGATTCGAGCGGCGGCGATCTGCCGACCGTCTACCGGGCGCTCGTCGAAGCGCCTGACGCGTGGTCGCCGGTCAACCGCAAGTTCAAGACGCCGTGGGAGTGGGCCGTGTCGTCGCTGCGCGGGCTCGGCTGGCGCGACGCGGGCGACCTGAAGGTCGCGCCGCTGCTCGCGCAGCTCGGCCAGCCGGTGTGGCGGCCCGGCTCGCCGGCCGGTTACGACGACATTGCCGCGAGCTGGGCCGCACCCGACGCGCTCGTGCGTCGTGTCGAGCTCGCGCAGCGCCCGCCGCGCGCACGGGCGACCGGCTCGACCCGCGCACGCTCGGCAACACGCTGCTCGCCGGTTCGTTGAGCGCGCCGACGGCGACCGCGCTGTCGCGCGCCGAAAGCGCGACCACGTCGCTCGCGCTGTTGCTCGTCTCACCCGATTTCCAACGGAGATGACCATGGCACTGTCCCGCCGACAATTCCTGAGCGTGGCCGCCGCCGGCGCAGGCGCGATCCTCGTCGCACCGCGGATCGTGTTCGCGAACGTCGAGACCGATCGGCGCTTCGTGTTCGTGATCCAGCGCGGCGCCGCCGACGGCCTGAATATCGTCGTTCCGTATGCCGAGCCCGCGTATGCGTCGCTGCGCGGCCCGCTCGCGATCGACACGGCAGCCGCGACGCGGCTCGACGGCACGTTCGCGCTGCATCCGTCGCTCGTGCAGACCGCGCAGTTGTACCGCGACGGGCAGGCGCTGTTCGTTCATGCGATTGCGTCGCCGTATCGCGACCGCTCGCATTTCGACGGGCAGAACGTGCTCGAGACGGGCGGCCGCGAGCCGTACCAGGTGAAGGACGGCTGGCTGAACCGGCTCGCCGCGCTGCTGCCGGCCACGCGTGAAAGCGCGATTGCGTTCGCGCCGACCGTGCCGCTCGCGTTGCGCGGCACCGTGCAGGCCGCGTCGTACGCGCCGTCCGGTTTGCCGGCCGCGCCGGACGACCTGCTCGCACGCGTGTCGGCGCTCTACGAGGCCGATGCGCAGCTCGGCCCGTTGTGGCAGTCGGCGATGGACGCGCGCGGCCTCGCCGGAGATGCGCATGCGCGGCAGGATCCGGCGGGCGTCGGCAAGCTCGCCGCGACGTTCCTCGCGCGCGACGACGGCCCGCGCATCGCGATGATCGAGACGGGCGGCTGGGACACGCACAGCGCACAGAACGCACGGCTCGCGAATCAGCTCAAAGCGCTCGACACGATGATCGCCGCATTGCGCGATGGCCTCGGGCCCGCATGGCAGCAAACCACGGTGCTGGTCGCAACCGAGTTCGGCCGCACGGCGGCCGCGAACGGCACGGGCGGCACCGATCACGGGCAGGCATCCGTCGCGATGCTCACGGGCGGCGCGGTCGCGGGCGGCCGCGTGATCGCCGACTGGCCCGGTTTGCGGCCGGGCGACCTGTACGAAGGGCGCGACCTGAAACCGACCGCGTCGCTCGACGCGCTGATTTCGGGCGCCGCCGCCGAGAGCCTGCGGCTCGATCCGCGCCGTACCGCGTCCGCGCTGTTTGCGCAAAGCGATGTGACGCGGCCGATGAGCGGGCTGATTCGCGGAGCCGCGTGACGCGCGGCGTTGCCGCTTCGGCAATGAATCCATCCACTACACAAAAGGGAGAATGCAAGATGATGAAGATCCGGTCCGTGTCGCTCGCCATGCTGGTGACGGCCAGTGCGGCGCTGATGTCCGCATGCGTGGTCGAACCCGTGCGGCCGCCGCAGCCGGCGCCCGTCGTCGAGGTGCCACCGCCGATGCCTGCGCCGGGCTATCGCTGGGCGAGGGGGCACTACCGGTGGGCCGGCAATCACTGGGCATGGGTGCCCGGGCACTGGGTGGGGGTGTACTGATCGCGCGAGGCGTGACGTGCCGCGTGATTCAGGTGCCGGGCAGCGTATTGAAATGCGACGTGCGTTGACCTAAGCTTCCGGATCGCGGCGACGGGCATGCCCGTTCACCCGTCATGGCGAGCCGATCCGCGGCCACCGTTTTCCTCGTTACGGCATCCACATGAAAGCATGGCTCGTTGTGCTGGCCGTCGCGGCCGGCATGACCGGCGCGCACGCCGCGTCGTTCAACTGTGCGAAGGCATCCACGTTCGTGGAACGCGAAATCTGCACCAATCCGACGTTGTCGCGTCTCGACGATGCGCTCAACGCCGATTACCAGCACGTCGTGGACGACTTCGCCAACTACCCGGTCGAGGATCCGCCGGAATATCACTCGTTCATCGCCAGCCAAAAGGCGTGGCTGAAGGCGCGCAACCGCTGCACGACGACGCAGTGCCTGATCGACAGTTACCGCAAGCGCATCGACGTGCTGTGCGGGCAGATCGACGTGCCGGCCGAAAGCGACCGCGCGAAATGCCGCGGCAACGGCGGCCTGGGCGGGCTCGAACTCGCTCGCTGAGCGCGGACGCGTCGCGCGAGCCGCGACGCGTCGGATCGGCGTGCACCTACCACCCGATCCGATGCTTCTCCTCCGTCTCGCGATGCCGCCAGTCGTCGTCCGCGTGCAGGTACTGGCTGGTCGTCGTGAGCGACACGTGGCCGAGGTTGTCGCGCACGAGCCGCAGGTCGACGCGGCCATCGGCCATGTGCGAGCCCGCGCTGTGGCGCAGCCAGTGCGCGGACGCCTGTTCGAGCACGCGCGCCTGCTGCTCGCCGGCTTCGCCGTTCGCACGCAGCCGGTCGGCCGCGTGCCGGAACACCTGCTTCACGATCCGGTGCAGCGCGGCGCGCGTGAGCGGCTTGTGCGCGTGGCCGACCGGCAGCACGAGCGGCGTGGCCTCGCCGTCGGACGGCAACGCGGGCAGGCCGTGCGCACGCCGGTAGCGCGACAGCTCGGCCATCATCTCGTCGGTGGCCGGCACGAGCCGCTGCCGGCCGCCTTTGCCCGTCACGTCGAGCCACCAGCGGTCGCGCCCGTCCGCATCGCGCCGGCAGAAGAACTGGCCCATCGTCGTGTCGGCCGCTTCGGTGATGCGCAGCCCGCCGAGATACAGCAGCGTGAACAGCCAGCGCGCGCGATCGGCATGGAAGCCCGCCCGCGCGTCGTCGCGCGGCATCGCGGCGATCGCATCCTTGACCGATTGCCACAGCGGCTGCCCGAGATGGCGCGTGACGCGCGGCGCGGGCCGGCGCTGCCGCTGGCGCGACAACGCGAGCGGATTGCCGGCGAGGTAGCCGGCCTGCACGAGCCACGAGAACATCACGTTCAGGATCACCAGCGCCTGCCGTTGGCTGGCCGCCGACAGCGCCCCGTAGAACGGCCGCCAGCGCGGATCGTCGCGCGGATGCTTGCGTCCGCCGTTCGCGCACCACAGCTCGGCCGGCGCGGGTGCGAGCAGGAACTGGCGGTAGACGACCAGATCTTCGTGCGTGAGCGACGACAGCGGCTTGCCGCACGCGATCACGGCCCACAGCAGCAGGCGTTCGGCTTCCTTGCGGTAGTTCTGGAACGTGGTCGGTGTATCGACGAAGCGGGCGAGCCACGCGCGCACCGCGTCGAGGTCGTTGGTCGCGGCAATCTGCGGATGCGCGCTGCTCGAGCGGTTGGTGCCCGAGCGTCCGTCGAGCGCGGCCGGCACGGTCAGCGCATCGATCGGCAGCGGGCGCAACGCGGTGTCGGACGGAACGGGTGAGGTCATGTGAAGCGAGGTGCGCTGCGCGGATCGTACGCACGTGAAAGGGCGGACGAGCACAACGCGATCAGGCATGTCGGGAAGCGCCGATGGTACACGATCGGCACACGGTGAATCCGCCGTCGACAGCGATCGCCTGACCCGTGACGAAGCGTGCGGCGGGCGAGCACGGCCACGTCATCGCTTCCGCGACGCCGCGCGGTTCGCCGGGCATGAAGGGGGCATGATTGCCGTAAGGTGTTTGTGAACTTTCTTGTCGTGAGGGCCTCTAATCGGCCCTCCAACGCTTCCAGAGGAACACCCGATGATTCGCCCATCCAGAACGCTGCTCGGCGCGGCCGTCATTGCCGGCAGCACGCTCCTCGCCGGATGCCAGACCGACGCCGTCGCCACGTCGGCGAACGCGGTGCGCCCGGCCGACAGCAAGCCGGTGACCAGGACCGTGTATGTCGCGCCGCAATCCGCGCGCTGCACGGGCGTCGCGCCGATGGAGTGCCTGCAGGTGCGCAACGCCCCGAACGAGCCGTGGAGCCTGTGGTACGCCGGCATCGAAGGCTTCGCGTACCAGCCCGGCTACCTGTACACGCTCGAAATCGACGAGTACCGCGTCGCGCAGCCGCCGGCCGACGGTTCGTCGATCCGCTGGGTGCTCAAGCGTGTCGTCGAGCGCCGCCCGGCGAACTGACGGCCGCGCTCACGCGGACGGGCGCGCGGCCGCACTCGCCGGCGGCGCGGCCGTATCGATCCGCCGGAACACGACGGACGACAGCAGCGTCACCACGCCCATGCACGTGAACGACAGCATGAACCCGTGCGCCATGGAGCCCCAATAGGCGGCAAACAGGTTGACGAGGCCGCCGCCGATCGACACCCCGAGCCCCATCGCCAGCATCTGCATCATCGTGAACAGGCTGTTGCCGCTGCCGGCGTCGGCATGCGACAGCCCCTTCAACGTCACGCCGTTCATCGCCGCGAACTGCATCGAGTTCGCCGTGCCGAACACGATCAGCAGCGCGCTTTCCAGTAGCGGCGCGGGCCGCACCGACACCAGCGCGAATCCCGCGATCGCGCACCCGACGATCCCCGTGTTCACGACCAGGAACGCCGCATAGCCGAAGCGCTTCACGAGCGGCGCGATCCAGCGTTTTGCGATGACGCCCGCGATCGCGGCCGGCAGCATCATCATCCCCGACTGCAGTGGCGTATAGCCGAGCTGTACCTGCATCAGCAGCGGCAGCATGAACGGCACCGAGCTCGTGCCGATCCGGCACAGCAGGTTGCCGAGCAGGCCCGAGCCGAAGTTCGGCTCGCGGAACAGCCCGAGCCGGAACAGCGGCTGCGCGCGGCGCCGTGCATGCGGCAGGTAAGCAAGCGCGCTCGCCAGCCCGAGCACGGCGAGCCCGGCTGCCCATGCGGCGCGATGCGTGGGCACCGGCGGGTCGATCGCGAGCGACAGCGCGATCATCGCGAGCGACAGCAGCGCACAGCCGACGAAGTCGAACGGCGGCGGCTGGTGCGCCTGGTCGTGCGGCAGGTAGCGCTGTACGGCGACGAAGCCGACCACGCCGACCGGCACGTTGACGATGAACACCCAGTGCCACGAAATCGCCTGCGTGAGCCAGCCGCCGAGCGTCGGCCCGACGATCGGGCCGAGCTGGCCGGCGGTCGACACGAACGCGATCGCCGCGACGTACTGTTCGCCCGGCACGCGGCGCAGCACGGCGAGCCGGCCGATCGGCAGCAGCATCGAGCCGCCGATGCCCTGCAGCGCGCGCGCGGCGACGAGTTGACCGAGCGTATGCGACGCCGCGCAGCCGATCGACGCCAGCACGAATACGAGGATCGCGAGCGAGAACACGCGGCGCGTGCCGAACCGGTCTGCAAGCCAGCCGGACGCCGGCGTGAGCATCGCCATCGTCAGCGTATAGACGACCACGACGGGCTGCATCGCGAGCGGCGACGCATGCAGGCTTTGCGCGATCGAAGGCAGGGCGGTATTGACGATCGTCGTGTCGAGCGACTGCATGAAGAATGCAGCGGCGACGATCCAGAGCAGCGCGGAGTGTGTGGGTTCCCGGGACATGGCGAAATCGGTGGTGCAAAGGCCGGCGCGGGTGGCGCCTACACGCGGTTGCGCGGCGCCTGCCGGTCTCCAAGCGCACGATGGTACCGATTCCGATGGTCATCGGGAAGCTGCCTTAAGTCGTTGACTGTCATCGGCATTGCCGATGACAATGCGCCATGCTCAATCCCGTCTGGCTCAACACGTTCGCGACCGTCACGAACTGCCGCAGCTTCACCGAAGCAGGCCGGCAGCTCGGGCTCAACCAGTCGAGCGTCAGCGAACACATCCGTCGTCTCGAGGAGAGCGTCGGCCGGCGGCTGTTCGTGCGCGACACGCATTCGATCGCGATGACGGCCGACGGCGAGGCGCTGCTCGTGCATGCGAACGTGATCCTGCAGGCGCTGAACCGCGCGGAATCGCAGTTCCGCAAGCCGAGGCTCAAGGGGCGGGTGCGCCTCGGCGCGCCGGACGACCTCGCGCTCGTCGCGTTGCCGGACGTGCTCGCCGGGTTTCGCGCCGCGCACCCGGACGTCGCGCTGGAGATCACCACCGGCATGACGAGCCGGCTCTACGAAGGGCTGGACGCGGGCGCGCTCGACCTGATGATCGGCAAGCGGCGGCTCGGCGAACGGCGCGGCACGCCGCTCTTGCGCACGCGGCTCGAATGGGTCGCGCGGCCTGGCACCGTCGTCGATCCGGAGCGGCCGCTGCCGCTCGTGCTGGTCGCCGAGCCGAGCGTGACGCGCGCGATCGTCCTGAACGCGCTCGCGGAGAAGGGGATCGGCTGGGAAGTCGTGTGTTCGAGCAGCAGCCAGCCGGGCTGCATCGCGGCCGCCCGCGCGGGGCTCGGCCTGACCGCGACGTCGCACTATCTGTCGACGCGCGGGCTCGCGCCGCTGGTCAACGGCGACGCGCTGCCCGTGCTGCCCGACATCGAGTTCATCGCGCTGGCCGCGAAGCGGCTCAGCCAGCCGGCGCGCACGCTGCTCGAATTGCTCGAAGCGAGCGACCTGAGCACGCCGGGCGCGGACGCGTAACGGGCCTGCCACACGCGCGGCACCCGCATCGGGCGCCCGCGCCGCGTGCCGTCATGCGGCCCGTTTCTGCGAAATCACGAGCAGCGCACCGTTCTTGTCCTCCAGCACCGCACGGTATTCGTGCGGCCCGGCCTGCACGGGCACGCGCACCGATGCGCCGGCCTTGACCACGCGCGCCATCGCCGCATACAGGTCGTCGTCCTCGTCCACGCGCAGCGTGAGCGCCGCACGCTCGACGATCTGCTCGTCGCCCGCCACCAGCGCGATCGTCAGCGGACCGCCGTCGAGCGCGCAATAACGGTCGCCGTCGCGAAACTTCACGTTCAGGCCCAGCCCGTCGACGAACAGCGGCAGCGCCTTGTCGATGTCGTCGACCGGATACAGCAGCATCGATACCTTCATTCCCGCTCTCCCTTGTCGTTGGTCGGTGCGCGCCACGCGCCCGCCGTTCGATGCTAGCGCGCCGTCCGCGCGCTCACGCAGTCCGATCGGATGACGGTGAAACCCCTCTGTCCCCGCGGGCGCGCCGGTACTCCGAACAGACGATGCCCGCGCCCGTGCGCGCGCCGACACTCCCATTCGTGGACCGTCGCGCTTCGTCCGTATCGTGCGGGCGGGCTGCACGACCCGACTCGTCCAACAACCATGGAGACGCACGCAATGAAGTTTTCCCTCATCTACGAAGCCCAGACCACCGACGCATCGCGCGAGGGCGACCACCGGGTATTCAAGGAGACGGTCGAACAGGCGCTGCTCGCCGAGCAGGTCGGCTTCGACACGATCTGGTGCGTCGAGCACACGTCGCTGACCAACTATGCGCACATGAGCGCGCCGGAAACCTTCCTTGCGTACCTGGCCGGCCGCACGACGCGCATCGGCCTCGGCCACGGCGTCGTGTGCCTGCCGCCGGCGATGAACCACCCGATCAAGGTCGCGGAGCGCGTCGCGCTGCTCGACATCCTGTCCGGCGGCCGCGTGCACTTCGGCGTCGGCAAGGGTGGCAGCCAGCAGGAAGCCGGTGCGTTCGGCTACGACCTCAACGAACTGCAGCCGATGATCGACGAATCGATGTACCTCGTGCCGAAGATGTTCGTGCAGGACGAGATCGAGCACGACGGCAAGTACATCAAGGTTCCGAAGCGTCCGATCCACCCGAAGCCGTTCCAGGATCCGCATCCGCCGATGTACCTCGCGTGTACCAACACCGACGCGCTGCTGCGCGCCGGCCAGCGCGGGATGGGCGCGCTGGTGCTCGGTTTCGGCGGCCCCGACGAAGTCGCGAAGAAGAACGCCGTGTATCGCGAAGCGTGGGCGAACCGCAAGCCGGAAGACCAGGTCGGCTTCCGCCCGACCCAGCACCTTGCCGCGCTGTGCCCGACGGTCGTGATGGCCGACGGCCAGGCCGCCCGCAAGATCGGCATCCGCGGCCAGCGCTACTTCATGGAATCGCTCGCGTACTGGTACACGGGCGGCGAGCGTCCGGACCCGGCGAAGTGGGGCGACGACCTCGTGCAGGCCGACACCGGCGAGATGGTGATCCGCTCGCGCTTCGCGTCGGAGGAAGTCGTCGTGAACTTCGCCGACCCGGCGCTCGCGATGATGAACCCGAACCATGCGTACGGCACGGTGGACGACTGCATCGGCTATGTCGGCCGCCTGCAGGAAGCCGGCGTCGACGAAGTGCTGTTCCTGTGCCAGATGGGCACGGTGCCGCACGACGCGCAGATGGAGACGATCCGCAACATCGGCGAGCACGTGATCCCGTTCTTCAACAAGGAGAAGGAGCGCGCTTGCGCGTGATGTTCGAGGCCGCGCCCGTCGTCCCGTCCGGTCGGACGATGCGGCGCGGTCGCGCGAAGCCGACCATCGGTGGTGGCGAGCATCGCCCGCGGCCAGGCCGCGCCGAACAACTTTGAACGAGAGCGGGGCAGGCGCCGCGGCGCGGCCCCCGTTCCACAGGAGACATTCGTGCATCGCGACAACGATTCGAACGCACTGGCCGCCACGCTGATCGCCCGGGCCGAGGCACTGGCGCCGACGCTGGCCGGCCGCGCCGCGCAGGCGGACGCGCAGGGCCGGATCCCGGCCGAGACGATCGCCGACATGCAGGCCGCCGGCTTCTTCAAGGTGCTGCAGCCGAAGCGGTACGGCGGCTACGAGCTCGATCCGCAGGCCTTCTTCGACATCCAGATGGCGCTCGCGCGCGGCTGCATGTCGACCGCGTGGGTGTACGGCGTCGTCGGCGTGCACAACTGGCAGCTCGCGCTGTTCGACGAGCGCGCGCAGCAGGACGTATGGGGCAACGACCCGGCGACGCTGATCGCGTCGACCTACATGCCGGTGGGCCGCGTGACGCCGGTCGACGGCGGCTTCCGCCTGTCGGGCCACTGGAAGTTCTCGAGCGGCAGCGAACTGTGCGAGTGGGTGTTCCTCGGCGCGCTGGTGCCGGCAGCCGTTGCCGGCCAGCCGCCCGAATACCGCACTTTCCTGCTGCCGAAATCCGACTACCGGATCCAGCAGGACTGGGACGTGCTCGGCCTGCGCGCGACGGGCAGCCACGACATCGTCGTCGACGACGTGTTCGTGCCCGCGTACCGCACGCACAAGGCGATCGACGGGATGATGGGCACGAGCCCGGGTCTCGCCGTCAACGATGCGCCGCTGTTCAGGCTGCCGTTCGCGCAGATCTTCGTGCGCGCGGTGTGCACGTCGTGCATCGGCGCGCTGCAGGGTGCACTCGACGATTTCACCGGCTATGCGGCCACGCGCGTATCGGCCAACAGCGGCGCGAAGACGACCGACGATCCGGGCGCGCAGAACGCGTGCGCGAACGCGGCCGTCGCGATCGACGAGATGCAGGTGCTCCTCAAGCGCAATTTCGCGGAACTGATGGCGTCGGTCACCGGCGGCCCGGCCGTGTCGATCGAGCGCCGCGTGCATTTCCGCTACCAGTCCGCACAGGTCGCCGAGCGCTGCGCGCAGGCCGCGAACGCGCTGCTGCGCTACGCGGGCGGCAACGGCATCTATCACCGCAATCCGCTGGTGCGCCGCTTCCTCGACCTGCATGCGGCCCGCGCGCACTACGCGAACAACGTGGACCGTTTCGGCCAGAACCTCGGCGCGGTGATGCTGGGCCGCGAGAACACCGACTTCTTCATCTGACGAGGCCGAGATGAACGACCCGCAAGCACAGCAATACGTGTTCGACGTGGTGGTCGTCGGTTCGGGCGCTGGCGCGCTGCTCGCCGCGTGCCGCGCGGCCGACCGCGGCCTGTCCGTCGTCGTGATCGAGAAGACGGCGCTGTACGGCGGCACGTCTGCCGTGTCGGGCGGCGGCATCTGGGTGCCGTGCAACCACCACATCGCCGAGCTGGGCGCGACCGATTCGCGCGAGGCCGCGCGCGGCTACATCGAAGCGTGCGTGGCCGGCGAATCGACGCCCGAGAAGATCGACACGTATCTCGACCGTGCGCCGGAGATGCTGCGCTACCTGGAATCGAAGACGCCGGTGCGTTACCAGTCGCTGCCGAAATACGCGGACTATTTCCAGAAGGCGCCGGGCGCGATGCCGGGCTACCGCGCGCTCGATCCGATGCCGTTCGACGGCGGGCTGCTGGGCGACGAATTCGACCGGTTGCGGCCGGCGTCGCCCGGTACGCTGATCGGCGGGCGCGTGGCCGTGACGTCGAAGGAGGCGCATACGCTGTTTTCGCGCGGGCCGGGCTTCATGAAGCTCGCGATCGCGCAGTTCGGCCGTTACTGGCTCGATATCGGGATGCGCCGCCGCACGCGGCGCGACCGGCGCCTGACGCTCGGCAACGCGCTGATCGGCGGGCTGCGCCGTGCGCTGCTCGATCGCAACGTACCCGTGTGGCTCGACACGCCGATGCGCGACCTGCTCGACGTCGACGGCCGCGTGATCGGCGTGCGCGCGCAGCGCTTCGGGCAGCCGGTGACGATTGCGGCGCGCCGCGGCGTGATCCTCGGCGCGGGCGGCTTCGAGCGCAACCAGCCGATGCGCGAGCGCTACCTGCCGCAGCCGACGCAGGCGCAGTGGAGCGCGACGCCGCCGGCCAACACCGGCGACGCGATCGCCGAAGGCCATCGGCTCGGCGGCGCGCTGGCGCTGATGGCGCACGTGTGGGGCGCGCCGACGGTCGGTGTCGCGGGCGAGGAGAAGCAGCGCGCGCTGTTCGTCGAACGCAACCTGCCGGGCTGCGTGATCGTGAACCGCCTCGGCAAGCGCTTCGTCAACGAAGCCGCGCCGTATTCCGAATTCGTGCCGGCGATGTATCGCGACCATGCGCGTACCGGCGCGAACGTACCCGCGTGGATGGTGTTCGACGCGCGGTTTCGCCGCAAGTATCCGTGCGGGCCGATCATGCCGGCGTCGATGATGCCCGATTCACGGATTCCGGCCGCGTTCCGCGACGTGATCGTGAAGGCCGTCACGATCGACGCGCTGGCTGCGCGCATCGGCGTCGACGCCGCCGGCCTGCACGACACGCTGCGCGACATGGCGCGCTATGCGGTCACGGGGATCGACGAAGCGTTCGGCAAGGGCGACAACCTGTTCGACACGTACTACGGCGATCCGCGGAACAAGCCGAACCCGTGCCTCGGGCCGGTCGACCAGGCGCCGTTCTACGCGGTGCGGATCGACGCGGGCGACATCGGCACGAAGGGCGGGCTCGTCACCGACGTGCACGCCCGCGTGCTGCGCGCCAACGGTGAGCCGATCGACGGCCTCTATGCGATCGGCAACACCAGCGCATCGATGATGGGCGCGAGCTACCCCGGCGCGGGCTCGACGCTCGGTCCGGCGATGACCTTCGGGTATCTCGCCGCCGACCACCTGGCTGCTCGCGCAGCCGACGCCGGCGGCCGGCCCGCCCGGCCATCCACGACTGAACTTGACGGAGTCCAATGATGAGCGATCTCACCCCCCATCCGCTGCGCACCGACATGCTGCTCGCGATGCGCCGCCTCGCGCGCTCCGTCACGGTCATCAGCAGTGCGCACGACGGCCGGCGCTACTCGATGTCCGCGACGGCGGTCGATTCGCTGTCGACCGATCCGCCTTCGCTGCTGATCTGCATCAACCGCAGCGCGTCGCTGTATCCGCCGCTCGACGCGGGCGCCGGGTTTTGCGTGAACGTGTTGTCGGCGGCCCACGAAGGCATCGCGATCGATTGCAGCGGCCGCCTGAAGGGCGAGGCGCGCTTCACGACCGGCGACTGGCATACGTCGGCGCTCGGCGTGCCGTACCTGCGTGACGCGCAGGCGAGCCTCGTGTGCGAGCAGGACGGCCGTTTCGAATACGGCACGCATACGGTGTTCATCGGGCGCATCCGCGAGGTGCTGATGAGCGGCGACGTCGATCCGCTCGTCTATCTCGACGGCGCCTACACGACGCCCGGCGCGCCGGTGGCCCGTGCGGCCGCGTGACGTGAGGAGCCGGCCATGAGCGATTCGCGCTTCCATCGGCTGACCGTGGCCGACGTGATTGCCGAAAGCGACGACGCGTGCTCGTTCGTGTTCGACGTGCCGGCCGCTTTGCGCGACGCATTCGCGTACCGGCCCGGTCAGTTCCTGACGCTGAACGTGCCGTGCGCGGATGCGCCCGTCGCACGCTGTTACTCGCTGTCGAGCGCGCCCGGCATCGACGCCGCGCCGAAGATCACCGTCAAGCGCGTGCGCGACGGCCGCGCGTCGAACTGGCTGTGCGACCGCATTCGCGCGGGCGACGCGCTCGACGTGCTGCCGCCGGCCGGCGTATTCACGCCCCGCACGCTCGATGGCGACCTGCTGCTGTTCGCGGGCGGCAGCGGCATCACGCCGGTGCTGTCGATCCTGAAATCGGCGCTCGTGCACGGACGCGGGATGCTGACGCTGATCTACGCGAACCGCGACGAACGATCGGTGATTTTCCGCGCCGAGCTGCAGCAGCTCGCGCAGCGCCATCCGGGCCGTGTGCGCGTGATCCACTGGCTCGACAGCGTGCAGGGCATCCCGCAGCAGCGCCATCTCGAGGAACTCGCCCGGCCGTTCAGCCAGCAGGAGACGTTCATCTGCGGGCCCGCGCTGTTCATGGAGAACGCGCTGGCCGCGATGCTCGGCCTCGGGCTGCCGCGCTCGCGGGTACATGTCGAGCGTTTTGCATCGCTGCCCGATGCACCGGCACCGGGGGCGGCGTCGGCGGATGCGACGGCGTCAAGCGTTGCAGCGGCGGCCTCGGCATCCGGCGACGGCGCGGCGATCGAGACGGTGCTCGACGGCGACGCGTTCGCGTTCGACAGCGCCCCCGGCGAAACGCTGCTCGACGCGATGCTGCGCGCGGGCGTGCCGGCGCCGAATTCCTGCCGGATGGGGCAGTGCGGCGCGTGCATGTGCCGGATCGAGCGTGGCGAAGTCGCGCTCGACAGCAACCACGTGCTCGACGACGACGAGATCGCGGCCGGCTGGACGCTCGCCTGTTGTGCACGGCCCGCGAGCGATGCGCTGCGCGTGGTGTTTCCCGACTGAGCCGTCGCGCGCCGGCGGCGCGCACGGCCACCCTGATCTAAGACGATGGACAACGAAATCCTGACCACGCCCGCGCTGATCGCCCGGGCAGCCGCGCGCCACGGCGCGCATCCGGCGATCGAGTCGGAGCATGGCCGGCTGACCTACGCGGAACTCGACGCGGCGCGCGTCGCCGCGGCCCGCGCGCTGCTCGCGAGCGGTATCGAGACAGGCGACCGCGTCGCGGTGTGGGCGCCGAACCTGCCGCAATGGATCGTCGCGGCGCTGGCGATCCACACCGTCGGCGCGATCCTCGTGCCGGTCAATACGCGGATGAAGGGGATGGAGGTGGGCGGCATCCTGCACGACGGCGGCGCACGGTTGCTGTTCTGCTGCGGCACCTTCCTCGGCGAATCCTATCCGGCGATGCTCGCGCCGCACCGGCCCGCGACGCTCGAGCGCGTAGTCGTGTTCGACGGCGAGCCGCTGGCCGGCGCGCGCGACGAGACCTGGGACGCATTCCTCGCGCGCGGCGCCGAGGTGCCGCTGGCCGCGGTGCGCGAACGCGAGGCGCAGGTCACGCCCGACACCGTGATGGACCTGATGTTCACGTCCGGCACGACGGGCCGCCCGAAAGGCGTGATGACCGCGCACGGCCAGAACCTGCGCGCCGCGCAGGCGTGGGCGGCGATCGCCGGCGTGCGTGCCGACGACCGCTACCTGATCGTCAATCCGTTCTTCCACACGTTCGGCTACAAGGCCGGCTGGCTCGCTGCGCTGTCGAGCGGCGCGACCGTGCTGCCGCATCTCGTGTTCCAGCCGGCCGACGTGCTGCGGCGCGTCGCCGACGATCGCGTCTCGGTGCTGCCCGGCCCGCCGACGCTGTACTACGCGCTGCTCGACGCGCCCGATCGCGCGACGCGCGACCTGTCGTCGCTGCGGATCGCGGTGACGGGCGCAGCGGCGATCGCGCCGAGCCTGATCGAGCGGATGCGCGCGGAACTCGGTTTCGAGACGGTGCTGACCGGCTACGGGCTGACCGAATCGTGCGGCTTCGCGACGCTGTGCCGCCAGGGCGACGATGCGCAAACCGTTGCCCATACGTCGGGGCGCCCGATGCCGGAGGTCGAGTTGCGCATCGCGGGCCAGGGCGGCGCGCCGCTCGGGCCGGACGAGACCGGCGAGATCTGGGTGCGCGGCTACAACGTGATGCGCGGCTACTTCAACCAGCCGGACGCGACGCGCGAGGCCATCGATGCGGACGGCTGGCTGCATACGGGCGATCTCGGCTGCGTCGATGCGAACGGCAACCTGAAGATCACCGATCGCATCAAGGACATGTTCATCGTCGGCGGCTTCAACTGTTACCCGGCGGAGATCGAGCGGCTGCTCGCCGCGCATCCGGCGATCGCGCAGGTTGCGCTGGTCGGCGTGCCCGATACGCGGCTCGGCGAAGTGGGGCACGCGTATGTCGTGCTGCGGCCGGGCGTGCACGCCGACGCCGACGAACTGAACGACTGGGCCCGCCGCAACATGGCGAACTACAAGGTGCCGCGGTATTTCACGTTCGTCGAGCAACTGCCGACGAGCGCGGCCGGCAAGGTGCTGAAGTACCGCCTGCGGGCGGGGACCGAAGCGGCGGCATGAGCGTGGGCGCCGCCGCGACACACGAACGGGATGAGCGCATGAACGACAACGGGTTTGCGCAGGGCGCGGTGCTGGTGTTCGGCGGCAGCGGCGGGATCGGGCAGGGTGTCGCGCTCGAGTTTGCGCGTGCCGGCGTGCCGGTTGCGGTGGGCTATCGGAGCAAGGCCGACGTGGCCGAGCGCGTGGCGCGCGACATTCGCGGCGAAGGCGTCGCGGCCACCACGCACTGCGCGGACGTGACCGATCCCGCACAGGTCGATGGCGCGCTCGCGGCGGCGATCGACGCGCATGGCCGCGTGCATACGGTCGTCTGGGCGGCCGGGCCGTTCGTGAACCAGCGTCATATCGGCGACATGACGCACGACGACTGGCGCCGCGCGATCGACGTCGAGACGGTCGGCTTCTTCGTGGCGGCGAAGGCTGCGTTGCCGCACTTCCGTGCGTCGGGCGGCGGATCGTTCGTGACGCTCGGGTCAGCCGGGCACCTGCGCTGGCCAGATCGCGACGGGCTGTCGGTCGCGCCGAAGGCGGCGAACGAGGCGCTGGTGAAAGGGCTGGCGCGCGAGGAGGGGCGTTACGACATTCGCGCGAATTCGATCCTGGTCGGTGTGATCGAGGCCGGGATGTTTCCGGTGCTGCTCGAACAGGGGCAGTTCGACCAGGCGTGGATCGACGAGACGCAGAAGATGCTCGCGCTCAAGCGCTGGGGGAAGGCGCACGATGTCGGACGGGCGGCGGTGTTTCTGGCGTCGGATCGGGCCAATTACATTACCGGGCAGCAACTGAATGTGTCCGGAGGTTATGGGTTGTAGCGGGGGCAAACACGCCTGTCTGGGCGACCGCGCTCGAGCGTCGGTCGTCATCGGCGTCGACATGCCCCCTCTTCAGATCGTCGACGGCGCCGGCCGAAACGTCGATCGGCGTTCGTTTCGGCTCGCCTGTCACATCGGTACGTGACGCGGACAAGATGCATGCGCACGCATCGGTATTCACCCTCATCGCCACGCGCAATCGCGCATCGGCCACGCGCTCGAGCAGCACGAGGTCACATCCTTGCAACGTTTCCTGCGCACGTTGCGCCGCGTGTACTTGACGGCAACGACGACTCGCACGCGCTGAAGTCCGTCCCGCCTCGTTCAACACGCATTGCGGCATCGATGCGGACATCTCGGCTCGCGTGTCCCGGCTTTGTCTGCCGAATAAGGATGCGTTCCTGAAACATTTCCTCCGATTACACGCCGCGTGACCGCCCGTGTTTTGACGTGACGCTTGTTCCGCTTCGGTTCGAGCGGCATGGCACGCGCTTTGCGGTTGACCCGGTGCCGCCGGTGCAAACGAAACACGCAACCACGATGAACGCATCGGCGGCACGCAACGACATCGAAACAAACGGGGAATCGGATCGGGGCGCGGGCGCCGCCTGGAGCGGTGTACATGCCGCGCATGTCGTATCGGTCATGCGCACGGGGCAACGCGTTCCCGGTCCGTCGAACAGCAAGCGTGCTTGCAAGGTGTCGTGCCGGGGTTCGCATCACGCAGGGCGGCGCAGGCCGCATGCGTTGGCGAGGCGCGCCCGGCACGTGTCGGGGGAGGCGCCCGTGAAAATGACGGTGAACCAATGGGCAGCGGTCGCGGTGACGTGCGCCGCGAGCATGCATGCATTCGCGCAGGAGATCTACCTGCAGGGCGGCACGCAGGGCGTCGGCATCGGCGCGGCCGTGAGCTTCAATTCGATGCTGGGCGCGCATGCGGACTTCAATGCGATCGATCTGTCGCATGACTTCACGGTGGCCGGCAATCGCTATCAGGACGACCTGAAGCTGCGCCAGGGCGGCCTGTACGCGGACATCTTTCCGTGGCGCGGCAGCGGCTTCCGGGCGACGCTCGGTCTGCGCTTCAACGACGATGATCTCCGTGGCGTATCGGTGCCGACCAATGGCTCTTACGTGTTCGGCGGCAAGCACTATCCGGCGATGCCGGGGATGGTCGCGGTGGCGGAAGCGCGCTATCCGACCGTGATGCCGTACTTCGGGATCGGCTACGGGCACCGGCCGGCTTCCAAGGGGCTGGGGTTCGTTGCCGATCTCGGCGTGGCGTACGGGATACCGAAATGTTCGTACACGCTGTCGCCTGAACTGGCAGCTGCGGCCGGGCCGGCGAAGAGCCAGATCCTGGCCTCGAGCGGGCTGGATTCGCTGCGGCAGGTGATGTCGCGCTATCGGTGGTACCCGGTTTTGCAGATCGGGATCTCGTATCGGTTCTGAGTGGTAGAGACGTCGTTGCGTGTGCCGAAACGGGCGTGGCAACGAGGGTTGGCAAGACTGCCGTTTGACGACCGACGCGAGTACGGCGCGCGGAGGCGGTGAATGCAGCCGTGTCGCTGCAGCGTGTGCGTGCGCCTTCACAAGACGGGGCGAATAGCCGATCGGCCGGCTTTTCTACCGTTCCGTTCCGGCTTACCTTGCAGACAGCAATTCGACCCGTCGGGCGAGCGGGGCATGCCGAGAGGATTCATGCGGCCCGTTGCCGTTCGCCGACGCCAATCACTGTCCTCCTTCCGTCAACGGCGATGATAACAATGATTGCAATTCGCCCTCGTAGCGCTATCATTGATATCAAACCCGGATGGAGGAACTCATGGCAAATCTACTGGTGCGTAACGTGGATGACAGTATCGTTCAGAGCCTGCGCGAGCAGGCTGCGGCAAATGGCAGGAGTGCCGAGGCCGAACATCGGGCCATCCTGGCCGATGCGCTCGGCCGGCCGAAGCGGAAGACATTTGCGCAAGTGCTGATGAGCATGCCCGATGTTGGCGACGACGCGGATTTTCAACGTGTTCAGGATTCCGGCGAGGCCAGGCGTGTATTTGATTGACACGAATATCATCAGCGAAATCAGGAAGGGCAAGCGAACCAACCGTGGCGTGCGGGCGTTTTTCAGGCAGGCCGCGGCGGACGCAAGCCCGCTTTATCTTTCCGTCGTAACGGTTGCTGAACTTCGCCGCGGCGTCGATCTGATCCGTCATCGTGGCGATCATCCCCAGGCGTCGGCGCTCGAGGCCTGGATGGCGACGATCCTGTCCGGCTATGCGCCGAACATCCTGCCGGTCGACATCGAGATCAGCCAGATGTGGGGGCATTTGCGCGTGCCCGATCCGACCCACGAACTCGACAAGCTGATCGCGGCCACCGCGCTGATCAACGATCTCACGGTGGTCACGCGCAACGTCGAGGATTTCGCCCGCACCGGCGTCAAGCTGCTGAACCCGTTCGACTGATCCGGGTTGCCGCGCTGCGGCAACCTGCACCTGCTTCCCGTCTCCTCCCGCATGCATAGCCCGTCCCACCGGGCTTGCGCGCGCACATGTGCCGCGCCAATTCCCCGCCGCCTCTCGTCCCAACAGACGATGTGACACCACCCCCGACCGGCCAGAATCCTTTCACGAACAACGGATTCTGAACCAGGAGGAGGCCGACATGATCGATGTCCGTGCGCTTGGCTATGTCGTCGTCGAGGCGACGCGCGTCGATGCGTGGCGCCGCTATGCGGAAGACGTGCTGGGCATGCAGGCGCTCGACGCGCCCGACGGCGCGCTGTACCTGAAGATGGACGAGCGCGATTTCCGCTACGTGATCGTTCCCGGCTCGACCGACCGCTATTTCGCGTCGGGCTGGGAGCTCCCCGACGGCGCCGCATTCGATGCCGCGCTGGCGGCACTGCAGCGCGCGGGCGTCGAGCCGGTGCGCGCCACCCGCGACGAAGCCGCGCTGCGCCGCGTGCAGGCGATGGCGTGGTGCACCGATCCATCCGGCAACCGCCACGAGCTGTACTGGGGCGCGCGCTGCGACTTCCGCCGCTTCGTGTCGCCGCTAGGCGTCGCGCGCTTCGTCACCGGCGACATGGGGCTCGGCCACGCGGTGCTGCCCGCGCCGCAGTTCGACGCGACCGACGCATTCGTGCGCGATGTGCTCGGCTTCGAGCTGTCCGACATCTATCGCGTGAAGTTCACGCCCGATCCGGCCGAACCCGAGAAACGCATTCACTTCATGCACTGCCGCAACGCGCGCCATCACAGCCTCGCGCTGTTCGAGATGGCCGTGCCGTCGGGCTGCGTGCACGTGATGGCCGAAGTCGACTCGATGGACGAAGTGGGCCGCGCGCTCGACCGGGTAGCCGCGCACGACGTGAAGATGTCCGCGACGCTGGGCCGTCACTGCAACGACCAGATGATCTCTTTCTACATGAAGACCCCCGGCGGCTTCGATCTCGAATACGGCTTCGGCGGCCTCACGGTCGACTGGTCGAAGCACGCGGTGTTCGAGGCCACGAAGGTGAGCCAGTGGGGCCACGATTTCAGCATCGGATACCGGTAAGCCAGCACGATGACGATGAAACCTCTCGACAAGATGATGTCCGCGCGCGACGTGGTCGCGCAACTCGCCGACGGCATGACGATCGGCATCGGCGGATGGGGGCCGCGGCGCAAGCCGATGGCGCTGGTGCGCGAAATCGCGCGCTCGAACCTGAAGGACCTGACGATCGTCGCGTACGGCGGCGCCGATGTCGGCCTGCTGTGCGCCGCGAACAAGGTGCGCAAGGTGGTGTTCGGCTTCGTGTCGCTCGACGTGATTACGCTCGAACCGCATTTCCGCCGCGCTCGCGAGCAGGGCCGCGTCGACGTGCTCGAACTCGACGAAGGGATGCTGCAGCTCGGACTGCGTGCGGCCGCCGCACGCTTGCCGTTCCTGCCGACGCGCGCCGGGCTCGGCACCGCGCTGCTCGATCACGCGCCGCAACTGCGCACCGTGCAATCGCCGTACGACGACGGCGAAACGCTGCTCGCGATGCCCGCGATCGAACTCGACGTCGCGCTGCTGCACGTGAACGCGGCCGACCGGATGGGCAACACGCGCATCGACGGCCCGGATCCGTTCTTCGATGCGTGGATGGCGCGGGCCGCACAGCGCTGCTACGTGTCGGCGGAAACGGTCGATGCGTCGCTCGCGAGCGAGGACCTCGACGCCGCCAAACGTAACCCGTTCGAGCGCTCGCTCGTCACCGGCGTCGTGCATGCGCCGGGCGGCGCGCACCCGACGTCGTGCGGGCCCGCCTACGGCTGGGACCTGCCGCACCTGCGCGCGTACTGCGCGAGCGCGGACGACGATGCGAAAACGACGGCGTACCTGCGCGACGTGGTCGGCCAGGACGAACGCCGGTACCTCGAAGGCGTCGGCGGCCTGTCGCATGTGACGACGCTGCCGTTGCCGATTCTGTAAAGGAGCGCCTGTGAGCGAATCTCTCGACCATTCCCTCGCGGAGTTGATGATCGTCGCGTCCGCGCGGCTCTGGCGCGACGACGGCGAAGTGCTGGCGACCGGCATCGGCACGGGCCCGCGGCTCGCGGCCGGCCTCGCGCGGCTCGCGTACAACAACGGGCTGATGCTGACCGACGGCGAAGCGTATCTCGTCGAGGAGCCGGTGCCGCTCGGGCCCCGCCCCGACGGCTATCGCGTGAAGGCGAGCGGCTGGATGACCTACGAGCGCGTGTTCGACTGCCTGTGGCACGGCCGCCGCCATGCGCTCGTGATGCCGACGCAGATCGACCGCTTCGGCCAGGCGAACATCTCGTGGCTCGGCGACGACTACGCGCGCCCGAAAACCCAGCTGCTCGGCGCGCGCGGCTTCCCCGGCAACACGACGAACCACGCGAACTCGTTCTTCGTCAGCGGCCACGGCAAGCGCACGTTCGTCGAACGCGAAGTCGACATGGTGTGCACGGTCGGCTACAACCCGGCGCGCCGGCTGCCCGGGATGAAGACCTTCGTCGACCTGCGCAGCATCGTCACCGACCTGTGCGTGATGGATTTCGGCGGGCCGGACCATGCGATCCGCGTGCGTTCGCTGCATCCGGGCGTGAGCTTCGACGAGGTGCAGGACGCGACGGGCTTCCCGCTGGTCGCCGCACCCGACCTCGGCACGACGCCCCCGCCGAACGCGGAAGACCTGCGCATCGTCCGTGCGCTCGATCCGCACAACCTGCGCGCGACGATCGTGCGCAACAATCCGGCGCCGCGCCGGGGATGAGGTCAGACATGGAAGCGACCCAGGTGACCTTCGGCGACGGTGTCGTCGATTACGCGGTCGAGAACGGCATCGCGACGATCACGATGAACCGCCCCGAGTATCACAACGCGCAGAACTCGAAGATGACGTATGCGCTCGACGCGGCGTTCCGGCGCGCGGCGCACGACGACGCGGTGAAGGCGATCGTGCTCGCGGGCGCGGGCAAGCATTTCTCGGCGGGCCACGACATCGGCACGCCGGGCCGCGACATCCACGAGTCGTTCGACCGCGCGTCGCTGTGGTACGACCATGTCGACAAGGAAGGCGGCGAATTCCTCTATGCCCGCGAGCAGGAGGTGTACCTCGGGATGTGCCGGCGCTGGCGCGACCTGCCGAAGCCGACGATCGCGATGGTGCAGGGCGCGTGCATCGCGGGCGGCCTGATGCTCGCGTGGGTGTGCGACCTGATCGTCGCGTCGGAGGATGCGTTCTTCGCCGATCCGGTCGTGCGGATGGGGATTCCGGGCGTCGAGTATTTCGCGCATGCGTACGAGCTGAACCCGCGCATCGCGAAGGAATTCCTGTTCCTCGGCGAGCGGATGCCGGCCGAGCGTGCGTACCAGATGGGGATGGTCAACCGCGTGGTGCCGCGCGAGCGGCTGCACGACGCAACCTACGCGATCGCCGCGAAGATCGCGACGATGCCGCGCCTCGGGCTCACGCTGACCAAGCAGGCGCTGAACCACGTCGAGGAACTGCAGGGCAAGCGCGCGGCGATGGATGCGGCGTTTGCATGGCATCACTTTGCGCATGCGCACAACGAACTGGTGAGCGGCGACCGTCTCGGCGGCTACGACGCACGCAGCATGGCCAGCTCGCAGCGCCAGCCGAACGGCGCGGACCGCAGCGACGCGCAGGCGCAGGCGCAGGCACCGGTTGCCGTCAACGGAGCCGCCGCATGAGCACGACGCTGCACACGCCTTTGTGCGACCTGCTCGGTTGCCGCTACCCGATCGTGCAGACCGCGATGGGCTGGGTGGCCGACGCGCGGCTCGTCGCGGCGACCGCCAACGCGGGCGGCTTCGGCTTCCTGGCCGGCGCGACGCTCGAGCCCGGGCAGGTCGAGGCCGAGATCCTGAAGGTGAAGTCGCTGACGGACCAGCCGTTCGGCATCAATTTCCACATGTTCCAGAAGAACGCGCAGCAGGTCGTCGAGCTCGCGATCAAGCACAAGCTGCGCGCGGTGAGCTACGGCCGCGGGCCCGATGCGAAGACGATCCGCCGCTTCAAGGATGCCGGCATCGTCTGCATGCCGACCGTCGGCGCGCCGAAGCATGCGGCGAAAGCGGTCGAACTCGGCGCGGACATCGTCACCGTGCAGGGCGCGGAAGGCGGCGGCCACACGGGATCGGTGCCGACCACGCTGCTGTTGCCGAAGGTGCTCGACGCGGTGCGCGTGCCGGTGGTTGCGGCCGGCGGCTTTTTCGACGGTCGCGGGCTGGCCGCCGCGCTCGCTTACGGCGCGGCCGGCATCGCGATGGGCACGCGCTTCCTGATGAGCGCCGAGTCGCCGGTGCCGCGCGAGACGCTCGAGCGCTACGTCGCGGTGGGCGACCCGGCGCGCATTCGCGTATCGGACGCGCTCGACGGGCTGCCGCAACGAATGATCGACAACCCGTACCTGCTGAAGCTCGAACGCTTCGGCCCGCTGCGCCGCACGTGGTTCGCGCTGAAGACCGCCGAAGCGTGGCGGCGCCAGAACGGCCTGAGCACGGGCGACATGCTCGGCCTCGCGATCAAGGCGCTGCGCTCGCACGACTACACCGCCAGCCAGACGCTGATGGCCGCGAACGCGCCGTTCCTGATCCAGCGCGCGATCGTCGAGGGCCGCCCGGATGAAGGCGTGCTGCCGAGCGGCCAGGCGGCCGCGATGATCGGCGCGATCGAATCCTGCGACGCATTGATCGCGCGGATCGTCGCGGAAGCCGGCGAGCGGCTCGACGCTCTGGCCGCATTGCGCGGCGCGGCGGCCGCACAGGCCGCGTGAACACCATCACAGGGAGGCAGATGAGATGACAGCATCCAACCAACCGGCCGGCGCGACGCCGTTCCGGATCGATCGCGCCGACGGCATCGCCGAACTGGTGATCGCCCATCCGCCCGTAAACGCACTCGACGCGCAGGGCTGGCACGCGCTCTCGCGTGCGCTCGACGCGCTCGGCGAGGACGACGACGTACGCGTGATCGTCGTGCGCGGCGAAGGGCGCGGCTTCTGCGCGGGCGTCGACATCAAGGAACTCGCCGCGCATCCGGAGCGGATCGTCGCCGTCAACGCGGGCAACTACGAGACGTTCCGTGCGGTGCACCGCAACCCGAAGCCGGTGATCGCGGCCGTGCACGGCTTCGTGCTCGGCGGCGGGATCGGCATTTGCGGCGCGGCTGACATCGTCGTCGCAGCCGACTGCGCGCGTTTCGGCGTGCCCGAGATCGACCGCGGCGCAATGGGCGGCGGCGCGCATCTGCAGCGTCTGTTCGGCGTGCAGAAGGTGCGCGCGATGTACTTCACCGGCGACATGATCGACGCGGCCGAAGCGTACCGCCTCGGTGCGGTCGAGCAGGTCGTGACGCGCGACACGCTGCGCGACGCGGCGCTCGCGATCGCCCGCAAGATCGCGGAGAAGAGCCCGGCGATGGTGCGGCTCGCGAAGGAAGCGCTGAACGGCGTCGAAGACGGCGATCTCGAGAGCAAGTACCGCTGGGAGCAGGGCTTCACGCTGCAGGCGTACATGACGAACGACTCGACGGAAGCGCGCGCCGCGTTCGTCGAGAAGCGCGATGCGCGTTTCGACGCGCAGGCGAGCGTCGAGGAGGCCCGCGCATGAACCTGACCTATACGCCGCAGCAACAGGCGTTTCGCGCGGAGATCCGCGCATGGCTCGCCGCGCACGTGCCGCGCGAGCGGCTGCCGAGCTTCGACACCGAGGAAGGCTTCGCCGCGCACCGCGCATGGGAGCGCACGCTGCACTCGGGCCGCTGGAGCATGGTCACGTGGCCGCGCGAGCTCGGCGGGCGCGGCTGCGACCTGATCGAGTGGCTGATCTTCGAGGAAGAGTACTGGCGCGCCGACGCGCCGATGCGCGTGAACCAGAACGGCATCTTCCTGCTCGGCCCGACGCTGATGGATTTCGGCACGGCGGAGCAGAAGGCGCGCTTCCTGCCCGCGATGGCGGCCGGCGAACACGTGTGGGCGCAGGGCTGGTCGGAGCCGAACGCGGGCTCGGACATGGCCGCGATCCGCACGACGGCTGCCCGCATCGGCGACGAATACGTGCTGAACGGCCAGAAGATCTGGTCGACGCGTGCGGTGTGGGCCGACTGGCTGTTCGGCCTGTTCCGCAGCGATCCCGAATCGTCGCGCCACCACGGGCTCACGTTCCTGATGGTGCCGCTGTCCGCGCCGGGCATCACGGTGCGGCCGATCCGCCAGCTGAACGGGCAGACGGGTTTCGCGGAAATCTTCTTCGACGACGTGCGCGTGCCGGCCGAGAACCGGCTTGCGGCCGAAGGCGCGGGCTGGCAGGTCGCGATGGCGACGGCCGGCTTCGAGCGCGGGCTGATGCTGCGTTCGCCGGCACGGTTCCAGCGCACCGCGCAGGCGCTGCGCGACCTGTATCTCGCGCACCGTGACAGCGCCGACCGCGATCCGACGCTGCGCGAGCGCGTCGTGCAGGCGTGGATGGATGCGCAGGCATACGCGTTGTCGACCTACGCGACCGCGAGCCGGCTGCTGAAGGGCGGCCATATCGGCGCGGAGTCGAGCACCAACAAGGTGTTCTGGTCTGAACTCGATTTGCGCATGCACCAGACCGCGCTCGACATCCTCGGCGCGCACGGCGAGGTCGTCCCGCAGACGGCCGCGCAGCACGCGACGCTCGGCCACTGGCTCGACGGCTTCCTGTTCGCCCAGGCCGGCACGATCTACGCGGGCACCAACGAGATCCAGCGCAACATCGTCGCCGAACGGATGCTCGGCATGCCGCGCGCGTAAGCGCGCCGGCGCCACCTTTACAGAACGGACATCGTATGGATTTCGTATTCGATGAAGACCAGGAAGCGCTCGCGGACAGCGTGAAGCGCCTGCTGATGACCGAGATGACGCCTGAGCTGATCCGCGAGCTGTGGGCCACGCCAACCGGGCGCTCGGACGACCTGTGGGCGCTGTTCGCGTCGCAGGGGCTGACGGCCGTGTCGGTGCCCGAGGCGTACGGCGGCCTCGGCCTGACCGAAGCGGAATGGGCGCTGCTCGCGCAGGCCTACGGCTATTTCGGCAGCCCCGAACCGTTGCTCGACACGGCGCTCGTGTCGGCCGGCGTACTGGCGCGGCTGCCGGCGAGCGACTGGCGCGACGCGCTGCTGCGCGACATCGCCGAAGGGCGCGCGCGCGTCGCGCTGGTGCATCCGGTGAACCCGTATGCGGCCGATGTCCACGTCGCGCAGACGCTGCTGTGCGAGCACCGCGGCGAATTGCACCGCGTCGACCCCGCGCAATGCGCCTGGCGTGCGGTCGACAGCGTCGACCCGTCGCGGCGGTTGTTCACGCTCGACTGGGAGCCGTCGGCGGCCACGCGCGTCGCGAGCGCCGACGCGGCCGCGCCGCTGCTGAATCGCGCGCTCGACCACGGCGCGTTCGCGGTCGCTGCGCAGTTGCTGGGCCTCACGCAGCGCGTGCTCGACGTCGCGATCGACTACAGCGCGCAGCGCAAGCAGTTCGGCAAGGCGATCGGGTCGTACCAGGCGCTCAAGCACCTGCTTGCGGACGTCGCGATCCGCTACGAGTTCGCCCGACCGGTGGTGGCACGCGCCGCACAGGCGATCGCCGACGACCACCCGCAGCGCGCGGTATTCGTGTCGCACGCGAAGCTCGCGGCGATGTCGGCGGCGCAGCTGGCCGCGCGCCATTCGATGCAGGTGCACGGTGCGATCGGCTACACGTGGGAGCTCGACCTGCAGATCTTCATGAAACGCATCTGGGCGCTCTCCGGCAGCTGGGGCGACAGCGCGTTCCACAAGGCCCGCGTGGCCGACGCGATTCTCGGCGACGCATTGCCGATCGGCCCCGCGCAGACCTTCGACTTCGAGGAAACGAACTGATGAAACAAGCCTATATCGTCGACGCGCTGCGCACGCCGACCGGCCGCCGCAAGGGCGGGCTCGCGCACGTGCATGCGGCCGACCTCGGCGGCTTCGTGCTGAAGACGCTGGTCGAGCGCAACGCGATTCCCGCCGATGAATACGACGACGTGGTGTTCGGCTGCGTCGACACGATCGGCCCGCTCGCGGGCAACATCGCGCGCACCTGCTGGCTCGCGGCCGGGCTGCCGCTGCAGGTGCCGGGCGTGACGGTCGACCGCCAGTGCGGCTCGTCGCAGCAGGCCGTGCACTTTGCCGCGCAGGCGGTGATGAGCGGGGTGCAGGACGTGGTGGTGGCCGGCGGCGTGCAGACGATGACGCAGATCCCGATCTCGTCCGCGATGACGAGCGCGGCGCCGCTCGGCTTCGACGACCCGTTCTCGGGCAGCACCGGCTGGCGCGCGCGCTTCGGCGATGCGCCGGTGTCGCAGTTCGTCGCCGCGCAGCGGATCGCCGATCACTGGAACCTGTCACGCGACGAGATGGAGCGGTATGCGCTCGAAAGCCATCGTCGCGCGGTGGCGGCGATCGAAGCCGGGCATTTCAGGCGGGAAATCGTGCCGCTCGAAGGCGTGATGCACGACGAGACGCCGCGCCCGGACACGTCGCTCGAAAAGATGGCGACGCTCGAACCGCTGATGCCGGGCGGCTCGCTGACGGCCGCCGTCGCGAGCCAGACCTGCGACGCGGCCGCCGCGCTGCTGATCGTGTCGGAGGATGCATTGAAGCGCTATGACCTCACGCCTCGCGCACGCATCCATCACCTGAGCGTGCTCGGCGACGATCCGTTGTGGATGCTCACCGCGCCGATTCCGGCGACGAAGGCCGCGCTGAAGAAGAGCGGCCTCGACTGGTCGCAGATCGACGTCGTCGAGATGAACGAGGCTTTCGCATCGGTCGCGCAGGCATGGCTCGCCGACACGCGTTTCCCGCACGAAAGGACCAACCCGAACGGCGGCGGCATCGCGCTCGGCCATCCGCTCGGCGCGACCGGCGCACGGCTGATGACGACGCTGCTGCACGAGCTGGAACGCACGGGCGGCCGCTACGGGCTGCAGACGATGTGCGAAGGCGGCGGCCTCGCGAACGTCACGATCATCGAGCGCCTGTGAGCGCGCCATCTTTCACGATCCACGAGGCATGAGCATGGGAATCTGTAACGGACGCACCGTCATCATCACCGGCGCGGGTGGCGGGCTCGGGCGCGAATACGCGCTGGCATTCGCGGCCGAAGGCGCGGCGGTCGTCGTCAACGACATCCGGCACGACGCCGCACAGGCGGTCGTCGACGAGATCGCGCAGCGCGGCGGTCGCGCGCTTGCCAATGCCGACGACATCACGCGCGTCGACACCGCGCAGCGTATCGTCGACGCGGCACACGCAGCATTCGGCGACATACACGTGCTCGTCAACAACGCGGGCATCTGCCGCGACAAGATGTTCACGAGCATGACGGAAACCGACTGGGACGACGTGATGCGCGTGCACCTGCGCGGCCACTTCTGCCTGTCGAACGTGCTGGCGCGCGTGTGGCGCGACGCGGCGAAAGCCGGCCATGCGGTCGACGCGCGGATCGTCAACACGAGTTCGGGCGCCGGGCTGCAAGGCTCGATCGGCCAGTCGAACTACGGCGCGGCGAAGGCGGGCATCGCCGCGCTCACGCTGATGCAGGCGGCCGAGCTGCAGCGCTACGGCGTGCGCGTGAACGCGCTCGCGCCGGCCGCGCGCACGTCGATGACCGAAGGCGTGTTCGCCGACATGATGAAGAAGCCCGAGGACGGCGGCTTCGACTACTTCGATCCGGCCAACGTCGCGCCGCTGGTCGTGTGGCTCGGCAGCGCGCTGTCGGCCGACGTGACGGGCCAGGTGTTCGAGGTCGCGGGCGGGATGATCGCGGTCGCCGAAGGCTGGCGCACCGGCCCGAGCGTCGATCGCGGCGCGCGCTGGGCGGCGGCCGAGGTCGGCCCGGCGGTCGCGCAGCTGCTCGCCGCTGCGCGCGCCGCGCAGCGCGTGTACGGGAGCTGAGAAATGGATCTGGCGCTCACCGACGAACAGGCGATGATCCGCGACGCAGCGGCCGACGTGCTCGCCGAACGCAGCGCGTCCGCCGACGTGCGCCGCGCGCTCGAGCAGTCGGCCGGCCGCGACGATGCGTTGTGGGCCGCGCTGGCAGGCGAGCTCGGCTGGAATGCGCTCGCATTGCCCGAGGCGGCCGGCGGGCTGGGGCTCGGTGCGGTCGAGCAGACGGTGCTGATGGAACAGCTCGGCCGACGCATTGCGTGCGTGCCGTATTTTTCGACGGCGTGCCTCGCGGCGACCGCGCTCGCAGGCTGCGCCGATACGCCGCAGGCAAACGGCTGGCTCGCGAAGATTGCCGAAGGTGCGTGCAGCGCGACGCTGGCGCTGCCGTTCGACCTGCCGGCCGGTGCGCGGCAACTGCCGGTCGTCGCGGAAGAAGCGGCTGGCGGTTATGCGCTGTCCGGCACGGTCGAACAGGTGATCGACGGCGCGCATGCCGACCTGCTGCTGGTGCCCGCGCGGATCGCGAACGAAGGGCAGTCGATCGGCTTGTTCGCGATCGATGTCGCGACGGCGTCGGGGCTCGACGTCACGCCGCTGGACTCGCTCGACGCCACGCGGCCGATCGCGCGGATCGTGCTCGACGAAGTCCGCGTGAACCGCGACGGGCTGTTCGCGTGCGGCAACGCGGCAGCACAGGTGCTGGAGCGCACCGCCTGGTTCGCAGCACTTGCGCTGGCCGCCGAACAACTCGGCGGCGCCCAGCAATGCCTCGACCTGACGCTCGACTATACGAGCCAGCGCGTGCAGTTCGGCCGCGCGATCGCGTCGTTCCAGGCGGTCAAGCACCGTTGCGCACAGATGATGGTGCTGATCGAGTCCGCGCGCTCGGCCGTGCTCGGAGCCGCACACGCGTGGGACGCGGAAGCCGGCGGCGCGACACCGAGCGACGCATTGCGCGCCGACATCGCCGCCGCGAAATCCGCCGCGAACGACGCGTATGCGTTCTGCGCACAGGAAGCGATCCAGCTGCATGGCGGCGTCGGCTTTACGTGGGAATACGATCCGCATCTCTATTTCAAGCGCGCACAGGCGTCGGGTGCGCAGTTCGGCAGCACGCCGCAACTGCTCGAATGGATCGCGTGTCATGCGATCGACGACGGCGCATCGGCTCGTGTCGAAGCGTTCGCACCGCCCGCCGCGGCGGCATCTCGTCCGTCGGCCGCACGCGCAGGAGCCCTGCAATGAACAGCGAGACGCGCGAACAGCAATTGCGGCACGAAGTGGCCGACTGGGTGCAATCGCACCTGACCGGCGACTTCGCATGCCTGAAATACCGCGGCGGCCCAGGCGACGAGGAAGCGTGGCCCGAGCTGCGCAAGGCGTGGGAGCAGGAACTGGCGAAGGGCGGCTGGACCGGGCTCGGCTGGCCGACGGACGCCGGCGGGCGCGGCTTCTCTGTTGCCGAACAGGTGATCTTCCACGAGGAATATGCACGCGCAGGCGGCCCCGGTCGGATGGGGCACATCGGCGAAGGGCTGCTCGGGCCGACGCTCGTCGCATGCGGCACCGACGACCAGCGCGCGCGCTTCCTGCCCGGCATCCTGGCGGGCACGCAGTTCTGGTGCCAGGGCTATTCGGAACCGGGCGCGGGTTCGGACCTGGCCAACGTGCGCACGCGTGCCGAACAGGATGCGGACGGCACGTGGCGCGTGGCCGGCCAGAAGGTCTGGACGTCGCTCGCACACGATTCCGACTGGATCTTCGTGCTCGCGCGTACCGACCCGGCGTCGAAGGGCAACAAGGGATTGTCGTTCCTGCTGATGCCGCTCGACCAGCCGGGCATCGAGATCCGGCCGATCAAACAGCTCAACGGCGGCGCCGAATTCAACGAAGTGTTCTTCGACGGCGCGCGAGCGCAAGCCCGCGACCTCGTCGGCGCACCCGGCGACGGCTGGGGGATCGCGATGACGCTGCTCGGCTTCGAGCGCGGGATGTCGACGCTCGGCCAGCAGATGCAGTTCGTCCGCGAGCTCGAATGGGTGATCGACGCCGCGCGCGAATCGGGCGCGGACCGCGACCCGGTGCTGCGCCAGCGGATCGGCCGCGCGTGGGCCGGGCTTCGCGTGATGCGCTACAACGCGCTGCGGATGCTGTCCGGCGCGGATGACACCGATGCCGGCGCCGGCACGCCGCTGCGTCGCGAGGCGCTGATCTACAAGTATTTCTGGTCGAACTGGCACCGCGACCTCGGCCAGCTCGCGATGGATGCACTGGGAGCCCGCGCGAACGTGATCGATCCGGCCGACGAAAAACTCACCCATCTGCAGCGCGTATTCCTGTTCTCCCGCGCGGACACGATCTACGCGGGCACCAACGAAATCCAGCTCAACATCATGGCCGAGCGCGGGCTCGGCATGCCGAGAGAACCGCGAGGTAACGCATGACCGAACCCCAGATCCAGAAAGCGCCGGCCTACGTGCCGGGCCACCAGCTGCTCGCCGGCAAATCCGTGCTGATCACGGCCGCCGCCGGTGCCGGCATCGGCTTCGCGGCCGCGCGCCGCTGCGCGGAAGAAGGTTGCCGCGCGCTGTTCATCTCCGACATCCACGAAAAGCGCCTCGAGCAGGCGGTCGAGACGCTGCGTGCCGAAACGGGGCTGCAACAGGTCTACGGCCGGCTGTGCAACGTCGCGGTCGAGGCCGACGTGCAGGCGCTGGTCGCGCAAGCGCAGGACCAGCTCGACGGCGTCGACGTGCTGATCAACAACGCCGGGCTCGGCGGCTCGACCCGCATCGTCGATATGGACGATGCCGAATGGTCACGCGTGATCGACATTAGCCTGACCGGGACGTTCCGGATGACGCGCGCGATGCTGCCGCACATGCAGGCCCGAGGCCGCGGCGCGATCGTCAACAACGCATCGGTGCTCGGCTGGCGCGCACAGGCGGAACAGGCGCACTACGCGGCCGCGAAGGCGGGCGTGATGGCGCTCACGCGCTGCGCGGCGCTCGAGGCGTCGCCATACGGCGTGCGCATCAACGCGGTCGCGCCGAGCATCGCGATGCACGATTTTCTGAAGAAGTCGGCCCCGGCCGACTTGCTGAATCAACTGGCGTCGCGCGAAGCCTTCGGGCGCGCCGCCGAAGTCTGGGAGGTCGCGAACGTGATGGTGTTCCTTGCAAGCGATTACGCGTCGTACATGACGGGCGAAGTGCTGTCGGTCAGCAGCCAGCACGCATGATGAGCACGACCCTCGACCTCGTGCTCGCGACGCCCCGCGTGTTCGCGCATCCCGGCGAACTGGCCGAGGCCGTCGGCGACACGCTCGGCGCGAGCGCATGGCTCGCGATCGAACAGATCCGCATCGACGGTTTCGCCGACGCAACGGGCGACCACCAATGGGTGCACGTCGACCCGGAGCGCGCGAAGGACGGTCCGTTCGGCGCGTGTATCGCGCATGGGTACCTGACGTTGTCGCTCGTCAATTACTTCCTGCCGCAGATCGTGCGGATCGACGGCGCGCGGCTCGGCGTCAACTACGGCTGCGACAAGATCCGTTTCCCCGCGCCGGTGAAGGTCGGTGCGCGTGTGCGCGGCGTCGGCGAGCTGCTGCGTGTCGAGCCGCTCGAGGGCGGCGTGCAGGCATGGATTCGCGTGACCGTCGAGATCGACGGCGAAGCGAAGCCCGGCTGCGTGGCCGACACGATCAGCCGCTATTACTTCTAGATTCAGAGAGCAGACACATGGAAGACGCAGTCATCGTTTCCGTTGCGCGCACGCCGATCGGCAAGGCGTTTCGCGGCATGTTCAACGATACCGAGGCGCCCGCATTGGGCGGCCACGTCGTGCGCACCGCACTCGAACGCGCGGGCGTCGCGCCAGCCGACGTCGACGACGTGCTGATCGGCTGCGCCGCGCAGCAGGGCACGCAGGGCTACAACATCGGCCGCCTGTCGGCCGCGGCGGCCGGGCTGCCAGCGTCGGTGCCCGGCATGGCGATCGACCGCATGTGCTCGTCGGGCCTGATGTCGATCGCGAGCGCCGCGCGCAGCATCGGCGCGGGCGACGCACGGATCGTCGTCGCGGGTGGCGTCGAGTCGATCTCGCTCACGCAGAACAAGCACAAGAACGTGTATCGCGCGCGCTCGCAGGCCGTGCTCGACCATCAGCCGGCTGCGTACATGGCGATGATGGAAACGGCCGAGATCGTGTCGCGCCGCTACGGGATCTCGCGCGCCGCACAGGACGAATTCGCGCTGCAGAGCCACCAGCGCACGGCCGACGCCCAGGCGGCCGGCCGCTTCGACGCGGAAATCGCGCCGCTCGACGTGCGGCGCGCGCTGTTCGACAAGGAAGGCAACCCGGCCGGTTACGAGGACGTGAATGCCGCGCGCGACGAAGGCGTGCGCGCCGACACGACGGCCGAGCGGCTCGCGGGGCTGAAACCGTCGTGGAGCGGCGGCAAGGTCGTCGAGCAGGGCGCGTTCGTCACGGCCGGCAATGCGTCGCAGCTGTCGGACGGCGCAGCGGCCGTGGTCGTGATGTCGCGCAGCGAGGCGGTGCGCCGTGGGCTGACGCCGCTCGGTGCGTTCCGCGGCCTCGCGGTGGCCGGCTGCGAGCCGGACGAGATGGGCATCGGCCCCGTGTTCGCGATTCCGAAGCTGCTGGCTCGCTTCGGGATGACCGTCGGCGACATCGGGCTGTGGGAGCTGAACGAGGCATTCGCGTGCCAGGCGCTGTACTGCCGCGACACGCTCGGCATTCCCGACGACCGGCTGAACGTCGATGGCGGAGCGATCGCGCTCGGCCATCCGTTCGGGATGTCGGGTACGCGGATGACGATGCACGCGCTGCTCGAAGGCGCGCGGCGCGGCGTGCGGCACGCGGTCGTGACGATGTGCATCGGCGGCGGGATGGGTGCCGCCGCGCTGTTCGAAGTCGGCGCGTAGCGGCACGCGGACGGGCCGCGGTGTTCAGGCTGCCCGCCATTCAGGACCATTCGAGGCCGCGGCAACGACCGAAGGCCCGGAGCCTTGCAGGCGACGACGGTAAGTGCGATGGCGCGAACCGTCGTCGAACGCAGACACAGGAGACAAGCGATGAAACGAACTTTGCCCGGACTCGCGATGTCGGCGCTCGTGCTCGGCGCCGCGCTGTTCGCGTTTTCGCCGCGCCCGCTGCCGGCGTTCCCGGTCACCGCGATCCATGCGGACCGGCTGCAGGTCAACGGGCTCGCCCGGGCCGGCGCGCGCATCGCCGCGGTCGGCGAACGCGGCGTGATCCTGCTCAGCGACGACGCGGGCGCCCACTGGCGGCCGGCCGCGATCACACCCGGCCAGGCATCGACGCTCACGCAGGTGCGCTTCATCACGCCGACGCTCGGCATCGCGGTCGGCCACGACGGCAGGATCGTGCGCAGCGACGACGCCGGCCTGCACTGGCGCGAAGTGCACACGGACCACGCCCATTCCGATCCGCTGCTGTCCATATGGGGCACGGCCGACGGCCCGCTGTTCGCGGCCGGCAGCTTCGGCCAGCTGCTGCGCTCGGACGATGCGGGCCTGAACTGGCAGACCGTGAAGACGCCGGCCGGCGATCGTCACCTGAACGCGATCGTCGGCGACGGCCACGGCACCCTGCTGGTCGCGGGCGAGAGCGGCACGCTGCTGCGCTCGACCGACAACGGCGCGACGTGGGACAAGCTGCCGTCGCCGTACGCCGGTTCGCTGTTCGGCGCACTGATGCTCGCGAACGGCGACTGGGTCGCGTACGGGATGCGCGGCAACGTGGTGCGCAGCACCGATCGCGGCGCGACCTGGACGCACGTCGACAGCCACGTGCCGGTGTCGTACTTCGGCGCGACCCAGCTCGCCGACGGCGAACTCGTGCTGGTGGGCCAGGGCGGCGCGATCGTCGCGTCGCGCGACGGCGGGCTGACCTTCGACGTGCGCAAGCTCGGCGGCGTGCAGAGCCTCGCGGCCGTGCTCGACATGGGCCACGGCGCGCTGCTGCTCGGCGGCGAGGCCGGCGTTGCGCCGCTCGCCGGCGCGGTTGCGTCAAGCCCGTCCTGACGCGCGGCCGTCCTGCTGCCTGCTCCCGTTCGTTTCGCATCGACAAGAGAATTCCATGAACGACCTGTCACGCTCCCCTGAAGCCGTTCCCGCGTCGCGCCTCGCCGCGTTCGTCGAGCGCTGCGCCGACACGATCATCCGCCGGCGCAAGCTGCTGATGCTGCTGTGCGTCGCGGTGACGCTCGCGCTCGGGCTGTCCGCGACGCGCCTGAAGCTCGATCCGGGCTTCAACAAGATGATCCCGATGCAGCACCCGTACATGCAGGTGTTCGACCGCTATGCGGGTGCGTTCCCCGGCGCGAACACGATCCTCGTGAGCCTGCGCTGGAAGGGCGACGGCGATATCTACAACCAGACGTTCATGGACGCGCTGCGCCATGCGACCGACGACGTGTTCTTCATCCCCGGCGTGAACCGCTCGCGCGTGTTCTCGCTGTTCACGCCGAACGTCCACTACACGGAAGTGACCGAGGCCGGCTTTCGTGGCGACGTGGTCGTGCCGGGCCAGTTCTCGAGCGCGAACCCGGACGATCTCGGGAAGGTGCGCCGCAACGTCGCGCGTTCCGGGCAGATCGGCCGCCTCGTCGGCAACGACCTGAAGTCGGCGCTGATCCGCGCGGAGCTGCGCGAGACGGACCCGGCCACCGGCAAGCGGCTCGACTACAGCGCGGTCGCGCGCCAGCTCGAGGAAATCCGCGCGCGCTACGCGAAGCAGGGCATCGACGTGAACATCATCGGCTTCGCGAAGCTGGTGGGCGACGTCGAAAACGGCATCGCGGGCGTGATGGCGTTCTTCGCGCTCGCGTTCCTCGTGACGGCCGCGCTGCTGTTTGCGTACACACGCTCGTTGAAGACCACCGTGCTGGCGCTCGTCGTCGCGCTGCTGCCGGTCGTGTGGCTCCTCGGCGCGCTGCCGCTGCTTGGCCTCGGCATCGACCCGATGTCGATCCTCGTGCCGTTCCTGATTTTCTCGATCGGCGTGTCGCACGCCGTGCAGATGACCAACGCGTGGAAGCAGGCGCTGGTGCGCGGCGCGTCGTCGGTCGATGCCGCGCGCGACGCGTTCCGCAAGCTGTTCGTGCCGGGTACGGTCGCGCTGCTGACCAACGCGCTCGGCTTCATGGTGATCATGCGGATCAGGATCGACATCGTGCGCGAGCTCGGCATCACCGCGTGCCTCGGCGTGCTGCTGATGATCGTGACGAACAAGGTGTTCCTGCCGATCCTGCTGTCGTACACGCGCCTCGAGCGCGGCACGCTGGCGCGTGCGCAGCGCACCGCGGCGGCCGGCGGCAGCCCGATGTGGTCGCGCTTCGCGGTGTTCGCACGGCCGGCGCCGGCGCTCGGCGTGTTCGCGGTGGCGCTCGCGCTGCTCGCGTACGGCACGCTCGAATCGCGCAAGCTGGAGATCGGCGACATCGGCACCGGTGCGCCTGAACTGCGCGCGAACTCGCGCTACAACGTCGACAACGCGGCGATCACGCACCAGTACAACATCGGCGTGGACGTGCTGTCGGTGATCGTCGAGACGACCGGCTTCGACGATGCGTGCCTCCATTACCCGGTGATGAGCGCGATCGAGAAGTTCGAGATGAACATGCGCGGCGTGGCCGGCGTGCAGTCGGTGACGAGCGTGTCGTCGCAGGGCAAGGTGTTCATCGCCGCGTTCAACGAGGGCAACCCGCGCTGGGCCGCGCTGCCGCGCTCCAGCGACGGCCTCACGCAGGGTTCCAACGCGTTCGACCCCGACAACGGGATGAACACCGCGAACTGCAAGGCGATCCAGGTGCTGATCTACACGAAGAACCACGAAGGCACGACCATCGCGCACATCGTCGACGAGATCAAGCGCTTCGCGGCCGAGAACCCGACGCCGAACGTCGCGTTCCGGCTCGCGGGCGGCAACGTCGGCGTGATGGCCGCGACCAACGAGGCGGTCGGCGACGCGGAGATCGCGATGCTGCTGTCGATCTTCGGCGCGATTGCGCTGCTCTGCGCGGTCACGTTCCGCTCGTGGCGCGCGGTGCTGTGCATCATCGTGCCGCTCACGCTCGTGTCGATCCTGTGCAATGCGGTGATGGCGCGCCTCGGCATCGGGCTGAAGGTCGCGACATTGCCGGTGATCACGCTCGGCGTGGGCGTGGGTGTCGACTACGGGATCTACCTGTACGAGCGCCTGCAGCACGACATCCGCCACGGCGCGACGCTGCCGGATGCCTTCGCCGACGCGATGCGCCAGCGCGGCACGGCGGGGCTGTTCACGGCCGTCACGATGTTCATCGGCGTCGGTACCTGGGCGTTCTCCGCGTTGAAGTTCCAGGTCGACATGGGCGTGCTGCTCGCGTTCATGTTCCTCGTGAACCTGTTCGGCGCGGTGTTCCTGCTGCCCGCGCTCGCCGCATGGCTCGGCGTCGAGCAGGCCGAGCGCCGTGTGCCGCACCAGCAGCAGCCGTCGCCGGCGGCTCCGGCGCCGCTGGAGCCGTCGCCCGCGCTCGAATCCGGCAACCCGATGCGCTGACCGGCGCGCCCATTCCCCCCGCGCGCGGCCGGCCGCCGCGCGCTCTCCACAAGAGGAGTCAACCCACATGTCCGCACGCCCTTACAAGATCGAAGCCCAGCCGCTCGCGCAGCGCTATGCGCGCGGCTGGCACTGCCTCGGGCTCGCCCGCGATTTCAAGGACGGCAAGCCGCACACGCTGAACGCCTTCGGCCGCAAGCTCGCCGCGTTCGCCGATTCGACCGGCAAGGTCAACATCGTCGACGCGTATTGCCCGCACATGGGCGCCGACCTGAGCCTCGGCACGGTGCAGGGCGACCACCTCGTGTGCCCGTTCCACGGCTGGGCGTGGAGTGGCGAGGGGCAGTGCGCATCGATCCCGTACTGCAAGCGGATCCCGCCGAAGGCGCGCATCGGCGCATGGCCGACCTGCGAGGAAAACAACCTGCTGTTCGTGTGGAACGACCCGGAAGGCAACGCGCCGCCGCCGGAGGTCGCGATTCCGCGCCTCGACGTGTGCTTCTCCGACGAATGGTCGGACTGGGTCGTCGACAAGATGGTGATCCAGGCCAACTGCCGCGAGCTGGTCGACAACATCTCGGACGTCGCGCACTTCGCGACCGTGCACCGCGCGCCGATCGACTATTTCGCGAACCTGTTCGAGGATCACAAGGCGACGCAACTGATGGTCGGCCGCAGCGAAAAGCTCGGCGGCGACGCCCTGACCGCGCTGTCGACGTATTTCGGGCCGGCCGTGCACATCACGCAGATGACGGGGCAGAGCGGCGGGCAGCCGATCCACTCGGTGCTGCTGAACTGCCATGTGCCGATCGACATGAACAGCTTCGAGCTGCGCTACGGCGTGATCGTGAAGAAGGTGCCCGGGCTGACCGACGCGCAGAACATGGAGATCGCGAACGCGTACGTGAAGGAAGCGCAGCGCGCGTTCTACGAGGACGTCGACATCTGGCACAGCAAGACGCGGATCGACAACCCGCTGCTGTGCGAAGGCGACGGGCCGCTGTACCAGATGCGCGACTGGTATTCGCAGTTCTACCTGGACGTGGCGGACGTGCGGCCGACGAGCGTCGCCCGCAAGGCGTTCGAGATGCGGATTCGCGAAGGTGACGCGCCCCCGGCGCTGCATCACGTGTTCGAGCCGCAGTGAAAACGCGGCGGCCCGGCCGAAAAAGGGGGGCGTATCGAAATGCTTCCCGTCGGCCGGCAACGCCCGCCGCGTAAGGCGCACGCGGCGGGCATGCTTGTGCATCGCATCAAAAAGACTTGACGAAGCGGCCACTAGCGCGTAGTGTCCATGACCGAAGTGTTCAAGAAGTTCGATTGCTCATCATTGGCCGCACTCCGTGCGGCGGTCGTTGGTCTCTCCCTCTTTTGATTCTTTCTGTGCCCTTCACGGGCGCATGTTCAATCATTCGTCATTTGTATTAAGGAAGTAATTGTGGATACCGGTACCGTCAAGTGGTTCAACGAAACCAAGGGCTTTGGTTTCATCTCCCCTGACAACGGCGGCGACGATCTGTTCGCCCATTTCTCCGAAATTCGCGGCACGGGCTTCAAGACCCTGGCCGAAGGCCAGAAGGTCAGCTTCGAAGTGAAGCGCGGCCCGAAGGGTCTGCAAGCGTCGAACATCACGCCGCAGTAAGTCGCATCGGCAACGGCCGCCAATTGGTGGCCGCTGCCGGCTGGATTGGCGCGCAGGGCGCCGCTTTGGCGGCAGCCGGCGCGTTTCCGATGCGCACGACCGATGCATCGCGACATCCACGATGCATCGGTCGTGACGCCTCCCTCATCGCATGCGTGACCCGCGTGCGACGCAACGCCTTCGTGAAGCGCCTGCCGTTTCGCGAGCGCATCACCGCTTCAACGCATCAACCCGAGCAGACCGCCGCCATGCCGTAGCAGGCGCGGTCCCGACTTTGCGCGGCGCTCCATGCGCCGCCGCCACCGACCGCCTGAACGCCGTAACGCGCCGGGCTCCGATCGCAAGACAGGCCCTGGGCCTGTCTGAACGAACCGATCCCCGGCAGCCTGCCGGCCGCCGTCCCGTTGTGGGGCACGGCGCCGGGCAGATCGCCGCGGCCGCGGTCAATTACCTTGTCTGGAGGAATTGGTTTGGCAAAAGAAGAACTGCTGGAACTGGACGGAATCGTCGACGAAGTGCTGCCGGACAGCAAATACCGTGTCACGCTGGAAAACGGCGTCGTGGTCGGCGCGTACGCGTCGGGCCGCATGCGCAAGAACCACATCCGCATTCTCGCGGGTGACCGTGTGACGCTGGAACTGTCGGTCTATGACCTCACCAAGGGTCGCATCAACTTCCGTCACAAGGACGCGAATTCCCCGCGTCCGCAGCGCAGCGGCCAACCGCGCCGTTAAGCGCGGCAACGATCGGCGCGGGCATGCAGCACTGCCTCGCCGATCGAATCCTGTCCGGCCGACGAGGCCGGACGAGCCGGGTGGACGACACATCGCGTGCCGTCCGCCGGCCGCCGGCATCGTCATGCCGTGGCGGCCCACACCGCCTTCACCGGCCGCCGCGCGTGCACAACGCTCAGGCGGCCGCGTCCCGCAGGAAATCCTCGACGATCATCGCGAAATACGGCGGACATTCCTGCATCGGGTAATGCCCGCAATTCGGTATCGTCACGAGCCGCGCGTTCGGATGCCACGCGAGGAACGTCGCCTGCATCGCCGCTGCGTCGAGCCCCGGATCCTTGTCGCCGACGATCACCAGGAAACGCGTGTCGAGCCCGCGGATGTCGTCGACGAAATCCGTGCCGGTCAGCATGTCGAGATACGCGAGCCGGCACTCCGGCGCCACACGCTCGCGGTTCTGCCGCAGTTTCACGTCGGCCCAGCGCGCCGACAATCCCCCCGTCACGAATCGCACGAGCCGGCGAAACGCATCGTCATCGACGGTCGTGCTCGCGAAGAAGGCACGTGCGTCGTCGTTCAGGCGATTGCCGGCCGCCGACACCGGGCACACGGCGATCGCGCTCGTGACGCGCGATGGCGCGTCGGCGGCGAGCCGTTGCGTCGCCATGCCGGTCATCGAATGGCCGATCACGTGAAAGCGCTGCCAGCCGAGACGATCGGCGAGCGCCAGGCAGTCGGCCGAGATTTCGTCGACGGTACAGGCACCGCTCAGGTGGATGGATTCGCCGTAGCCGCGCAGGTCGACGAACACGTACGTGAACGCCGCTTCGTCGAGATACGGCAGCAGCACCGTGTAGTTCGTGCGGTCGCCGAGCCAGTCGTGCAGGACCATCACGCATTCGGGGCCGGTGCCGTGCTGCAGGTAGCCGAGGCCGCCATTCGGGCCGGAGGCGAGGATGTCGATACGGTTCATTTCAAGGGGTTTCCTTTTGGTTGGCGGAACCAAAACGAAACGCCCTCCCGGCGGACCGGGAGGGCGTCTTGAAAGTGCATCGATCGTATCGGGCCGCTCGGTGAAAGTCAACGCTCAGAGCGCCATCCCGCCCGACACCTCGATGCGCTGCGCATTGACCCAGCGGTTGTCGTCCGACAGCAGCGACGCGATCATCGGCCCGATGTCGTCGGGCTCGCCCGCGCGGCCGAGCGCCGTCCATTCCGCGACGCGCCGGTTGACTTCGGGGTTGTCGCGCACCATCCCGCCGCTGAAGTCGGTTGCCACCGCGCCCGGCGCGACGACGTTCACCGCGATGCGGCGCGGGCCGAGCTCCTGGGCCAGATAGCGCGTCAACACCTCGACCGCCCCCTTCATCGACCCGTACGCCGCGCTGCCCGGCATGGCGACGCGCGTGAGGCCCGACGACACGTTCACGATGCGGCCGCCGTCGCGGATCAGCGGCAGCAGCGCTTGCGTGAGGAAGAACACGCCCTTGAAGTGCACGCGATAGAGCGCATCGAGATCGGCTTCCGTCGTTTCGGCGATCGGCGCGTGATGCGACGTGCCTGCATTGTTGACGAGGAAATCGAACCGGTCGGCGCCCCAACTGGCCAGCGCTTCGCGGAGCTGCCCGGCGAAGCGGTCGAACGTCGCGCTGTCGCCCGTATCGAGCGGCAGCGCGATCGCCGCCTGCCCGGCGTCGGCGGCCAGCGCGACGACGTGATCGGCCTCGGTGCGATTCGAGTGATAGGTGAAGATCGCGCGCACGCCGCGCTGCGCGAGATGCAGCACCGTATTGCGGCCAAGCCCGCGGCTACCGCCGGTGACGACGGCGATTTTCGGGGTGGAAGGTTGGGATTGCGTTGCGGTCATGCTGGGCTCCTGATCGAAGTCGGTGACGAACAGCGCCAAGCGTACGGTGGCGGCTGCCGCGCCTGAATGCCGGAACCGGCCGCGTTCTTGCCTGATCCTGCCCGACTGCCCCGGCAAGCGTCGCGCCGCGTGTACCATCCGGACATCGGGATACGGAGGGGCTGTATGTCGGACGAACTGGTCGAACGTGTCGCTCGCCTGACGGGCGCGGCGGGTGAAGAGAGCCCGTTCGCGACGGCGATCGACGGGCTGATCCTGCTACGTTCCAATCGCGAGAAGCTGCCCGCGCCGCTGATCATGAAACCGGCGCTGTGCGTCGTCGTGCAGGGCGCGAAGTGGACGACGTTCGGCGGGCGCCGGTACGACTACGGGCCCGGCCGCGCGCTCGTCGTCAGCGTCGAGATGCCGGCGACGAGCCGCATCGTCAAGGCGAGCGAGACCGAACCGTTCCTCGGCATGGTGCTCGAATTCGATATCGCGATGATGCGTGAAGTACTCGAACGACTCGATACGCCGCCATCGCAACCGCGTGGCGCGATCGGCCATGGCGTGTGCGTGACCGATTTCGGCGGGCCGCTCGCCGATTGCGTGCTGCGGATGATGCGGCTGCTCGATACGCCGGCCGCGATTCCGGTCGTCGCGCCGCTCGTGAAGCGGGAGATCTGCTACTGGCTGCTCGCGGGGCCGCACGGCGGCGAAGTCGCGCGCGTCGTGTTCGCCAACGGCCATGCGCAGCGCGTCGTCGCGGCGATCCATGCGCTGCGCGGCCAGTTCGCCGAGGCGATCCGCGTCGAGGATCTCGCCGCTGTCGCACAGATGAGCCCGTCGGCGTTTCACCGGCAATTCAAGGCGCTCACGTCGATGACGCCGCTGCAGTACCAGAAGCAGTTGCGCCTGCTGGAAGCGCGGCACCTGATGGTGACGGGCGCGGCGAACGCGGAAACGGCCGCGTATCGCGTCGGCTACGAAAGCGCGTCGCAGTTCAGCCGCGAATACGCACGGATGTTCGGTGCGCCGCCGCGGCGCGATGTCGTCACGCTGAAAACCGCGTCGGCGGACAGTTGAACGCGCCCGCCGCGACGCGGTTCGCGTGCGGCTTTACGTGCGGGCCGGGGCGGTCGTACACTCATCGGCAATTCGCGGCCCGCGCCACGGCTTTCAATTCCTTCAGCAGCTTTCATCGGGCCGACGATCGTGCCAGCAGGACTTTCGTCGCGCGACGCCAGGAGGCGCCATGAGTGCAGACGCAGCCCCCGCATCCCCGTCGGTTCAGGACCGCATCCAGCACGTGTTCGTGCTGATGCTCGAGAACCGTTCCTTCGATCATCTGTTCGCGCTGTCGGGCTACCCCGATATCGTTGCCGCTTCGCCGGGTAACAGCAATGCGTACGGTGACGCGGTGTATCCGTTCGGCGGCGGCGCGCCCGACCGGATGCCGACCGATCCGTGCCACGAATTCAACGACGTGCTCGAACAGCTGTGCGGCGCGGGCGTGCCGTTCGTGAAAGGGCAGCCGTATCCGCCGGTCGTCAACACCGGGTTCGTGTCGAACTACGCGACATCGCATTCCGAAGGCACGCCGCCGCAGCCGGCCGACGCGGGCAAGATCATGCAGGGCGTCGATATCGCGACGCAGGCGCCGTCGCTGCACGCGCTCGCGAACGCGTTCGTGCTGTGCGACGCATGGCATGCGTCGATGCCGGGGCCGACCTGGCCGAACCGCTTCTTCCTGCACGGCGCATCGTCGGCCGGGCTCGACCATTCGCCGACCAGGGAAGAAATGGCCGGATGGGATGCGTTCAACGGCTTTCCGTATCCGAAGGGTTCGATCTTCGCCGCGCTCGGCGACGACAACTGGCGCATCTACCAGGACCAGACCGGCGACCCGCTCGGCCACGTGCCGCAGGTCGCGTCGCTGAAGGGCATCAGCTTCTTCGACATCGACGACCTCGCGCACTTCGAGGCCGATCTCGCGGCCGGCTATACGGCGCGCTACACGTTCATCGAGCCCGGATACGGCGACATCGTGCACGGCACGTACCAGAACGGCAGCTCGCAGCACCCGATGGATGGCCTTGCCGGCGGCGACCAGCTCGCCGCGCGGGTGTACAACGCGATCCGCAATTCGCCGGTGTGGAACAGCAGCCTGCTCGTGATCTGCTACGACGAGCACGGCGGTTTCTACGATTCGGTCAGGCCGGGCGCCGCGCCGCCGCCGAACGATGGCGCGGCGGCGACGTTGAACGCGAGCGGCTTCGGGTTCGACGTGTATGGCGTGCGCGTGCCGGCGATCGTGATCTCGCCGTGGGTCGCGGCCGGGCAGGTCGACCACACGCCGTACGATCATGCATCGGTCGCCGCGACGCTCGAGCGGCTGTTCGGCCTCGCGCCGCTGACGGATCGCGACCGTCTCGCGAACGACCTGCTGGCACTCGTGACCCCGACGTGCCGCACCGACTGCCCGCAAAGGATCGGATCATGAGTACGACACCGGCCGCCGACCCGCGCGATGCGCTGCCCGTGCGCGACGGCACGAGCCTGATCGCGTTTCTGCACATCCTGAAGAAAGCGCATGCGGCGCTGGTTGGCCATGACAAGGCCCATCAGCGCTTCAGCGAGATCGTGACGCGCGGGCAGGCGCGGCAATACATCGAGGAACTGATGCCGTCGCTGTTGCAGGCGCGTGAAGCCCATCGGCGCAAGCGGCACGGGGGGAAGCATCGCTGAAGCCGGCGGGCGATGCGTGACCGACGTCGCTCGATCCGCGCATCCGAAATGAAAACGGGGCTTGCGCCCCGTTTGCCGCTGTGCCGCTGCGTCCGGACGATTGCCGGCCGCGTACGTTCAGGCCGCCACCGCCCGCGCCCGCACCATCGTCAGCGCCGCGTCCTCGATCATGTCCTCCTGCCCGCCCACGAGCCGCTGCCGGCCCAGCTCGACGAGGATGTCGCGCGCCGGAATCCCGTACTTCGCTTCCGCGCGCTTCGCGAACAGCAGGAACGACGAGTAGACGCCTGCATAGCCGAGCGTCAGCGCGTCGCGGTCGAGGCGGATCGGCGCGTCCATGATCGGCACGACGAGATCCTCGGCGACGTCCGAGATCGCGAACACGTCGACGCCCGTTTCGATCCCCATCCGGTCGCACACCGCGACGAACACTTCCATCGGCGTGTTGCCCGCGCCGGCGCCGAGGCCGGCCGCGGCCGCGTCGATCCGGTTCGCGCCGGCGGCAACCGCCGCGATCGAGTTGGCGACACCCATCGCGAGGTTGTGATGGCCGTGGAAACCGAGTTCGGTCTCCGGCTTCAGCGCGTCGCGCACCCGGGCGATCCGTGCGGTCACGTCATCCGGCAGCATGTGGCCGGCCGAATCGGTGATGTAGATGCAGTTCGCGCCGTACGACTCCATCAGCTTCGCCTGCACGACGAGCTGCTCCGGCGACGACATGTGCGCCATCATCAGGAAGCCGACCGTATCGAGCCCGAGCGTGCGCGCGAGGCCGATGTGCTGCTCCGACACGTCCGCCTCGGTGCAGTGCGTCGCGACGCGGATCGTGCCGACGCCGAGTTCGTGCGCCATGCGCAGATGCTCGACGGTGCCGATACCGGGCAGCAGCAGCGCCGACACCTTTGCCTGCTTCAGCTCCGGAATCACGGCGCCGAGGTACGCCTCATCGGTATGCGCGGGGAACCCGTAGTTGACCGACGCGCCGCCGAGCCCGTCGCCGTGCGTGACCTCGATCAGCGGCACGCCGGCCGCGTCGAGCCCGCGCGCGATGTTGCGCATCTGGTCGAGCGTGATCTGGTGGCGCTTCGGGTGCATCCCGTCGCGCAGCGACATGTCGTGGACGGCGATCTTCTTGCCTGCAAGTGACATCGTGTGACTCCTCGACTCAAGCGGTGGCGGCCGTCGCGGCCAGCATCTGTTCGGCGAAACGCTCGGACGTGGCGGCCGCGGCGGCGGTCATGATGTCGAGGTTGCCCGCGTACTTCGGCAGGTAATCGCCGAGCCCTTCGACCTCCATGAAGACGGACACGCGATTGCCGTCGAACACCGGGCCGTTCTTCAGCGTATAGCCGGGCACGTAGCGCTGCACTTCCTTGACCATCGCATGCACGGACGCGGTGATCGCGTGGACGTCGGGCGGGCCGTCGGTCAGGCAGTGGATCGTGTCGCGCATGATCAGCGGCGGCTCGGCCGGGTTGATCACGATGATCGCCTTGCCCTTGCGGGCGCCGCCGACCTGTTCGATCGCACCGGACGTCGTGCGCGTGAATTCGTCGATGTTCTTGCGCGTGCCGGGGCCGACCGAGCGCGACGACACGGTCGCGACGATCTCGCCGTACGCAACCGGCTGCACGCGCGATACCGCATATACCATCGGGATCGTCGCCTGGCCGCCGCAGGTCACCATGTTCACGTTCGCCTGCGCGCTGTCGAGATGCGCGTCGAGGTTCACCGGCGGCACGCAGTACGGACCGATCGCGGCGGGCGTCAGGTCGATCATCTTCACGCCGAGCGCGGTGAGCTTGTCGGAGTTGTCGCGATGCACGTAGGCGGAGGTCGCGTCGAACGCGATGCGGATGTCGTCGGCGGCCACGTGCGGCAGCAGCCCGTCGACACCCCGGTCGGTGGTCTTCAGGCCGAACTCGCGCGCCCGCGCGAGGCCGTCGGACGCCGGATCGACGCCGACCATCCACACGGGTTCGAGCACCGGTGAGCGGCGCAGCTTGTAGAGCAGGTCGGTGCCGATGTTGCCGGGCCCGATCAGTGCGCATTTGATTTTCTTCATCAGGATTCTTCCTTTAGATAAAGCGGACGTCGCAACTGCCGATGCCGGAGATGTGCATCGACAGCGCGTCGCCGGCCGTGACCGGAATCAGTTTGGCAAGCGAGCCGGACAGCACGATCTCGCCGGCGAGCAGCGGCACGTCGTACGCGGCGAGCGTGTTCGCGAGCCACGCGACCGCGTCGGCGGGGTGGCCGAGCGCCGCGTCGCCGCGCCCTTGTGCGACGGGCTCGCCGTTCTTGTCGATCGTCATCTCGCACGCGGCGAGGTCGAGCGTGCGCGGATCGACGCGCGCGTCGCCGAGCACGTACACGCCGCACGACGCGTTGTCGGCGACGGTGTCCTCGATGCGGATCGCCCAGTCGCGGATGCGCGAATCGACGATCTCGAAGCAGGGCGCGACGGCGGCCGTCGCGGCGATCACGTCGGTGCGGTCGATGCCGGGGCCGCGCAGGTCGCGCGCGAGGATGAACGCGATCTCGCCCTCGGCGCGCGGCGCGATCAGCGTATCGGCGGCGATCGCTTCGCCGGCCGCGTAGTGCATGCCGGACAGCAGGATGCCGAAATCGGGCTGGCGCACGTTCAGCATGTCCTGCACGGCCTGGCTCGTCACGCCGATCTTCTTGCCGACCACGGCCTCACCGTGCTCGATGCGGCGCTCGATGAAGCGCTGCTGGATGCGGTAGGCGTCATCGAGCGACAGGCGGCGCGGGCGGCTCGACAGCGGCGCGACCGGCGCACGCGCGTGCCACGCGGCGTACAGCTCGTCGCCGAGCGTCGTATGCAGGCGGGAAGACATGAAAGGGCCCTCGAATCTCGAATGGAACAGGCCGCCGTGGCGGGCGGCTTGGAGCGCCGGAGCACAGGCTCCGGCGCGCGGGTTGCTTAGTTACCCGAACTTCGGATCGCGTCCGGCGAGAAGTACGCCTCGTTGAACTGCGGGCTGTTGTCGAGCTTCGGCATCGGGCCTTCGTTCGTCAGGCGGTCGGCCATGTACGCGCCGGAGATCAGGTCGTGATAGAACACGACGCCCGGGTAGAACACCTTCGCGTCATACGCATACAGCGTCGTCGCCACGTTGGTGCGCCACAGCTGGCCGCGTGCGTCGTAGTTGTCGGCGAGCAGCGTCATCCACGAATCCTCGTCGATGTACAGCACGCGCTTCGCATACTGGTGACGGTAATTGCTTTTCAGCGTCGCCTGCAGCACCCACACGCGATGCAGCTCGTAGCGGATATACGACGGGTTCTCGTGGCCCTTGGTCAGCAGGTCGGCGTACTTCACCGAGCTGTCCATCGCCTTGTAGTTGTCGTACGGCACGTAGATCTCGCGCTTGCCGACGATCTTCCAGTCGTAGCGGTCGCCGGGGCCGTTGTACAGGCGGTCGTCGTCGACGGTGCGGAAGCCGCCCGGGCCCTGCGGCTGGTCGTAGCCGTATTCCGGCGCCTGCCGCACGCGCCGCGTGCCGGGGTTGTACATCCACGTGCGCGACGAGTTGTCCGCGCCGGCCTTGTCCCAGTTCGTGAAGCCGACGATCAGCGAGCCGCGGTCGGACAGCGGCAGCTCCGTCGCGTTGCGGTAGTACGTGCGGTTGTTCAGGTCGCTCTTCACGTCGAACTTGCCGGAGTTGCGCGGCGAGTAGATGTCGTAGCGCACCTTGCCCCATGCAACGTTGCCGTCCGAGTACACGACCGCCTGGTCGTAGGTTGCCTGCTCGGCGCCGATCGCCGACGAGAAGCGCTGGTTCCACAGCAGCTCGGCAGCCGTTTTCGGGATCGGGTAGGGCACCGTCGGCGGCGCGTTCGTGAGGCCGTTCGCGTCGGACGTCATCGTCGAATCCGGCGCGTATGCACGGATGTCCTTGTACACGGAATCCGCGTAGCGGAAGTCGCGGTGGCTCGGGTAGACGTTGATCTTGAACGTGGCCGGGTAGCGCTTGAACATCGCCTTCTGGCCGTCGGTCAGGTGCTCGGCGTACTGCGCCATGTTTTCCGCGGTGATCGTCGCGACCGGCTTGTCGTTCGCGAACGGGTCGGGGTAGCGGCTGCCGCGCTTGTACTGCACGTCAGGCGGCGTGCCGAGCCACTTGCCCGACCACTCGGGCACACCGCTGTCCTTGCTCGCGGCGCGCACCGCGCCCATCGGCGTCAGCGGGCCGTCGAGCGCCTTCAGGTCGTCCGGCGTGACCTTCGGGAACGACGCCGTCGCGACGACCGCGCACGCGGCCATCACCGACGCGCGCAGGAGGGGGAGATGAATGCGTTTCATATCGGTCCTCATAGTGCTGAATGACGAGCGGCCGGGCCGCTCAGAAGTGGTAGGTCGCCGTGGCCAGCACGTAGTCGCGATCCGCGAGCGGGCGCGTGACCGGGTTCGGCGAGCCGAGGAACTTCGCGTAGACGAGCGACAGCTGCAGGTTGCTCAGGCGCGTGAAGGTCACGCCGGCCGTCACGCGGTGGTCGCCCTGGCCCGTCAGCGAGCCGAGCGCGCCGGCGAGCGGCGACGTGCCCGTCAGGTCGTGCGTGTAGGTCAGCGGCACGTCGAGATCCCAGCCGTTGAACACGTTCTTGTAGCTGAGCGTCCACGCGATCTCCATCGCGAGCGCGTTGCGCGAATTCGTGAGCGTGGTCGAGCCGTCGAGCTCGGAGATGCTGCCGGCATGCACGTACGTGAGTTCGCCGATCAGCGTCTGCGAATTCGCGAGGAAGCTCGGCCCGATCGAGTAGATGCCGGACAGGTTCGTCTGCAGCACGTTCGCGCGGGTCGACTGCGGGCCGGTCGGCGTGTTGACGAGCACGGCCGCCCCCTGGCGGTACGACACTTCGCCGGCGACGTTCACCGGGCCGACCTGCGTCGAGAAGCTCGCGCCGGTCAGCTTGATGTTGCTGAAGTAGGTCTGCTGGTACTGGAGCGTCGGGAAGTACGTCGTGACGACACTCGGGTTCATGTCGTTGTAGTGCAGGTGGTACAGGCCGAGCTCGGTGTCGCCGAGCACGCGGAAGCGTGCGCCGATCCCCCACTGGTTGCGCGCGCTCGGCTTGTCGTCGGGGCCGCGCGGAATGATCATCCCGCCCGGGCCGATGATGAACTGCGCGCCGGGGCCCGTGACGTCGGAATAGCTCCAGTACGTGCCGGGCGCGGTCAGCCGGTTCTGCTGGTAAGAAAACTGGTAGTAGCCGAGCAGGCTGAAGTTCGGCGTGATCTGCCATTGCGTGGAGATCTGCGGCACCGGCAGCAGGATGTCCTTCACTTCGGCGCCGGCCATGTACGACTTGGTCGCGTCGGCAGGCCCTTGCGCACCCGCGATGTTCGGGAAGAACAGGCTCTCGCCCCACGCGACGACCTGGTCGCCGACCTTCACGTTCAGGCTCGTCGAGCCGATCTTGAACGTGTTGTACGCATACGCGGCCAGCAGCGTCGTGTGGCCGCCCGACCAGTAGCGCGCATCGCTCGTGAAGTTGTTGTACTGGCCCGACTGGTTCACGGTACCCGGCGCGTCGTTGTAGTTCGGGCGGCGATACGCCTGGTCGTAGAACGTGTCGGCGCGCACGAACACGCCCCAGTCGTCGTGCTTCAGGTTCACTTCGCCGAGGAGGCTGACCTGGTTCTCGATCAGCTTGTTCTTCGCGAAGTTGCGGTCGCCGTCGTCGCCGTTGATGTTCGCCGGCGTGAGGAGATTGCCGCTCGGTGCGCGGGTGCGCATGCCGAGGCCGTAACTGAGCGTGAACGTGTAGTCCAGCGTCGTGTCGGCGCCCAGCTCGATCGTGCTGCCTGCATGTGCGCCGGGCGCGGCACATGCCAGCAGCGCGGCGGCCAGCGTCGACAGCGTGGCGGTTGCCCGCTTGTCGGTACGGCGCGAAATCCGTTGATGCATGGTGTCTCCTCTTGGGGGTATCGACGACGGTCGACTGTGTGTGTTGTCGTGAGAGGCAGAGTAGGGAGATCGCGGTAGCAGGGAATCGTCAAAATGAACTAGATGACTTCCCTAGGACTGGCGAACAATTCGCGCCGTACGGTTGGCCATGCGTGCATCAGCGTGCGGCGGCCTGCGCGGCCGACAGGAACGCGGGCCGTTCGCCGCCGCCGTCGAGCCGCAGGTTCGCGCCCGACGTGTACGAGGCTGCGGGCGATGCGAGGAACAGGCACGCGGCGGCGACGTCGTCGGGCGTCGCGAGCCGTCCGGCGGGAATCGTCGCGCGAATGGCGTCGAGCGCGGCGGCGTCGCCGTAGTGGCCTTCGGTGGCCGATTCCGTCTGCACGAGGCTCGGGCTGATCGCGCACACGCGCACGCGCGGCGCCCACTCGACGGCGAGCGACGTGACCGCGTTGACGAGGCCCGCTTTCGCGGCGCCGTATGCGGCCGTGCCCGGCGAGGGCCGTGACGCGCTGACGCTCGCGATGAACAGCATCACGCCGCCTTCGGGCTGCGGCTGCATGATCGCGTTTACGCGCTGCGCGAGTTGCAGCGGCGCGATCAGGTTCAGGCGCACGATCGATTCGGTGAAGCGCGGCGACGCATCGGCCGCGAGCGCGAACGGCGAGCCGCCGGCGTTGTTGACGAGCACGTCGAGGCCGCCTGCCGCAGCGCGAATCGTCGCGAGCATCGCGTCGACCTGTTCGATGTCGCGCAGGTCGGCCGCGACGAACGCCGCCGTGCGGCCGCCGGCAGAAGGCGGCGTGTCGGGCGCGCTGCGTCCGCACACGAACACGCGCGCGCCTGCCGCGAGAAACCGTTCGGCGATGCGCCGCCCGATGCCCTTGGTGCCGCCCGTCACGAGCACCGTCTTGCCGCTGTAGTCGAATCCGTTCATCGTTGCCTCCGTTTCGGTGGACCGATGATAGGAAGAAGCACGCGCGGCTTCGTAGTCTGAAAGGATGATGCCGGCCGACGCCGGCGGCGCAATCATCGTGGCAGACATCCATCGAACGACGAAGGAGACAACCCGCGATGACGATCCCCACGACGCCGCCCGCCGGCATCTTCACCGACGTGCCGGGCGGCCTGCGCCTGCATCACTACGAGGCGGGCGAAGGGCGGCCCGTGGTGTTCATCCACGGCAGCGGCCCGGGCGCCAGCGGTTTCAGCAACTTCAAGCACAACGTGCCCGCGTTCGCGGCGGCCGGCTATCGCGCGATCGTCGTCGACCTGCCCGGTTACGGGCAGTCGTCGAAGCCCGCCGACGTCGCCTATACGCTCGATTTCTTCGTCAGCGCGCTGCATGCGCAGCTGACCGCGCTCGGCATCGGCCCGGCCGTGCTGCTCGGCAACTCGCTCGGCGGCGCGATCGCGCTGAAGTACGCGCTCGACCATCCGGGCGAAGTCGACGGGCTGATCATGATGGCGCCGGGCGGCGTCGAGGATCGCGACACCTATTTCCGGATGGAAGGCATCCAGCGGATGGTGAAGCTGTTCACCAATCGCCAGATGAATGACGACACGATGCGCGAGCTGCTGACGCTGCTCGTGCACGATCCGGCGATCGTCACCGATGCGCTCGTCGCCGAACGGATGAAGGTGTGCGTCGAACAGCCGACCGAAGTGCTGTCGACGATGAGCGTGCCGAACCTGACCGACGCGCTCGGCGACCTGCGTGCGCCGGTGCTCGGCTTCTGGGGCACGGACGACCGCTTCAATCCGGTCGGCGGCGCGCTGAAGTTCCTCGAACGCTGCCGCGATGCGCGCTTCGTGTTGATGAACCGGTGCGGCCACTGGGTGATGGTGGAACACGCCGACTATTTCAATCGCGAATGCCTCGATTTTCTTGCGACGCGCAATACGCGATAACGCCGCATGCCCCTGACGGCCGGCCCCGATGTGGGCAGCCCGTCCGAACCAATACCTGGAGACGACATGAAGCTCATCGAAGACCTGTTCGACCTGCGCGGCAAGGTGGCCGCGATCACCGGCGGCGCGCGCGGCATCGGTGCGGAAACCGCACGCACGCTGGCTGCCGCCGGCGCGAGCGTCGCGATTCTCGACGTGCTGTCGCAACCGGCCGAAGCGCTCGTCGAGGAAATCCGCGCGCAGGGCGGCCAGGCCGCGTTCTGGTCGCTCGACGTCACGCATGAGGCCGATGTGGCGCGCGTGTTCGGCGAGATCGTCGCGCGCTTCGGGCGCCTCGACGTGCTCGTGAACAACGCGGGCATCGAAGGCCACAACGTGCCGACGCACGAGCTCACGCTTGCGCAGTGGCAGCGCGTGCAGGACGTGAACGTGAACGGCGTGTTCCTGTGCACGCGTGCGGCGATTCCGCATATCGACGCGGCCGGCGGCGGCTCGATCGTGAACCTGTCGTCGATGTACGGGATCGTCGGCGGGCCCGACGTGCCCGCGTATCACGCGTCGAAGGCGGCGGTACGGATGATGGCGAAGGTCGACGCGATGCTGTACGCGGCGAAGAACATTCGTGCGAACTCGGTGCATCCCGGCTATATCCGCACGCCGATGCTCGAGGAAGCGTTCCGCCAGATGGGGCAGGACCCCGATCGCGCCTTCGAGTACATGCAGACGAACGTGCCGATGGCGAAGATCGGCAGCCCGCGCGACATTGCGGCCGGCATCCTGTATCTCGTGTCGCCGGCAGGCCGCTACGTGACGGGTGCGGAGCTCGTGATCGACGGCGGCTTTACCGCGCGCTGACAGGGCGCGGCGCACGCAACGAAACAGGAGACAGGCAGTTGAAAGTGCTCGTGGCAGTGAAACGCGTGGTCGACGCGAACGTGAAGGTCGGCGTGAAATCCGACCGGACGGGTGTGGACATCGCGAACGTGAAGATGTCGATGAACCCGTTCGACGAGATCGCGGTGGAAGAGGCCGTGCGGTTGAAGGAGGCCGGCGTCGTGACCGAAGTGGTCGTCGTGTCGATGGGCGTCGCGCAGGCGCAGGAGACGCTGCGCACGGCGCTCGCGATCGGCGCGGATCGCGCGATCCTCGTCGAATCGAACGACAGCGTCGAGCCGCTCGGCGTCGCGAAGGTGTTGAAGGTGCTGGTCGACAAGGAGCTGCCGCAACTGGTGATCCTCGGCAAGCAGGCGATCGACGACGATTCGAACCAGACGGGCCAGATGCTGGCCGCGCAGGCGGGGTTGCCGCAAGCGACGTTCGCATCGAAGGTGACGATCGCCGACGGCCGTGCGACCGTCGCACGCGAAGTCGACGGCGGCGCGGAAACGCTGTCGCTTCAACTGCCCGCCGTCATCACCACGGATCTGCGCCTGAACGAGCCGCGCTACGTGACGCTGCCGAACATCATGAAGGCGAAGAAGAAGCCGCTGGACATCGTGACGCCCGGCGACCTCGGCGTGGACGTGACGCCGCGTCTGAAGGTGCTCAAGGTGGTCGAGCCGCCGAAGCGCGCAGCCGGTGTGAAGGTGCCGGACGTGAAGACGCTGGTCGAGAAGCTGAAGACCGAAGCCAAGGTGCTGTAAGAGGGAACGCAAGGAAATGACGATTCTGGTGATTGCGGATCACGACAACGCGTCGATCAAGGCCGTGACGTTGAATGCCGTCGCTGCCGCACAGGTGCTCAACGCGGTGGGCGGCGGCGACGTTCATGTGCTCGTCGCTGGACACGACGCACAAGCGGCAGCCGATGCAGCGGCGAAGATCGCCGGTGTGACGAAGGTGCTGCTGGCCGATGCGCCGCAACTGGCCGACGGTCTGGCCGAGAACGTCGAAGCGACGGTGATGAACGTCGCGAATGGCTATGCGCACATCGTTGCGCCGGCCACCGCCTATGGCAAGAACATCGCGCCGCGCATTGCGGCGAAGCTGGATGTCGCACAGATCTCCGAGATCACGGCGGTGATATCGGCCGATACGTTCGAGCGGCCGATCTACGCGGGCAACGCGATCGCGACGGTGCAGTCGGGCGATCCGGTCAAGGTGATCACGGTGCGTGCGACCGGGTTTGATCCGGTGGCATCGGAAGGCGGCGGCGCCACGGTCGAGAAGATCGAAGTGGCAGCGGATGCCGGCAAATCGCGGTTCGTGAGCCGTGAAGTGACGAAGCTGGACCGTCCGGAACTCACCAGCGCCAACATCATCGTGTCGGGCGGCCGCGGCTTGGGCAGCGGCGAGAACTACACGAAGGTGCTGGAGCCGCTGGCGGACAAGCTTCAAGCCGCGCTCGGCGCATCGCGCGCCGCGGTCGACGCCGGCTACGTGCCGAACGACTACCAGGTCGGCCAGACCGGCAAGATCGTCGCACCGCAGCTGTACATCGCGGTCGGCATCTCGGGTGCGATCCAGCACCTGGCCGGCATGAAGGATTCGAAGGTGATCGTCGCGATCAACAAGGATCCGGAAGCGCCGATCTTCAGCGTGGCCGACTACGGCGTGGTCGGCGACCTGTTCACGCTCGTGCCGGAAGCGGCCGCGGCGCTCTGACCGATGCCGCTGTTCGAATTCAATGGGATGCGGCCGCGCATCGATTCGTCCGCGTATGTCGATCCGAGCGCGGTCGTGATCGGCGACGTGACGATCGGCGCGCGCTGCTACATCGGCCCGCATGCGAGCCTGCGCGGCGACTTCGGCGCGATCGTCGTCGAAGACGGCAGCAACGTGCAGGACGGCTGCGTGCTGCACGTCGGGATCGGCGAGACGTGCCGGCTCGGCGTCAACAGCCACGTCGGCCACGGCGCGATCGTGCATGGCGCGACGCTCGAACCCGACACGATGATCGGCATGAACGCGGTCGTGATGGACGGCGCGACGATCGGCGCCACGACCATCGTCGCCGCGTGCGCGTTCGTGAAGGCCGGCTACGACGTGCCGCGCGGCGTGCTGCTCGCGGGCGTGCCGGGGCGCGTCGTGCGGCGGCTGAGCGATTCGGAGATCGACGCGAAGGCGAACGGTACGCGCATCTATCAGCAACTGGCGGCCGACTGCCTGCGCACGATCAGGCGGATCGACGGGTGAGCGGCGGGCATCCGGGCGCCCAGGATGCGACGGATTGCCGGGCGGGTTGCCGTTGCCGTAAGATCGGCACTGGCTTTCCCACCGGCATCCGCGCCACATGAAAAAGCACGTCCGTTTGCGGCTCACAGTCATTGCGTCGGCTTTTGCCGTCTACAGCGTTTATATGCACATCCAGCAGTTCATCAATGGCTGCGTTTGGGTCAGGGGCCATCAGCGCTGCAGCTTCGAAAACAGCACGAATTTCGAAGGCTGGATGGATCTCGACCTGATGATCGCGTGCTGCTGGGTCGCCGCGGCGGTGGTGGGCTGGATTTCCGTCGTGCAGGCGGCGAAGAAGCCGGGCTGAAGGCGGGCGCTTCCTTCACCTGAAGCCGATCGCTGTCAATCCGTGACAACGATCATTCATGCGGCATCGCCGCAATCGTCAGTGCCTCTGCCGCATCCCCGCGCCGCAGGCGCAGCCGGCCACCCCACCGGGATCGGGCTCCGCTCCTTCGACGTGCTGGTCGGCTTCGACGTCGGGATGAGCGTTGCCGTCCATCGGCCGTCGTTGTGCTTTTTCCCGGCGTGCCGGGATAATGACCCGGCGTCGCGCACGCTGCGCGAGGGGAGGCTCCCATGCAATTTCCGACGGGATCGGTGGTCGCGCTCAGTTCGGCCGCCGCGACGATGTTTTCGATGGGCATGCTGTTTCTCGGCTACTGGGGCTGGCACGAGCCGCTGCCGTGGCGGTTCGGCGACTACGTCGTGATCCTGCCGGCGCTGGCCGGGTTCGCGTGCCTCGTCAGCGTGCCGTTTCTTGCTACCTCGCCGATGAAGACTCCCGACGACGAATCGCGGATGCTCGTCGCGCGGCGCGTGTTTCTGTGCGGCGCAAGTGCGTTGTGGTGCGCGATCGTCGCGTCGCTGGTCGTGTGAGATCCATGCGGGATTCGCACGAGCCGACGTCCGCCGGTGGGGACTTGCACGAGCGCGCCGCAGCGCCTTCCACGCGCGCTTGACCGGCGGTTTTCATGCGTCGATCCGGGCCGCCACGGCGGCTTTGATTTCCCCTGTGCGGTGCACTAGATTCGAATCATTCCTGTGTAGCCGAGCGCGAGGTGGAGCCATGACGCCGTGGGAGATTCAGGGTGCCGAATTGATCAATTGCAATTGCTCATACGGTTGCCCATGCCAGTTCAACGCGCCGCCGACCCATGGCCACTGCGCGGCGATGGGGGCGATTTCGATCGACAGCGGCCACTACGGCGACGTGGTGCTCGACGGCGTCAGGATCGCGGTCGTGTTCGAATGGCCAGGGGCCATCCATGAGGGGCGGGGCCGGTGCCAGCCGATCGTCGACGAGCGCGCCAGCCCGGCGCAGCGCGAGGCGGTGCTGAAGATCATGACTGGTCAGGATACCGATCCGTTTGCGACGATGTTCTCGGTCTTTGCTTCGACGCTCGAGCAGGCGTTCGATCCGATCTTCGCGAAGATCGATTTCGACGTCGATGTCGATGCGCGGCGTGGCCGGATTCACGTCGACGGCGTGTTCGACCTCGCGGGCGATCCCATCGTCAATCCGGTGACGGGCGCCGAACATCGCGCGAGGATCGACCTGCCGCACGGCTTCGAATACGAGCTGGCCGAAATCGGCTCGGGCACGTCGCGCTCGCAGGGCCACATTCCGCTGACCCTCGACGGCAGCTATGCGCAGTTCGCGCGGCTGCACCTGAACAACCACGGGGTGGTTCGGCATCGCGTCGCGGCATGACTCCCGTCGACCACTGGCTCGGGCGCGAGCGCGTCGTCACGCTGCTCGGCATGGCCGCGCTCGTCGGTCTGTGCTGGTTCTATCTCTGGACGGGCGCGGGAACCGGCATGTCGGCGCTCGAGATGACCGCCGTTACGCTCTTTCCGCATCGCCTGAAGGGCGCCATGGGCAGCATGGATCCGTCGCTGCCCACGGTGATCGTGATGTGGTGGGTGATGATGATCGCGATGATGACGCCCAGCGCGGCGCCGCTCGTGATGCTGTACCGGCGGGTGCTGCGGCAGCGCGGCGCGGATGGGGCGGGTTCGGCGTTCACGTCGCTGTCGCTGCTGGCCGGCTACCTCGCCGCATGGCTCGCGTTCTCGATCGGCGCGGCGTTGCTTCAGGCGATGCTGCAGCCGGCCGGGCTGATCTCCGCGATGATGCTGTGGTCGAAGAGCGCCGTCCTTTCCGCCATCGTGCTGGCGCTCGCCGGGCTCTATCAATTCTCGCCGCTGAAACGCGCGTGCCTTCGGCAATGCCGGGCGCCGGCCGGGTTCCTGGTTGCGCACTGGCGCCCGGGCGTCGCCGGCAGTTTCCTGCTCGGCGCGCGGCACGGCATGGTTTGCGTAGGCTGCTGCTGGTTGCTGATGGCGCTGCTGTTCGTCGGCGGCGTGATGAACGTCGTGTGGATCGCCGCGCTGTCGCTCTTCGTGTTTGCGGAGAAGATCCTGCCCGGCGGCGAACGTGTCGGGCGTGCGCTGGGCGTCGTGCTGATTGCGTGGGCCGGTGTGACGTTGATCGTGTGACGGGCTGTCATGGTCAAGCCGGCGCAGGCTCGCGGAATCGCCGTGTACGGGTGAGGGCGGGCCGCGGGCGGTCCTGCGCCGGGCGATGCATGTGTCACGCAGGTCCGTTGCCGAGATCCACGAAGACCTTGTTGGCGCCCGCCTTGTACAGCCGCTTGCCGAGTTTCGGATAGTCGCACACGTCGTGTTCCGGCCGGTCGCCCACCACGAGATAGACCAGCGGCTGATCGCCCGTATTCAGCATCGTGTGCGCGTTGCCGCCGCGCGGAAATCCCATGAAGTCGCCCGGGCCGATTGCATGGGTCCGGCCATCGACGATTGCCTCGCCGGTTCCCGACAGGACGTAGACGCATTCCTCCGCGTAGAGATGCCGGTGGTATTCGGTGGATTCGTGCCCGGGCATCAAGGTCATGAGATGAACGCCGAGTTGCGTGAGCCCGGTTGCGTCGCCAAGCGAACGCTTCAGGCGGACGGCATTCTCGTTCAGCGGGTGGGTGGAACGCTCCGGTTCCATCGCCGCGATGTCGGCGGCTTTCAGCACTTCACGCAGGGTGTTCATCGTCTGTCCTTGTCGGGAGTCGGGGCGCCGTTCGTGCAGCGGGTGTGAATGATGAGGCGAGTATCGGCGACAGCGCCGTTTCGCAGACTCGAATGATAGAGACAGGAGCAGGACTGCGTCTTTCGCCGCGCGATGCTACGTAACGCAGGGCCCGCGTTACGCACGCGTTACCCGGGACGCAACGCTTGACCACGGCTTGTGAAGTTACGCCCGTATGCCGTGCGTCGCACGCCGGACGGCCGTCGGGACGCGGCGGTCCGAGGCTGGAGGCAGTCGTCGATGATGCCGATCTCACTGGCACGATAGATGCTTGTCGGGATGATCGAGCTGAAAAAGAGAGCGGGGGCTTCCATGCAAAATCATTTCATCAAGACGAACGTTGCGCTCGCCGCCATTGCGACGGCTTGCGCACTGGCTGCGTGCGGCGGCAGCGATGTGACGGCGCCGAAGTCGGGTGGCAACACTATCGGAACGAGTACGAGTGGCACGGGTGGGACTAGTGGCACGAGCGGAACCAGCGGTACGAGTGGAACCAGCGGTACGAGTGGAACCAGCGGTACGAGCGGGACCAGCAGTACGAGTGGAACCAGCGGTACGAGCGGGACCAGCGGTACGAGCGGGACCAGCGGTACGAGCGGGACCAGCGGTACGAGCGGTACGAGCGGGACGAGCGGGACGAGCGGGACGAGCGGGACGAGCGGGACGAGCGGGACCAGCGGGACCAGCGGGACCAGCGGGACCAGCGGAACCAGCGGAACCAGCGGAACCAGCGGAACCAGCGGAACCAGCGGAACCAGCGGAACCAGCGGAACGAGTGGAACCAGCGGAATCGGTGGCACGAGCGGCACAAGCGGCACCCCGGGCACGAACGGCATCGTCAGCTCCGTCGGCGCGGTCGTCATCGACGCCGGCGTCACGCTCGGCGACCTGAGCCCGCCAGTGGGCAAGGGCGTGACCACCGGCCTCGGCAACACGGTCACGGGCGCGGGCACGATCATCCGCGACACGTCGAACGCCGTGAGCAACGGCATCGGTCAGATCGGCTTCACGGCGAACCCGGTCGGCACGACGGTCGCCGGGCTGGGCTCCATCGTCGGCTCGACCAGCAACCCGGTCGCCGGCCTCAGCGACACGGTGAAGGCGCTCGGCACCGGCCCGCTGTCGCCGCTGGCGCCGCTCACGACGCCGGTCGGCGGCCTGCTCGACACCGTCGCCGGCGGCCTCAAGACGGGCGGCACCATGCTCGGCGCGGCCCTGTCGTCGGGCCCGGTCCAGCAGACGACGCAGGCGATCAGCACGGCGATCACGCCGCTCGTCACGACCGTCGGCCAGGTCACGCAGCAGGTCGGCACGGCGACCGGCCTCGGGCAGCCCGTCGCGGGCCTGCTCGGACAGATCGGCGGCGCGATCACGTCGGCGGGATGGAAGGTGACGTCCACGTCGCCCCAGCCGCTGGTCGGCGGCGTGGGCGACCTCGTGCGCGCGGTCGGCAACACCGTGACCAACGCGGGCGGCCTCGTCAACCCGGGCGGTGCGAACGGCGCGGTGCCGGTCGCGGGCCTGGTGACGAGCGTGGTCGGCGGGAATACGGCGATCGTCCACAACGGTTCCACGACGGGCACGGGCGGCACGGGCGGCGGCTCACCGCTGGGTGGTCTCTCCAATCCGCTGGCACCCGTGACGGGGCTGGTGGGTGGCCTGCTGGGCGGCTTGGGCGGTCTGGCCGGCAAGTAGTCGATCGACGTCGATCGTCACGGCGGTACCCGGCCGAACGATGATCGGCCGCCGGTTACCGCCGACCGGAATGGCTTGATGATCCCCTGCGGGAAGCGGATCGGACGGGCCTCTCGATGTGTCAATGGCGAACGACGTCGCGCGGCGACGGCGGCCGCGCCAGCCCGCGTGCGGGCAGCGGTGTCGACATCACGATCGACGTGCGGGTTTCGCCGTACAGGTTGATGCGTTCGATCAGTTGTTCGAGATGGGTCATGCTGATCGCGGCGAGCCGCATCATGTACGAGTCCGCGCCCGTCACGTGATGGCATTCGACGACTTCGGGAATGGTCTCCAGCAACCGGAGGAATTTTGCTTTTGCCGGTTGCGGCACCGTGATGCCGATCAGCGCGCTGACTGGATAGCCGGCCGCGGCAGGATTGATCCGGGCCGTGTAGCCCTCGATGACGCCGGCCGCTTCAAGCCGCTTCACGCGTTCCGTCACCGCCGGCACCGACAGGTGCACCTGGCGCGCCAGCTCCGTGTAGCTGATGCGGCCGTTGGCCTGCAGCAGCGTCACTATCTTCCAGTCCAGATCGTCCATCACGGCGGTATTTTTTAAGGCGGGGTGGCCATTCTTCCTTAAAAACCGCATTCAGCGATGACGGGATTTTCCCTACGATGCCTGTTCAACATGTGACATGTCGCAAGGAGCAGGCAATGCTGTTCATCAAGTCCGTCGTCATGGGGCTGTCGATCGCGGTGCCGGTCGGGCCGATCGGCATGCTGTGCATCCAGCGCAGCCTCAGCCGTGGTTTTCAGGCGGGATTCGCGACGGGCGTCGGCGCCGCGTGCGCCGATGCGATCTACGGCCTGCTCGGCGCGCTCGGCATCGCGGGTATCGTCACGGCGTTCCCGATGCTGACCGTCGGCCTGAAAATCGGCGGCGGCGCGTTTCTCGTGTGGCTGGCGTGGACCATCACGCGCCAGGCGCCGCCCGCGTCGACGGCGCAGCGCGACCTGCCGCGCACGTCCGTCCTGCGCGATTTTGTGACGACGTTCGGCCTGACGCTGTCGAACCCGATGACGATCCTGTCGTTCGTCGGGATTTTCGCGGCGCTCGGCCCGCTGTCGGGGGCGCGGGAAGGGACGGTGTGGCCGGCCGTGGCGCTGATGGTCGCCGGTGTGTTCATCGGTTCCGCGACGTGGTGGCTATGCCTGAGCGGTACGACCGCCGCGCTGCGCACGAAGATGTCGTTCGCGTTCATGCACGGGCTGTCGCGCGCGTCGGCCGCGGTGATCGCGGTATTCGGCGTGATTCAGGTGGTCGCGGGCGTGCGCGGGGTCATTTAGCGCAGTGCGTCGAGCGGATCGCGTTGCCGTTCATCGATCGGCGCTCGACGGCTTCGATTCAACGTCCGACGCCGGCAAATGCGCATGCACGAAGCGCGCGATTTCCTGGCTCAGCTCCCTGTCCTCGGGCGCGCCCATGAACCCGCCATGCGGCATCCCTTCGAATACGTGAAGCTCCGTCGGCACCTGCGCGCGCCGCAACGCGCGATGCAGGCGCACCGCGTTCGACAGGAACAGGTCGCGCGTGCCGCTCTGGATGAAGGTCGGCGGAAAGCCGGCGGAGAAATCGCCGAACAGCGGCGACAGGTACGGATGCGCGAGATCCGCGCCGTTCGCGTATAGCAGGTTGTTCGGCATCAGCGACGCGGGCAGCATGACATCGACGAGACGGTTGGTTTCGAAGCTGTCGCCGGATTCGGTCAGGTCGACTTCCGGCGACAGCAGCACCAGCGCGGCCGGCAGCGGCAAGCCTTCGTCGCGGGCGCGCAGCACCATCGCCGCGGCGAGGTTGCCGCCCGCCGAGCGTCCGCCGATGACGATGTTTTCCGGCGCGTAGTGCTCCAGCACATAGGCATAGGTCGAGATGCAATCATCGAGCGCGGCCGGATACGGATGCTCGGGCGGCAGGCGATAGTCGACGCCGTAGCATCGAATGCCGAGCCGGTCGGCCTGCATCTGCGCGCCGGCGCGACACGCGGCGCCGCCGCCGAGCACCAGCGCACCGCCATGCAGATCGATGTATGCGCATTCGCTGGACGCTGCTGCTTCGGGCGTGGCGACATGCACGTCCGCCGCGCCGGCCCGGATCGTCTCCACGCTCGAACGCAGAGAGCCGCCGAGCTGCTCGATGGCCGCCGCGTAGTGCGCATCGGCGGCCGCCTTGACGCGCATCCATGCATCGAAATCGTCCGGGGACGGCATCACGTGCAGCGCGTTCAGCGGCACGCCGTCGCTGCCGACCAGTCGTTGCAATGCGGTGCGCGCTTCGTCGCTGATCGACGTCGGGAAGGGGATGACGCGGCTCGGCAGGACGACGCCGTCAGGTTTGTCTTTCATCGGTTCGGTTCCGTTGGACGTTGCGCGAGTCATGCGGCAGCAGGCCAGTGGCGCAGCATCACGTCCAGTGCATCGAGACTGCGCGACCACGACGCGTCGGAAGCCGGTGCGCTGTGCGCGAAACCGCCCGCGCTTTCGAGCGTGACGTAACCCATGAAGAAGCCGCCGAGCAGGCGGATCGCATGCGTTTGCTCGGCTTCCGGAATGGCGTAGCTGCGCAGCACGGCCGAGGTCATCCTGACGAGCTGGCCGCCCGCGCTTGCGGCGGCGCGTTCGGCGCTTACCGGGTGGCGCGCTGCGGCGAAGCGACCGGGGTGCTCGCGGGCGTAGTCGCGATAGACGTTGGCGAGGGCGGTGAGCGCGTCCTTGGCGGTGCGGCCGGCCAACGCGTCGGTCGCGCGATCGGCGAGTTCCTTCAGCGCGAAGAGTGCGATGCGGCTCTTGAGGTCGTCGAAGCTCGGGACGTGGGAGTACAGGCTGGCCAGTTTGACGTCGAAGTGACGCGCCAGCGCCGCGCCGGTCAGGTGCTCGAAGCCCGTTTCATCGGCGAGTTGCGCGCCGGCTTCGACGAGTTTGTCCAGGGTGATGCCGGCACGTGCCATGGCGAATACTATTCGAATTAGCGAAAAGGCTAATTGTATTAGGTTTTGGGTTGACGTCAATTTCCCGAATTCGGCCGCCGCCATGTTGGCAACGATCACCCCAGCTCGAACGACGTCACCCCGAACACGCGATCGATCGCTATCTCCGGCGCTTCTTTCGTGTACATCCGTGCGGTTTCGAACACGCTCGTCATGCCGTGCCGTTCGGCCAGCGCGACGGCCGCAGGGTTCGTTTCCGGCACGTCGAGCACGATGATTTCGCCGGGCATGCGCGCTGCCAGCGCGCGAAACAGCCCGGTGGCGACGCCCGCATCGTCGGCGAAAAGCGGGCCGATCTTGCAGCCGGTCCTGCAACGGCGCACGACACCGTAGCCGGCGACACGGCCGCCGCTGATCGCCGCGAGCGCAACGGCATCCGGCTGCGCGATCCAGGCGGAGACGAAACGCTCGCGCGCCGCGGGAAAGCACGCGCGATCGTAGGCCAGCAACTGCTCGGACGGCACGTCGGCCGCCGCTACCACGTGCGCGCACCCGATGCCGTCCACGCGTCCCTCATAGCGGATGTTGCGGTAAGCAAGCTCGAATCCGGACTTCCTGTAGTTCGCCTGCTGGGCGACGACGCCATCGAGCCCGATGTTACGGTCTCCGAGGTAACGCATGCCGTGCTGCCAGGTTCGGATACCGAAGCCTTTGCCGCGAAACCCGGGTTTTACGATGTAGAGGCCGATGAAGCCGAAGCGCTCGTCATAGGCGACAGCAGAAAGGCACGCGACCGGCTCGCCGCGCCAGACGCCGATAAAGAACCCGGCCGGGTCAGCTGCCCTGAAACAGGAAGGATCGTGCAGGCCGGGGTTCCAGCCTTCCGCCGCGGCCCATTCGATCGACATGGCGACCTCGTCGGCCGACATGGTGCGCACGATGAAGTCTCCGCCTTGGTCCATGGTTCACCTCCAGTCGCTGCGTTCACTGATTGCGCGTTGCGGTACCGGCTGCGGCGCCGAAGCAGCCATGACGGGCGATATGCGCCGTTTGGCCCCATTCTCGTCAGCGAAAAATCTATGGATGGATGGTTTCGCCGCGATTCAGCATGTCGATGAATTCCCGGATTTTGCGCGCCCGTGTTTCCGGCTTTTTGGCATGCTGTATCCGAAACAGGATCGCATATCGGTTACGGCTGTTCAGTGTTGCGAAAAACGTGCGGGCTTCCGGATTGGCGTCCAGGGCCGCCTGCAGGTCGTCGGGCACGATCGAGTTGCTGGCCGACGTATAGGCAGCCTGCCAGCGGCCGTCCTTTCTGGCTTTCTCGATTTCGCGCAAGCCGGGCGGGCGCATCCTGCCGGCGGCGATCAGCGCTTCAGCCCGGTCCGTGTTGAGTTTGGACCAGATGCTTTTTGCGGAGCGCGGGGTGAAGCGTTGCAACCAGTATTGCTCGCTCTCAGCCCGTTTTTGACCATCGATCCAGCCATGGCAGAGGGCGCTTTCCAACGCCTGTTCGTAGGTGATGGTTCGCTGCGCGGTGCCTTTTTTCGCCAGACGCAGCCATGTTCCGTCCGACGTGCTGCCGTTTTGCTCCAACCAGTTTTCCCATTCGATCTGGCTGGTCAATGTCAGCGCGCATTCGGTCATGTCACTGTCCTGAATGGTGGAGTCCATGTGCGGGGAAGGCGTCCGCAGTCTAACAGCGTTGACACGGACAGCAACGTGCGCAGTGCGACGAAAGACCGACGGCTCGGTAGTCGTCGGTCCATCGCCCGGTTTTGGGGTGGCATCACCCGTTTCACGAACCCGGCGGCGCAGGCATCGGATGCACCATGTCAAACGAGAGGCCTTGCCACCTGTCCGGCCAACGCCTCCCCATTCCCGTCAGAACGTATAACTCACCTTCCCGAACGCCGTCCGCCCGAGCGTGTTGTACCCATACGCGGTCATGTACTGCCGATCGAACAGATTCGACACCGTCGCCGACACCGTCAGGTGCGAATTGATCCGGTACGACGCGCGCAGGCCCACCGTCAGGTACGAAGGCAGATAGGTCGAATTCGCCGGATCGTCGAACGTCGTGCCGCCATAAAGCAGCGACGCCCCCGTGCTCAACGCATGCAGGTGCAGTTCGTCCCACGTGTGATCGATGTTGAGGCTGACCGTCTGGCGCGGCCGGCGGTTGAGCCACGAGTCGTTGGTTTCGTCCTGCGGATTCAGGATCCCGACTGCCAGGCTTACCGGCGTCGAGCGGCCGATCGTCCCCTTGTACGACAGGTCGATCCCGCGAATATGCGCGCGGCCGATGTTCATCGGCGAGAACGTCGCCGGGTTGTACGCGATCAGGTTGGTGACGCGCGTATCGTAGATCGCGGCCGTGAACGTGCCATACGACGTGTTCGCATCGATCGCTGCCTCGACCGACGTGTTGCGTTCCGGGCTGAGGTTCGGATTGCCGTAGCCGGGGTAGTACAGGTCGTTGAACGACGGCAGCTTGAACGCATTGCCGTACGACGCGCGCGCCGTGTATACCGGCGTGATCGCCCACGCGAGCGCCGCGTTACCCGTATTCACCGACTGCCCGGCGATGATTTCATGACGCCCCGCGAGGAACATCGTCACGCTGCCGAGCGTCGCCGACTGGTGCAGCGAGAACGCGGAATCGTTGCGCGTCGGCACGCCGTTCGGAATGTCGACAGGCAGGAATGCCTGCTCGCGCGTGAAGTCGTATGCGAGCTTGGTTTCGCCCGACAGCGGCAGCCCGAACAGATGGAATCCGCGCTCCTGGTGCGTCAACGACGTCGACGTGCTGATGCGCTGCGAGTTGATCTGGTCGGTCGGGATGGCCGGATCGCTCGCGTAGATGAACCCGCGATCGTTCGCATAACCGAACGACTGGTCGAACTGCGTGTCCGGCGTGATGTCGAGGTGGAACGCGATACCGGTCGTCAGTTGATGATCGAGCTGGCGGTTCGCGTAGCCGCTGTTGTCGTAGGACAGATCGGACCGGTGATACAGCGCGAACGTCGAGATCGACCAGTTGTCGCGTGCGTAGCCGACGCGCGCATCGAGATCCTGCGCATGGTACGGGTTGCGGCCCGCCTCGTGCCCGTATGCGAAGGGGCGCGTCGCGTCGATGCCGGCCGTGTTGTACGAGTGCAGGCCCAGCGAGTAGGTGAGCCCGCCGAGTGCGGCGAGCGGCCCGGTCGACGGCACCGTGCCCGACGTGCGCAGTTGCGTGTCGAACGCCTTGTTCGACCCGCCGCCGAACGACACGGTGGTCTGGTTCGGCTGGTTGGCCGCGCGGCGCGTGAAGAGCTGCACGACGCCGCCCATCGCATTGGCGCCGAACGACGCGGCGGCCGGCCCCGAGATCACTTCCACACGTTCGAACGCTTCGGTCGGCAGGTCGGCCCACGGCGCGATGCCGGTGGTCGGCGAGCCGATGCGGATGCCGTCGATGAACACGGCGACCTGGCTGGCCGACGAGCCGCGGATGCTGACCGACGCGGACGAACCGGGGCCGCCGTTCTGCGAGACGGTCACGCCGGGCAGCGTCGCGAGCGCCTGCGTGATGCTCGGGTCGCTCGGCGACAGCCGGTCGAGATCGGTGCGCGTGAGCACCTGGGTCGTCGCATAGCGCTGGTCGAACGACTCGGGCAGCCGGCGTGTGTCGGTGACGTTGATCGTCGGCAGGTCGGCGGCGTCGGCGGCCGGGGCCGGTTGCGCAACCGTGGTGTCGCCGGCGGCGTGGGCGAGCGGCGAGAGAAGCGCGGTCGCGGCGGACGTGGCAAGGAGGTGTCGAATCTTCATGAGGCTGTCGTTGTGGTCGGGCTGCGCATGCGTCGATCGTGAGCGCGCGGCGGCAGCACCGGTTTTGTTATCCGTGATCGGGCTATCGCGCGGCCGGGTCGAGCGGGCCGCGGTCGCGGGCGTCGGCGCGGCACATGCCGGCGGACGCGATCGATAGGGAGCGGCGCGCGCGAGCTGGCGGGCCGTGCATGCCGGCGGTGTGCCGGCGCGACGCTTCCGGTGAGGAAGCAGGTGCGGTAACAGTGGACATCGGGCGGATCCTGAGGTCGGGCCGTCCATGCAACGGGCGACCGCCAATGGCGGTGCCTGGCGCGCCGGGACACCCCGCCCGGTGCGGCTGCTTGGACCTCGGGTCGATGGCAGGTCTCCTGGCTCGCGGGTCCTGATTCGTGCCGGCCTTCCCGGTTTCCCAGTGGCATGCAGTGGCACGGATTCGCCGCTCACAGTTGCGGGGGCAGCCGCAGATTCGAGGCGCGGCCTCTCCTGCGTTCCCTTTTGATCCCATCCCTGGGAACCATCAGCGCGCAAGGGTAATGGCGTGCGCTCCGGCGCGTCAATTGTCGGGCAGCCCGCGGATGCGAAAAAACGTCATCGATGCGCAAAAACTTTCGAAATCCTGTCTTTCATGCGTCGATGGCGCGTTTCATGTCTGACGAAATGGCGTGGTTTGCTGCCATGCAATCGCGCCGGAACCGGGTCGGGGCGACACCTGTCCACCTGACGAACGCGCGGCGGAAGGCTTCCTCGCCGCCGAACCCGAGATGCGCGGCGATCCGCGCGACCGGCCAGTCCGACTCGCGCAGGCAGCGTTGCGCAGCCTCGGCGAGACACTGCTCCCGCAGCACGTGATAACCGCTGTCTTCGGCCGCCAGCCGCCGCCGCAACGTCGCCTCGCTCACGCCGAGCCACCCGGCCAGCTCGGCGAGTGCCGGCAACGCCTGCTCGTGCGCGAGCGCCGCATCGAGAAAGCCGCGCACCTGCTGCGCCCACGACACGACGGCCGGCGCCGCATCGATCAGGCGAAACGGAAAATCGACGAGAAACGCGTCGAGCTCGGCCGGCTGCCGGATCACGCGGCACTCGAGCCGCCCCGCATCGAATGCGAAGCCGTAGCTCTTGCGGCCCACCTCGACCGGCGCGTTGAACAGCCCCAGCAAAGGCATCGCGTCGTCGCGGCGCGGATGGCCGAGCCACACGTCGGTCGGCCGCAGCGGCTGCCCGATCAGCCAGCCGAACAGCTGCAGATAGCAGAACAGCCCTGTCAGGTCGACGAGGCACGCGGCCGGGCTGCGTGTGCGGCGCAGCGAATCCATCCGGAACGTCGCGCGCCCGTCACGCACGGCGAGCGACAGCGCGCCGGCGCGCGGCGTCAGCATCTCGCCGAATTCGCGCGCGCAGCGGATCGCGTCGTCGAGCGTCGCGCAGCTCAGCAGGCAGCGGCACATCAGGTCGACTTCGCGCTTGCGCATCGGCGGGTGGCCGTCGCCACGCGCGACCTGCGCCTCGAGGCGTTCGATCGCGTCGCGGTACAGCGCGACGAAATCGCCGGGCGTCGCTGCCGGTTGCGGCGGCTGCGCGTCGCGGTCGGCCGGCGGCGCGCCGCTGCGCGTGAGTTCGCTCAGCAGGCGTGCACCGAGGCCCGGCAAGATGCGGCCGCGGGCCGGCATGGCGCGCTGTTTCATGAGTCTCCCGATCTGAGCGTTGTGACAGGGGTCGGTGAGCGCGGTGGTAGGGGTCCGACAACCGTCGCCACGCAAGAATGCTATCCACGCCGACCGCCTTCGGCCTCACCGAAACGGCGTAGGCACGCTGCGCATCCTGTAACGAACGACCCCGGACGACACGCGAATGATCCAGATCGTAGACGAAATCACGCTCGCGCCCGAGCGTATTCCCGATGTGCTTGCACTGCTGCGCGACCGCTACCTGCCGGGCCACGCGGCGCGCGGGCTGACGGCAACCGGCCGCTGGGTGTCGCCGCCCGTCGCGGTGCCGGGGCAGTGGAGCACGCTGTGGCTGACCTGGCACGTGGCCGACGCGCCGGCCTACTACCGGATGCGCGCGCTGACGGATGCCGACGTGGTCGGTTTCTGGATGGCCGTCGACGCGCTGTGCGACGTGCGCCGCCGCCATGTGATGACGGACGCCGATGCGCCGCTTCCCGCGCTGACGGAGGTCGATCATGCGGCATGACACGGCACAGGTATTCGTGTCGGCGGATTGCGATGCGGGCGCGATCGAGCATGCATTGCACGCAGCCGCGCACGCGCGGGCCGGCACGAAACGCGTGGCATTGGCACGCAATCTGGACGGCAGCTGGGGCGCGGGAGACTACACGCTCGACGTATTGCGCGACGAGTCGGCGGCCGACGGTACGGTGGATTTCGGCGCATTGGCTCGATTGCCGGGCATCGAGCGCATCGACGGCGCTCGATGCCGCGCGATCGGCGGCGGCCTGCGCGAACCGGCGCTGCGCGAGGGCGTGTGGCGCACGCTGATGCTGCGCACGCCGCCGCAGGCCGGCACAGTGCGGATCGCCGCGCTCGAACGCGAACTGCTGCAGATGCCCGCGTTCATGCCCGGCATCCGCAACTGGCGCCTGAGCCGGATCGAGCCCCCCGGCGCATGGACGCACGTGTGGCAGCAGGAATTCGCGCACGTCGGCGATCTGCTCGGCGAATACCTGATGCATCCGTATCACTGGGGCTGGGTCGACCGCCGGTTCGACGCCGAAAGCCCCGACTGGACGGTCGATGCGATCTCGCATGCGTTCTGTCCGCTCGCGTCGAGCCTGCTGGCGGATACGGCGGCCTGACGCGCAGCCCACATCAAGCTGACGTCAAACCAACCCTGGAGACACGAAGATGCGAGCCCTGTTGATCGACCGCGTCGGTCATTCCGACACCTTGCGAATGGCCGACGTGCCGGCCCCGACGCCGGGCCCCGGCGACGTGCTGATCCGCGTGGCCTGCGCGGGCATCAATCCCGCCGACTGGAAATGCCGCGAGGGCTACCTCGGCGCATTCATGCAGTACACGTTTCCGTTCGTGCTCGGTTTCGACGCGGCGGGTGTGGTGGAAGCGGTCGGCGAGGGCGTCGACGGATTCGAACCCGGCATGCGCGTGTTCGCGCAGACCGACGTCGGCGCGGGGCGCTGGGGCGCGTATGCGGAATACGTCGCCGTGCGTCACGACTCGGTCGTGCGCGTGCCCGACGCGGTGAGCCTGGCGGAAGCCGCGACGGTGCCGACGCCCGCGCTCGCCGCATGGGCCGGCCTGTTCGACGACGGCGGGCTGCAGGCGGGCCAGACCGTGCTGGTACACGGCGGCGCAGGTGCGGTCGGCACGTTCGCGATCCAGCTGGCGGTGCAGGCCGGCGCGCGCGTCGCGGCGACGTGTTCGGCGCGCAACCGCGAGACGGTCGAAGCGCTGGGCGCGGCGGCGAGCATCGACTATCGCGCGCAGGACATCGCCGAGGCGCTGCGCGCCCGGCGCCCGGCGGTGTCGACGTCGTGCTCGACGCGGTCGGCGGCGGCACGCTGGCCAATGCACTCGACCTGCTGGCGCCGGGCGGCACGCTGGTGAACATCATGACGCTCGCGGCCGGCGATGCGGAGCGGCTCGCCGCGACGGCGGCCATTGCCGCACGGCGCGGCCTGCGCACCGCGATGACCTACAGCCGGACGCCGAGCGGCGGCACGCTCGGCCGGATCGCGGCGCAACTGGAGAAGCGCGTGCTGCGCGTGCCGCGTTTCGATCGGTTTCCGCTCGAACAGGCGGCCCGCGCACTCGATCTCGTTCAAACGGGCGAGGCGAAAACGAAGCTGGTGCTTCATGTTGCGGATATCGCCCGCTGAGCGGCCCGCACGCACATCACAGGAGACAACGATGACCGATTCCCGAACCAGCGTACTGGCCGGCAAGTGCGCGCTCGTGACGGGCGCAAGCCGCGGCATCGGCCGTGCGATCGCGCAGCGCCTCGCGTCCGAAGGCGCGACCGTCGTCGTGACGGCGCGCAGCCTCATGCAATCGGCGACGACCGCCGGCACGCTCGCCGAAACAGTTGCGCTGATCGAGCAGGCCGGCGGCCGCGCGATCGCGCTTGCGGCCGACCTGTCGAACGCAGCCGAGCGCGATGCGCTCGTCGGGCGCGCGGCGCAAGCCGCCGGCGGCCTCGACATTCTCGTCAACAACGCGGGCGTGGCCGACTACGCGTGCGTCGACGCGATGCCGATGACGATGTTCGACACGACGATCGAACACTATCTGCGCATTCCGTTCGCGCTGGCGCAGGCCGCGATCCCGCTGATGCGCGCCCGTGGCGCAGGCTGGATCGTCAACGTCGGCTCGGTGACGGCGCTGCCGCCGCTGCGGCCGTTCGACGATTTCTCGCGTGCGGGCGGCGCGACCGTCTATGCGGCGGTGAAAGCGGCGCTGTCGCGCTTCACGCAGGGGCTCGCGGCCGAACTCGAAGCCGACGGCATCGCGGTGAATCTCGTCGCGCCGAGCACGGCGATCCGCACGCCGGGCGCCGCGCGCTACATCCCTGAAGGCTATCCGACCGAGGACGTCGCGTATCTCGCCGAAACCGCGCTCGCGCTGTGCCGCCTGCCGGCGCGCGAACGCACGGGCCTCGTCACGCACAGCCTGCATTTCCCGCTCGCGCAGCAACTCGCGGTGCGCTCGCTCGACGGCCGCACGGTGCTGCCGCCGCCGGTGGTTCCCGCGTATGCGCATCCCCACATCGACCCGACAGGACTTTGATTGACATGACGAATTCGATTCGCTTCGACGGCGGCACCGCCGTGATCACCGGCGCGGCCAGCGGCATCGGCAGCGGGCTCGCACGCCACGCCGCCGGGCTCGGCATGCGCGTCGTGCTGGCCGATCTCGACCCGGCGAAGCTCGACGCATTCGCCGCGACGCTCGACACCGAGGTTCTGTGCGTGCCGACCGACGTCAGCCGGCCGGAAGCCGTCGACGCGTTGGCGAAGGCCGCCTGGCAGCGCTTCGGCGGCGTCGACCTGCTGTTCAACAACGCCGGTGTGATGGCGACCGGCTTCAGCTGGGAAATCACGCCGGAACGCTTCGAGCGCAGCTTCGCGATCAACGTGCACGGCGTGTTGAACGGCATCCGCAGCTTCGTGCCGCGGATGCTCGAGCGCAACGTGCCGGCGCGCGTCGTGAACACCGCGTCGGTCGGCGGGTTCCTGCCGAGCCCGCTGATGTCGCCTTATTCGGCGACGAAATTCGCGGTGGTCGCGCTGACGGAATCGCTGTATGGAGAACTGAAGATGCTGGGCGCACCGGTCGGCGTGTCGTTGCTCGCGCCGGGCCCGGTGCAGTCGGGCATCTTCAACGACCCGTTCGGCGCGGTGCACGACCGGCCCGAAGTACGCGGCTTCGTCGACACGATGCGCTCGATGCTGAACGCGCACGGGCTCACGCCCGACGCGTTCGCCGCGCGGGTGTTCGACGGTATCCGGGCAGGGCGCTACTGGCTGATTCCGCAACCGGAGACGATCGACGGCGCGCTGCAGCGGCGCACAGACGACATCCTCGCTGCACGCGATCCGTCGCTGCCGTCGTTCTGACGGCCGGGCGCGGCAGCCACGCCCGGCGCGTGCCGTCACATGCGCATGCCGGAATGCGAGCGGCCGCTCGGGTCGCCGCCGCGATCGGGCGGCGTATTGTTCTGATCGATCTTCGCGAGCACGAAGCCGGCGTGCGGCAACGTGCCGGGCGAGCGGTGCGTCGCTTGCGCAACGGCGTCGTGCGGCGACGCGGCGGGGAAACCGGATGACGTCACGCCCGGTTGAGCGAACGCCGAAAGGGAAGCAGCCGTCAGGGCGGCGGCGACGATCGCGTGCGATTTCATGGTGGCTCCTTCACGACTGGCTGCGGGACAACGTAATCAGTCTAGGGCGCGAAACTTAACGCGACGTGAAGGAGTGATGCGGCGCGGATGACGGAATGTTCATGCGCGCCGCGACGGTCATGCCGGCGCCGATACCAGCGCGCAGAAGTTCTCGAGATCGACGTTGCCGCCGCTGATCACCACGCCCACGCGCTTGCCCTGCAGCGCGTCCTTCATCCGTCGCACCGCGGCGAGCGACAGGCAGCCGGTCGGCTCGACCACCATCTTCATGCGCGTGGCGAAGAAGCGCATGCAGTCGACCAGTTCCGCGTCCGTCGCGGTCAGGATGTCGTCGACGTCGCGGCGGATGATCGGGAACGTCAGGTTGCCGAGGTGCTGCGTCTGTGCGCCGTCGGCGATCGTGCGCGGCGTGTCGATATGCACGATCGCGCCCGAGCGGAACGATTGCTGGCCGTCGTTGCCGGCTTCCGGCTCGACGCCGTAAAGCGTCGCGTGCGGCGACAGCGCGCGCGTGGCGAGCGCGGTGCCCGACAGCAGCCCGCCGCCACCGAGCGGCGTGAATACCGCATCGAGCGGGCCGACTTCGTCGAACAGTTCCTTGGCCGCCGTGCCCTGGCCGGCGATCACGTCCGGGTGGTCGTAGGGCGGGATCAGTGTGAGCCCGTGCTGCGCGGCGAGTTCGCGCCCGATCTGCTCGCGATCCTCGGTATAGCGGTCGTAGGTCACGACCTTGCCGCCGTAGCCGCGCGTCGCGGCCATCTTCGCGGCCGGCGCATCCTGCGGCATCACGATCGTCGCGGGAATGCCGAGCATGCGCGCCGACAGCGCGATCGCCTGCGCATGGTTGCCGGACGAGAACGCGACGACACCGTTGCGGCGTTGCTCCGCGTCGAAGCGCGACAGCGCGTTGAACGCGCCGCGGAACTTGAATGCGCCCATGCGCTGCAGGTTCTCGCACTTGAAGAACACTTGCGCGCCGAGTGCTTCGTCGATCGTCCGCGACGTCATCACCGGCGTGCGGTGCGCATGGCCTTCGAGCCGGGCCGCGGCGGCGGCGACGTCGTCGTATGTGGGGAGAGTCGGAGCGTTCATGGATTGCCTGGTGGTCGTTGAAATCGTTCAGCAGTAAAGCAGCGCGCGTGCCGCGCGCTTGCGTCATTTCGCATCGTTGTAGACGGTCGCGCGCGAGACGCCGAGATGCTGCGACACGATCTCCATCGCGCGGCGTACTTCGAGGAAACCGTCGGCCTTCAACGTCTGCATCAACTCGCGGCGCTGGTCGGTCTTCAGTTCGCGCGGCGTCGTCGCGAGGCGCATCGCGAATGCGTCGATGCGTTGGCGGATCGCATCCGCGCCGGCCGGATCGAGCGTTTCCGCGACGGCTTCGCCGTCCGTGCTGCAGAACTGGTTCAGCATGCCCTGGAAGCCGCGGAACAGCGTGACGTCGGCATTCAGGCACAGCGCGGCCACGTAGCGGCCGGTCGAATCCTTGATGCCGATCGACGTGCTTTTCGCGGTGCGGCCGTCGGCGAAGCGGTTCGGGTAGTTCGCGAGCACGGGCGGGAAATCGTCGTCCGCGATGCGGGCGAGGCCGAGTTCGGTCGCGGGATCGCCGACTGCGCGCCCCGACAGGTTGTTGTGGATCGCGAGGATCGCGTGCTCCGGCGTGCGCAGGTCGTGAACCACGACTTCGGTGAACGGCGCGAACATCGCGCCGAGCCCTTCGGCAATGCGCTGCACCTGTTCGATCAGCGATGCCTGTTCGGTCAGCACGAGTTTCCGGGTGGTGGTCATGATGGTTTCGCGGTCAGGTTTCGGATCGATGCGACGGCTTGGGGAAACGGGCAACCGGCGTGTTACTCGCCGCCCGTCGCCTCCGGCCGCGTGATGTCGGCGAGCAGCGGCTGCGCGATCCGCACGTAGTCGGCCGCATCGAGCACGACGGAGCGGTCGAGGCGACCGGCGTTGAAGGCGATCTCGGTGTTGCGTTCGACCAGCGCCGGATCGACGACGAGCGTCACGCTCGGGTCGAACACGAACGGCGGCACGGCGCCCATCACGCAGCGCGTGACGGTGGCCGCGAGGTCGGGCGATGCGAGGGTGGCCTTGCGGCGGCCGACCGCATCGGCGACCTTGCGGAAGTCGATCTTCAGGTGGCCGGGAATCACCGCGAGCGCGGTGGTGTCGCCGCCATCCTTGAACGTGCAGAGCATCGCCTTCGCGCCCTGTTCGGGGCGCGTGCCGCGCAGCGCGGCGATTGCGTCGGATTTCCCTTCGGCCGGATGCTCCAGCACACGGAACCGCGCACCGGATGTGTTCAGCAGATCGCAAAGCGTGTCGAAAACGGGATAGTCGCTCATGTCGCTCCGGGCAGGTGGGGCCGGGGGATCGGGGCGCGCCGGGGCGAGTGCGTCGGCGAGTCGGTCGATGGAATGTCCAAGTATAGACGTTTTGTCATGAGCGTGGCAAAGGGACGGGACCGGGGGGGCGTCAACGGTGTTCGGTCGCATCGACGAAAAGGTGTCACTCGACCCATTTTTGACGGGTGTCGAGCAAGTCACGGGTCCGCTCGCCAATCGACTTCGGCGCCTGTCCCCGGATTACCGATCCTGCGTAGAATGTCGCCGTCAGGTTCGGCCTTTCGGCCCCCTGCAGTGGAACCGACACGACCCGTGTCAGGCATCGATGTTTTTCAAAATCCGGTCGACCAACCTAAATTACCGCGCCTCGTGGATGGAGCGGATAAGACGCGGTCGGTCTGCGACCGGGGATGAACGGCGCTGACGCGCCATCGGCACCATCGCCCGGGGCATTCGCTCACAGGGCAGCAGGAGGAATTCTTGAAGAGGGCGGCTCTCGATAACGGACGCGTCTTGACCGAGCGCGGCAAGCACGCTGTGAACAAGATTATGGCCGGTGCCATCGAGATCTTCGTGGACGAAGGCTACGGCGGGCTGACCATGAGGAAGGTCGCGGCAAAAGCCGGATTGGCGCTGTCGAACCTGCAGCACTACTTTCCCACGCGCGAGGACATCTTCGAGGCCATCCTGACCGTGACGAGGGAGGCGTACGCCAACACGTACGACAGCGTGCGTGCGGACACGTCGCTGACACCCGAGGGCCGTCTGGAGAAAGTGGTCCGGCTGCTGCTCGAAGACAGCAAGCAGCCTAGGACCCAAAGCCTGTTCGTGAACTTCTGGGCACTGGCTCAGACGCAAGAGTTCGCGCGGAAAATGCTCGAAGAGGGGTATGAATTTCAACGCGGCGTGATCGCCGGCCTCATCGAAGCCGTGAACCCGGCGCTGCCACAAGCGGTACGCATCCGGCGCGCGGCGCTTGTTACGGCACAGATCGAGGGGCTCATCGTGCTGATACCGCAAAGGAATCGGTTTCCGTCGGATATCAAGGGAATCGAGGACGATGCGGTGATGGCCATTCTGGCGTTGGCCAAGGCGCCGTGAGCTGGGTTGCGGCGAGGTTTGGCGTCAGCCCGGTTGGGGTCGCTTGGGAAGACGGAAAATTCTGCCCGACGGGGCTTGCTTGCAACCGGCTGGAAAGTGGATCGATGAGGAGCACACGGGCAATGTCGTTCATCACTCAGGAAAATGACGGAGAGGATGCGTCCTCGGGGCGGCGATATCCAAGGATTCGAAAGAGCAAGAGCCGCCACTTTTACGTACGAGCGGTACTGGCATTCATACTGGTGTTTGTTGCGAATTGCACGTTCGCCGCAAGCGACCTGAGCGACAACGACCAGCAGCAAGCTGCGTTGCGTGCGCTGATGGGCAAGGATCCTGCGCCGGCGGAGAGTGTCAAGGGTATCGCGCTGTCGCCATGGGCGCACGGGGCATCGTCTACAGGGCCGCTATGGGTCGTGTCCGCTTTGGTCCAGCGCTCGACCGAGAACGTCGATGCGGAGTTGTGGACGGGTGTCCTGACCCGCGACGGGCAAGGGTTCCGCCTGCTCGCCAGTGATCGAAGCGAGCGCGTCGATACGTCACCGATGTTGTGGAATGTATTCCTGACCATGGACGTGATTCCCTACCGTATCAGTGCGCAGGAAACCGCCTTTGGCGTTCGCTTCAACAATAACTACACATCGACCGCGCATAGCGATTCGATCGAGATCCTGAGCCTGTATCGCTATGCCGATGCGCGCGTGACGCCCATCTTCACTGCGGTTACCGACTGGTCGACCTATGACAAGGATGCGGCAGCGGAATGTGTCGCTGAGAAGACGGGAAAAGGCGGGGATCCGGGCGACGCACGACAGGAAGCATGCGACGCGGAAAACACGACGGAGGTTCATTACGTGCTGTCGTTCAGCCCTCACATGACCAACGGCCACTACGACCTCCTCGTGCGACCAAAGGGCAAGGCCGCATCGGGCAAGCCCGTGCGATTTACCTGGAATGAGCGGACATATCAGCCGCGGCGCTTCGCCGGCGACTGGCGCTGAAAATCGATTGTTTGTGGCCCATCTCCGAGGAAGTCATTTGCACACCACGCAGACGGAAATCGAAGCGCCGGGCCCTCCCGGTCCGTTGAAGGGCACGCTCTTGTCCCCGGACACCGGCGATATGCCGGTGGTGCTGATCGTGCCGGGCTCGGGCGCGACCGACAGAAATGGCAACGCGCCGAGCTGGCTTCAGGCGTCGACGTACCGGTTGCTCGCGGAACGATTGTGCGAAGAAGGTATCGCGTCGGTTCGAATCGACAAGCGCGGCATGTATGGCAGCGCGTCGGCGATACCGGATGCTAATGATGTCGTGATCGACGACTACGCGGCGGACGTCCATTCGTGGGTAGCCGCCATCCGCGCGCGGACAGGTGCTTCCAGCGTATGGGTGTTGGGGCACAGCGAGGGCGGTTTGGTGGCGTTGCTGGCGGCGCGGCAATCGGCCGACATTGCCGGCCTGATCCTGGTTGCCGCGGCGGGGCGTCCGCTCGGGCCCGTATTGCGGCAGCAACTGCAATCGAACCCTGCAAATGCGCCGATCCTGGACAATGCACTTTCGATCCTCGATTCCCTGGAGGCCGGGGATCGGGTAGATGCAGCCAGCATCGATCCAGTACTCATGCCGGCGTTCAGGCCGCAAGACCAGCGCTTCCTGATGAGCGAATTGACCATCGACCCGGCAGCGCTGCTGGCCGATTACACGAAACCCGTGCTCATCGTGCAGGGCGCGCGGGATCTCCAGGTTGCCGTGCAGGACGCGGAACCGTTACAGCGAGCAAATCCGCAGGCCGAAATGGCGCTGATCGCCGACGCCAATCACGTTCTCAAGGCCGTCCGCACGGCGGATCTGCAAGAAAACCTCGCTGCTTATTCGAACCCGGATCTGCCACTGGCGGACGGTGTCGTGGAGGCTATTTCAGCGTTCGTGCACGCATCGTCATTGAATCGGGCCTAGTCTCGGCCGAAGCTGGTTCGTCTTTCGTGGCGGCTTGTGCCACGGCGAGTAAGCGCTGGATGACGTCGAGCGTCTGCCGTCCGCAAGCGGGCGGGACCGCATCGACTGGCCCGGGCCGAACGCATTGAGCGGGAGTCGGCGGCAGGGGACATTCGCCGGGCAAACGAAATCGCCGGAAATCGTGCCGCGTCAGCGACTCAGATAATCTATTACGCGCGCCTGCAGGTGCGGGATTGCGTCGGTGAGCCGCAGATACGCATCGACATCCATCAGTGTCCATTCCTGGCCTTCGTTGCCGAAACGGATCGCGGCGATTTCCGCTCCGCTCAACCAACTGGCGAAGAACCAGTGTGGCAGGCGATCCGGTCGACTCGACGGATAGACCCGCGACCAACTGATCCGGCTGCCTGGTATCGTCACTCCGAATTCCTCATGGAGTTCACGCAGCACGCAAGCTTCGGGCGTCTCGTTCCCTTCCCGGCCTCCGCCCGGCAGGTCCCACAAACCGGGAAACGGTATGTCGGGTTTGTCGTCGCGTCGATAGACGAGGATTTCCCGGTCCTTGAAAAGTGCGATTTTCGAACCACTGAAGGGGGCGAGCGATTCCATGCATGATCCATATCGTGGAAGCGGTGTTGTCATTGTAGATTCTCGGCATCCACGCGTACGCTCGATTTAATATAAGCATCCGTCTGGTACGACAACGATGACAGAGCGCGCTACGGCTGTTATCGCTCGGCAGCTTGAAACCATCCAGCGATGAATCCGCCTGTTATGAAGACTCTTTCTATAAAAAGCGGCCAATGGGTGTCGATCGGTGGACGGCAACAGAAAAATGAACCATGACAAACCTGATTCGATTCCGCGTTCGACCGGTATTTCACGGCAGCGATCTGCTGGTCGAGGTACTCGACGACCATCGCACGGCGGATTTTCCAGACGTCGCGGCGATCCTGCAAGACGCGCTGCATTCAGTCCAGGTTCCGCATCCGGATGGCCTTGATGAACCCGAGGTCGCCTTGTCTCAGGACCGTTACTTCAGCTACTGGACGTATGCCCGCGGCAACTACGAAATAGACGACGATATCTGGGGATTGTTCGTCACGGCGACGCTCGACAACGCGCGCGTCGTCGCGGACGTCGAAAACGCACTCCTGTCGACGGGAAAGTTCGTCAAGGAAGACGTGGATTTCAGCAGGTTCGAGTGAGTTGACGAGGGCCGGGAAAGCTCGTGTAACCACGATGAACGGCGGCTCCCCGTGGCCAGCAGGGGCCGTTCCAGGTCGATCGACGCCAAGCGCGGAAATTCGCAAAGCAGCAAAAATCAAGCCGGTGATGCGCACAAGCGCTCCACCGGCCCGCAACGTAAAACCGTAATCAATCCAGAGGTGGGCGATCGCTCCACGCGATCGCCCAAACTCACCCCCGCACCGCCTTCACCACATACTGACTCGTCGGCACCACATCGATCTTGTCGAAATCGATGAATCGCCCGCAGCTGTCCATCATTTCCGCCACGTTCCGCTGAAACTTCTCGTCATCGCCGAGCGCATCGAAGAACGCATGCGGATCGGTCATCGCGGCAGCGGGGAAGCACTCCTCGACGATCGCGTCGTACCCCGGCGCCGCATGCGTGAGCGCGCGCACGACGACGTTCTGCACGTACAGGAAATTGTCCTGCGTATCGATCGCGACGCGCGTGTGATGCCCGTGCCACACGTCGAGCCACGCTTCGTGCGTCAGCCGCGGCGGCCGCTTCAGGAACGCGAGCTGCGAGAACCCCGTCGTGCGCTCCCCCGGCCGCGCCGGAAAGCGCGTATTCGGAATCGGCTGCGACTCGGTGACGAGATACGCCGCCATGTGCGGGACGACGGCGCGCACCGCGTCGTCGAACGGCTGACGGAACATCGCATTCGCGCTGTCGACCCACACCGCGACGATCCCGTCGATGCCCGGGTGCGTGTTGGTCTGTTTCAGGCCGGCGGCCGGCGCGACATCCGCATCGGCGACGTTCACCTGCACGCCGTGCGCGCCGAGCGACAGCAGCTTGTCGGCGAGCTGCGCGCGCACCGTGCGGCTCCACTGATCGGGCGCGGCCTGCGTATCGCGCCACAACACATACATGATTTTCTCCATTGCTCCGGCTCCAGAAGGGAATGACAGGATCGGCGGCATTGCCGCCGGGATTCAGGAAGCGGCTTCGGTCGATCCGGACATCTGATGCGCGTCCGGCGCGAACCGGTTCGCGGTCAGCGTGAACGACGGCGGGATCGGCGACGTGACGGTTTCGAAAAGCCGCTCGTGGCGCGTCGCGTGAATGCGCCACACGCCATCGCGTTTCACGTACTGGTCGTCGTAGAACGCGGTGCCGTGCAGCAGGTAGTTATCCTCAAGATTGATCGCGTGATCCTCGAGAAACCACACACCGCACGCGTGATCGGCCGAGACCAGCGTGAGTTCCGGGTGATGGCCATGATGCATCGTCAGGAAGGTCGGCTTGCCGATCAGCGTGCGCAGGCTCGTCACGAACGCGTCGCGGCCGTCGTACGCATAGCGGCCGCCATACAGCCGCGCTTCGCAGTCTTCTGTCAGGCAATCCGCGAGCAGCGCCCAGTCGTGCGTGTCGACCGCGCGGAAATACCGGTACTTCAACTGCCTGATCTGCTCGTACTCGTGGAGCGTGCGGGTCGTGTCGTCCATCGCCGGGTCTCGTGGTGGTGTCGTTCGATGGTAGGAACGAAGGCACCCGCACCACATCGTCTGTTCGGACGAACGCGCCGCACGCATGCGGCCCGTGACGCCGGGTCGAATCGCCGGTTTCATCCGAACGGGTGATGGCCGACGCATCGCGCGGCGGTAACGTGGCATCGACGCGGCGTTCGAACCGCGCCGGCACCGAACAAGGAGACAGGATGACCCTCATCGAATCGCTGGAAGCGCGCGTGCGCCGGCTCGAGGACGCCGACGCAATCCGCCGGCTGAAGGCGCGCTACTTCACCTGCTGCGACCGCAAGGATCCGGAAGGGATGCGCGACTGCTTCGCGCCCGGCCCCGTGCATATCGACTACGGCCGGATCGGCACATTCGACACGCGCGACGCGCTCGTCGACGTGTTCGCGCAACTCGGCTGCCATCCGCACATCGTCGAGATGCACCACGGCGTGAATCCCGAGATCGACGTGCTCGACGCGACGCATGCACGCGGCACGTGGGGCCTGCACTACCAGATGATCGACACGAACGCGCGCACGCTCACGCAGCTCGGCGCGTACTACGACGACGCATACCGGAAGGTCGACGGCGAATGGAAGATCGCGGGCACGCGCTGCGTCGTCACGTCGACGCTGTCGGCCCGCTACGAAGGCGATGCGCCGGGCGTGCTGTTCGCCGGCGTGCAGCCGCCGGCCGCCTGACGCAAGCGAACGCCATCCACGTGGCGCCCAGCACATTCAACAGGAGACATCGAACATGACACGGAACCACGAGGCGCCGGTCGCCGTCGTGACGGGCGCCTCGCGCGGCGCGGGCAAGGGCATCGCGCGCGCGCTCGGCGCGGCCGGCATGACCGTCTATGTGACGGGCCGTTCGCAGAACGAAGGCGATGCGCCGCTGCCCGGCACGATCCACGAGACCGCACGCGAGATCGATGCGCTCGGCGGCCGCGGGATCGCGGTGGCCTGCGACCACGCGGACGACGCCCAGGTGAAGGCGCTGTTCGAGCGTGTCGAACGCGAAAGCGGGCGGCTCGACATTCTCGTGAACAACGCGACCTGCCTGCACGATCAGCTGATCCTGCCGGGCCCGTTCTGGGAGAAGTCGCTCGATCTCGTCAACATCCTCGATGTCGGGCTGCGCTCGGCCTATGTCGCGAGCTGGCACGCGGCGCGACTGATGGCGCAGCGCCGCAGCGGGCTGATCGCATTTACGTCGTCGTTCGGCGCGAGCTGCTATATGCACGGCGCGGCGTACGGTGCGCAGAAGTCCGGCGTCGACAAGTTCGCGAAGGACATGGCCGTCGATCTGAAGCCGTTCGACGTCGCGGCCGTGTCGATCTGGATGGGCCCGCTGCGCACGGAGCGCACGACGCGCGTGTGGGAAGCACACCCGGATCTGTACAAGGAATTCTCGCTCGTCGCGGAAAGCCCCGAGTTCACCGGCCGCGTGATTCACGCGATTCATGGCGATCCGCAGCGCATGACGCTGTCGGGCCAGGTGCTCGTCGGCGCGGAAGCCGCGCTGCGGTACGGCATCGCCGATCTCGACGGCAAGCAGCCGCCGTCGTACCGCGAACTGCTGGGTGGGCCTGTACAGGCGCATCCGGCGATCGTCGCCTGAGGAGCACGCATGGGCATCCTGACAAGCAAGGTCGCGCTCGTGACGGGCGCGGGGCAGGGCGTCGGCCAGGGCGTCGCGCAGGCGCTCGCGGCGGAAGGGGCGCACGTCGCGGTGGTCGGCCGCACCCTCGACAAGCTGCTCGCGACCTGCGAGGCGATCCGCGCGCGCAACGGCGTGGCCGAGCCGTTCGTGTGCGACGTGATGGACGCGTCGCAGATCGAGCAATGCGTCGACAACGTCGTCGCGCGGTTCGGTGGCGTGCAGATCCTGATCAACAACGCGCAGGTCGTGCCGCTCGGCCGCCTGCTCGACGTCACCGACGCGAGTTTCCAGGCGGGGCTCGAATCGGGGCCGATCGCGACGCTGCGCATGATGCGCGCGTGCCATCCGCATCTGAAGGGTGACGGCGTGATCGTCAATTTTGCATCGTCCGCCGCGGTGCGCTGGGATGCATCCGGCTACGGCGCGTACGCGGCGACCAAGGAGGCGATCCGTGCGCTGACGCGCGCGGCCGCGTGTGAATGGGGCGTGGACGGCATCCGCGTGAATGCGGTCGCGCCGCATGCGTTGTCGCCGGGCCTGAAAGGCTGGGTCGACGCAAATCCGCAGGAAGCCGCCGCGTTCTTTCGCACGATTCCGCTCGGCCGCGTCGGCGACTGCGAGCAGGACATCGGTCGCGCGATCGTGTTCCTGGCGAGCCGCGACGCGGCCTACCTGACGGGCGCGACGCTGCCGCTCGACGGCGGCCAGGCTTACTGGGGCTGAAGGCGGGATCGAAGGTGCGCGGCACTGGGGCCGCGCGCGAATCATGGAACGGCAAACCCGCGCAGGGGCGTAGCGGGCAGCCGGCAAACCGGAATCGAAGAGAGGACGACATGGGTCGACTGGAAGGAAAGGTAGCGATCGTCACGGGCGGTGCGCGTGGCATGGGCGCGGCGACGTGCCGGCTGTTCGTCGCGGAAGGTGCGCGCGTCGTGATCGGCGACGTGCTCGACGTGGAAGGCGAAGCGCTCGCGCGCGAGCTCGGCGACGCGGCGCGCTTCATGCGGCTCGACGTCGCCGACGAAGCAAGCTGGGTGCGCGCGACCGACGCGACGATGGAGCAGTTCGGCCGGATCGACGTGCTGGTCAACAACGCAGCCGTGCTGACGTTCGGCGGCATCACGGAGCTGTCGAAACGCGATTTCGAGCGTGCGGTATCGATCAACCTCGTCGGGACCTTCGTCGGCATCCGGACCATCGCGCCGCACATGATCGCGCGCAAGAGCGGGTCGATCGTCAACATCTCGTCGGTGGACGGGCTGCGCGGCGTGAACGCGCTGGCCGCGTACGTGTCGAGCAAGTGGGGCGTGCGCGGGCTGACGAAAGTGGCGGCGCTCGAACTCGGCCATCAGGGCGTGCGCGTGAATTCGATCCATCCGGGCGGCGTGAACACCGCGATGTCGAACCCGACCGGCGCGCCGCTCGAGGAAATCAACCAGCACTACGCGAACGTGCCGCTGCAACGCGTCGGCCTGCCAGACGAAATTGCGCGCGCGACGCTGTTCCTCGCGAGCGACGAAGCGTCGTACTGCAATGGCGCCGAGCTGGCCGTCGACGGCGGGATGGCAGCGGGCGCGTATTACCCCGGATTGCCCGGCGCGCCGTTTTGAGCAGGGGTGCTTGCGACACGCTCACGTCAGATGTTTGTGTACGCAACCTAATTCAGGGTTTGCCTGAGTAGCGAAAACGTGAATTCGCGCGGCCCGCGCTCGTGCGGGCCGCGCGCGCGAGCGGTGCGCCAAATTTTCCGCTTCCGCGAAACCCTTGCCGGACGGCCGTCCTGGCCGTTTCGTCCCCAAAGCGCGCGCAATGGCGCTGTAAAAAGGACGCGCAGGCAACCGGCGTGCCGGGTCGCCGACATAGTTGTTTCTTGTTGCAACGCAACGTTTGCCGAATAACGGCGATGGTATGCTGGCCGTCATGGAGTTGTACGGCAGGTTGCTTGTATGGCGAAACTCGCGTTCGCACTTACTAAAGAGACATCACCTTCTCTCGCTCGCATCGCGGCATCGACACGCGCTCCGCTCGCGCGTCCCGTCCTGCGCGCCGCCGCACCCTGCGCTCCAATCGCATACCCCATCTCGCGGGCTCGCCCCGCATCCCCCATCCTCGCCCAATAATCTGGAGACACCTCATGTCGCACAACAATCTGGCCGAAGTAACACACGGCCCGCTGATCGCTCCGCCGGCTTTCGTCAAACATCGCAAGCTGATCGACTGGGTGTCGCGCATCGCGGCGCTCACGGAGCCCGAGCGCGTCGTGTGGTGTGACGGTTCGCAGGAAGAAAACGACGCGCTGTGCCAGGCGATGGTCGACCAGGGCACGCTCAAGCGCCTGAACCCGGCGAAGCGCCCGAATTCGTATCTCGCGCAATCCGATCCGTCGGACGTCGCGCGCGTCGAGGATCGCACGTTCATCTGCGCGGCCTCGCGCGACGACGTCGGCCCGACCAACAACTGGATCGAGCCCGCCGAAATGCGCGAGACGCTCAACGGCCTGTTCCGCGGCTCGATGCGTGGCCGCACGCTGTACGTCGTGCCGTTTTCGATGGGCCCGCTCGGCTCGCCGATCGCGCACGTCGGCGTCGAACTGTCCGACAGCCCGTACGTCGTCGTGAACATGCGGATCATGACGCGCATGGGCCGCGAGGTGTACGACGTGCTCGGCGAGGACGGCGAGTTCGTGCCGTGCGTGCACAGCGTCGGCCATCCGCTCGAAGCCGGCCAGCAGGACGTGCCGTGGCCGTGCAACCCGGTCAAGTACATCGTGCATTTCCCCGAAACGCGCGAAATCTGGAGTTTCGGCTCGGGCTACGGCGGCAACGCGCTGCTCGGCAAGAAGTGTTTCGCGCTGCGTATCGCGTCGACGATGGGCCGCGACCAGGGCTGGCTCGCCGAACACATGCTGATCCTCGGCGTGACGTCACCGGCCGGCAAGAAATATCACGTCGCGGCGGCGTTCCCGTCCGCGTGCGGCAAGACCAACTTCGCGATGCTGATTCCGCCGCAGGGCTTCAAAGGCTGGAAGGTCACGACGATCGGCGACGACATCGCGTGGCTGAAGCCGGGCCGCGATGGCCGACTCTATGCGATCAATCCGGAAGCCGGTTTCTTCGGCGTTGCACCGGGCACCGGCGTGAAGACCAACCCGAACGCGATCTCGACGCTCACAGAAAACGTGATCTTCACGAACGTCGCGCTGACGGAAGACGGCGACGTGTGGTGGGAAGGTCTGACCGACACGCCGCCCGCGAAGCTGACCGACTGGCAGGGCAACCCGTGGACGCCGGAAATCGGCAAGGAAACGGGCCGCAAGGCCGCGCATCCGAATTCGCGCTTCACGGCGCCGGCCGCACAGTGCCCGTCGATCGACGACGATTGGGAGAATCCGGCCGGCGTGCCGATCGACGCATTCATCTTCGGCGGCCGCCGTTCGACGACCGTGCCGCTCGTGACCGAGGCGCGCGACTGGGTCGAAGGCGTGTACATGGCCGCGACGATGGGTTCGGAAACCACCGCTGCGGCAGTCGGCCAGCAGGGCATCGTGCGCCGCGATCCGTTCGCGATGCTGCCGTTCTGCGGCTACAACGTCAGCGATTATTTCGCGCACTGGCTGACACTCGGCAAGCAGCTCGAAGGCGCGGGCGCGAAACTGCCGAAGATCTACTGCGTGAACTGGTTCCGCAAGGATGCGAACGGCAAGTTCGTGTGGCCGGGCTTCGGCGAGAACATGCGCGTGCTGAAGTGGATGCTAGATCGTCTCGAAGGCACGGGCGGTGGCGGCGAGCATGCGTTCGGCGTGTCGCCCGCGTATGAGGACCTGCACTGGGACGGGCTCGATTTCACGCGCGAGCAGTTCGATGCTGTGACGGCGATGAACGCCGATGAATGGCGCGAGGAACTGAAGCTGCACGCGGCGCTGTTCGATACGCTGAAGCTGCGGCTGCCGGCCGAAATGACCGACACGATGAAGAAGATCGAGCAGCGCATCGGCGCCTGACGGCCCGCATCGACACGTCGTACCCGACGTCCCGCCGCCGGCATGCATCGCCGGCGGCGGGACGTTTCTGCATCGGCGCGGCACACGCGCCGTTCGCTTACTGCGCGCGGCAATGCGCGACGACTTCGTCCACCGCGCGCTGCACGTCGCCGCGCCGGTAGCGCAGCAGCGCGCTGTCGGCCGGATCGGGTTCATACGACACGACGTTGCCGCGCCCCGTGTAGATCGCCATGTCGGGCAGCAGCGGATGCTCCTGGTCGAGCGACGGCACGTCCTGCGGATTGCCGGCCGCGCGGAAGAAGGCCGCGAAGTAATCGGCGAAGCTGAGGTTCTCGTCGCCGACGAGGTAGGCCTTGCCCGCTTCGCCGCGCTGCAGTGCGCCCCAGATCGCTTCCGACAGCGATTGCGTCGAGATGAAGTTGCTGCCGCCGGCCGGCCCGAATACGGGCAGCCCCGCGAACCGGCCCTGCGCATAGTTGGTGTACGCCGCGAACATCTCGTTGCGCAGCCCCGGCACCGATCCGACGACGAACGGCGCGTTGACGCTGCACACGGCGAACGACGGCGTCGCGAGCGCACGCACGCGTTCGTCGGCGAGATGGCGCGAGCGCACGTACGGCACCGTGTCGACGAGCGCCGGCGCGACCTGCGGATAGAAGCTGCCGACCAGCACCGCGCGCTTCACGCCCGCGTCGCGCGCAAGCGCGAAGAAGCGCGGCACTGCGTCGACGTTCGCGCGTTCCCAGTGCGCGCCTTCGTCGGTGCCGGGCGGCAGGTGGCGGATGTCGTTGCCCGCTGCGAACACGACCGCGTCGAACGGCGCGAGATCGTCGCGCGTGAAGTTGCCGGCCACGTAGTCGCGCAGCAGCACGTCGAACCGGACGAGTGCGCTGCCGGGCGCGGGCGGTTTGCGCGCGGCGAGCGTGACATGGTTGCCCTGCGCGTGCAGGTGCAGCGCGACATGGCCGCCGATGAGGCCGGTGCCGCCGACGATCAGGATCTTCATGAAGTCTCCGTTAGCGGCGCAACCGCGCCGCGTGAAAGGTACAGGCGAGGAACAGGCGAGCGGTGCCGCTCAGAAGTTGAAGCCGTTGCCCGTGACGACGGGCAGGTTGGTCCAGAAGCCGTTCGGGTCGCGATACCAGCCGGCCGCCGCGAGCGCGCCGCCGTCGACATGCAGCGTCGTGCCGGTGATCCACGCGGCGAGCGGGCTCGCGAGGAACAGCGCGGCGCCCGCGATATCGCCGGCCACGCCGAAGCGCCCGAGCGGGATCCAGCGCGGGATGTGCCCGTGATGCTCGGCCGCGACCATCGCGCTGACGGGCACCTGCGGCGTCTCGGTGGTTTCGGGGGCGATCTGGTTCACGCGAATGCCGGCCGGCCCGAGTTCGACGGAAAGGCTCTTCGTGAAGCCGGTCAGCGCGGCCTTGAACGACGCGTACACGGTGCAGTTCGGAATCGCGCGAAAGCCTTCGATCGACGACACGCCGACGATGCTGCTGCCCGCGCCGCGCTTGCGCAGCAACGGCAGCATCGCGCGCGTGACGATGAACACCTGGCGCAGGTTCACGTCGAACAGCCGTGCGATGTCGTCGTCGGTGCAGTCGTCGAACGGTTTCGCGATCTGCAGGAAATCGCCCACATTGTTGACGAGCACGTCGAGGCCGCCGAAGCGTGCGTCGACGGTTCGCGCGAATGCGTCGACCTCGTCGCGGCGCGTGACGTCCACGGTGCCGACGAGCGCATCGACGCCCGCCGCTTCGAGTGCGTGGCGCACGTCCTGCGCGCGGGCCGGATCGATCTCGGCCACCGCGACGCGCGCGCCGGCCGCGCCGAACGCTTGCGCGCACGCACGGCCGATGCCCGCGCCGCCGCCGGTGACCAGCACGGTCTTGCCGGTGAATGAAATCATCGATGGACTCCTTTGAACGGGAAAGCAGTGAGTCGCGTCACAGCGACGACACCAGTTGCGCGTTGTCGATCCGCAGCTCCGCACCGTTCACGAAGCGCGATTCGTCGGACGCGAGAAACAGCACGAGATTCGCGACGTCCTGCGGGTCGCACATGCGCGCCATCGGATCGCTGCCGATGCCGAGCGCGGCCGGGTCGAGATCGGGCATCAGCGCCTGCGTCATCGGCGTCCAGATGCCGTCCGGATGGATCGAGTTGCAGCGGATCCGGTAGCCGCTGCGCTTGCAGTGCACGGCGACGCTGCGCGCGAGCGCCGTCACCGCGCCTTTCGACCCGGTGTACGCGCACATCATCGGCAGCCCGCCGAGCGCGGCGACCGACGACATCATCACGATCGACCCCGGCGTGTCGTTGCCCTTCATCGCGCCGATCGCGTACTTGCAGCCGAGGAAATAGCCGTCGGCATTGGTGCGCATCACGCGCCGCCACGTGTCGAGGCTCGTGTCCTCGATCGAGCCGACCGGGCAGATCGCCGCGTTGTTGACGAGCACGTCGAGACGGCCGAAGCGCTCGAGCGTCGATGCGATCGCGTGCTGCCAACCGGCTTCGTCGGCGATGTCGTGACGGACGAACAGCGCCGCGTCGCCGATCTCGCGGGCGAGCGCACGACCCGCGTCCTCGTCGATGTCGGTCAGTACGACACGTGCGCCTTCGGCGGCGAGCAGCAGTGCATCCGCGCGGCCGACGCCGCTTGCCGCGCCGGTGACCAGCGCGACCTTGTTTGCGACTCGATTCATGGTCGGTCGGATTCCGTTGACGTTGAAAGAAGGACGGCGCTCATGCGGCGCCCGGCGCGCGGCCGGCCTTGATCGCATCGAGCGCGGCCGCGCCGTAGATCTGCGCGATCGTGTCGTCGACGCGCGGGTTGGCGCGCAGCTCATGGCCGCCATCGACCGCGAAGCTCTGGCCGGTCACCCAGCCCGACTCGGGGCCGGCGAGATAGCGCACCGCATGCGCGATCGCTTCGGGTTCGCCGAGCGTGCCGAGCGGGATCTGTTCGAGAAAGCCGGCGACGAGCGCGCGGTTGTCGAACATCGGCGCGGTGGCTTCGGAGCGCGTGAGGCCCGGGCGCACTGCGTTCACGCGGATCTGCGCGCCGGCCAGTTCCTCGGCCGCGCCGCGCACGAGCGCTTCGAGCGCGGCCTTCGCGGTGCAGTACGCGGACAGCCAGCGGAAATTGATCTGCGCGGCCGTCGACGAAATGCAGACGATCGCGCCGCCGCCGCTTTCAGCGAGCCGCGGCGCGGCATGACGGATCGCGGCGAACGCGCTGTGCAGGTTCAGGTCGATTTCCGCGCGGAAGGTGTCGGCGTCGTGCAGCAGCAGCGGCCGGAAGCCCGCTCCGCCGACCGTCGGCACGACGATGTCGAGGCGATGGTCGATCGCCCACGCGCAGTCGAGCGCGGCCTGCAGGTCGCCTTCGTCGCAGGCGTCGCCCGCATGGATCGCGACGCGGCTGCCGGGCACGGCGTCGGTCAGTTGCTGCTGCGTGCGTTCGAGCGCATCGCGGCGGCGGCCCATTAGCACGACGGCCGCGCCGTCTGCGACCAGCGCATGCGCGCAGGCCGCGCCGATGCCGCCGGCGCCACCTGTCACGAGCGCGGTGCGGCCGGCGAGGGGAGCAGGGGTGTGCATCGCTCAGCCCTCCAGCGGCAGGTCTTGCGCCCAGTCGACGTGCAGCGTGCGCGCGGCGAAGCGCCACGTGCCGTCGTCGAACACGCAGCGATCGCGATAGCGCAGCCCCCAGTCGAGCTTGCGCTTCACGGCGTCACGCACGTAGACGTGGCAGGCGACGCCGTAGGTCTCGACATCGGCCTCGCTGCCGTCGAGCGTGACGAGCTGGTTGTGCACGTGATGCTGGGTCGCTTCGTAGCGCTCGATCACGCGCATGCCGGCGACGATCGCGTCGCGGTCGTCGAAGCGAAAGCCGGGGCCGGCCAGGGTGGCATCGCGGGTGAAGAGTGCGGTGAGTCGTGGCCAGTCGCGCCGGTCGACGGCTTGCGCGTAGCGGCACGCAAGTTCGTACAGCGCGTGGCGAGGATTGGAATCGGTCATGCGTGGGCTCCCGTGGAAGAACGGAACGCGTTGGCCGCGCAACGCGGGCCGACGCGGCGGCAATGCGACGTCGACGCGCAGGTTCGCACCGGGCAGGCCGGGATTCATCGTCCATACGGAGCAGGGCGAGGGTCGGGGAAAACACCGGGGCGGGCCGCCGCAAGTGGCATCAGGGTGTGTGGATGGTGCGGCGCAGCGACCGGTGCGCGGCATGTGTCTGACGATTCGTGCGGCCGGCCGCGGCAGGCGCGCGACGTGCCGCGTTTCCTTCATGCAGGCGAAGCCGTGGCGCGCGATGTTGCGATGCCGCAGGCCGCGCATCGTCCGCTCAGCGTTTGCCCCTAGTCGAAACGGACGATGGCCGACGGCCGGGCGCTGGCTACCGTGCAGTCATCCGGTGGCGCATGCGATGCCAGCCGGACACGAACCGCACCAGCGGACAACCGGAGGAGACGACGATCATGAGACTGACGACTCGCAAGCTGTGCGTATTGGCGATAGGCACGGTCGCTGCCATGGCGATGGCGCGATACGGTGCCGACCAGGTCCCGTCGCCGCCGTATGCAGCCGGCATCCTGCAATGCCGCTCGGTCGACGCGAACGGTTTGCCGGCAGGTTGTGTACCGATCGATCCGTCGCACTTCGGTTTCGCCGCGATGCGCGGCATGTGACGCCGGCGCGGCCGCGCGCCGCGCAGCGCGGAAGCCGTGGCGGCGCGCTGGCGCACGGACGCCGTCCCGTACGACCACGGCTGAATCGGCGCGCGCCGGTCCCGCTTCACGCGGTTCGGGGACATGAGACGGTGGGCGTCTTGCACGCGCCACGTTGCACGTCCGTCTCGGCAACGAGGCATCGCGGCGACGGCCGCATCAGGCCTTCGCCACGTCCGCCGCTTACCGCAGCATTCCCAAACGCTGACCCATTCCTCATGTCATCCGACCATTCCCTGACTCATCCCCTGAACACCCGCGACGTGCATCGCTGGGATGCCGAACACGACGTCGTGATCGTCGGCTTCGGTGCGGCCGGCGCGTGCGCGGCGATCGAAGCCGCGAGCGCCGGCGCCGACACGCTGATCGTCGAGCGCGCGTCGAGCTACGGCGGCACGAGCGCGCTGTCGGGCGGCGAGATCTACCTCGGCGGCAGCGGCGGCACGCCCGCCCAGCGGCAGGCCGGCTTCACCGACGACACCGAGGATCTGTACCGCTACCTGATGCTGGCCGGCGGCCGCGACGCCGACGAGTCGAAGGTGCGCCTCTACGCGAACGAAAGCCTGGCGCACCACGACTGGCTCGTCGCGCAGGGCCTCACGTACAAGAACACGTTCGTCGCCGAGCGGATCGTCGAACCGGAAACCGACGATTGCCTGATCTGGTCGGGCAGCGAGGAAGCCTGGCCGTTCAGCGAGGCCGCGAAGCCGTGCCCGCGCGGGCACACCCCGCAATGGCCGGGCTGGGGCGGCGGACAGATGTTGATGCGCGTGCTGGCCGAACGCGTGGCGGCGCTCGGTGTCGCGACGCGCTACGACACGCGTGCGCTCGCGCTGGTCGTGGATGACGGCGGCGCGGTGCGCGGCGTCGTGCTGCGCGCCTATGGCGAGACGGCGTTCGTCCGCGCGCGTCGCGCGGTGATCCTGTGCGCGGGCGGCTTCGCGATGAACCGCGACATGGTGCGCCGGCATGCGCCGCAGTTCCTGCGCTCGGACGAACCGATCGGCAGCCCCGGCGACGACGGCTCGGGCATCCTGCTCGGCCAGAGCGCGGGGGGCGCGGCGATTCACATGGATCAGGGCTTCGTGAGCCTGCCGTTCTACGCGCCCGAATCGCTGATCAAGGGCATTTTCGTGAACGCACGCGGCCAGCGCTTCATCAACGAGGACGGCTATCACGGCCGCACGGGCCATCACGCGTTTCACCAGGCCGACGACCGGATCTACCTGCTCGTCGACCAGGCCACCTACCAGGAGCCGCCTGCGATCGCGCGGATCGGCATCGCGGCGGCGGGCGAAACGTGGGAGGAAGTCGAACGCGACCTGCAGATGCCGGCCGGCACGCTGACGGCGACCGTCGACGTCTACAACCGCCATGCGGCCGAAGGCACCGATCCGTTGTTCCACAAGGCGAGGAAGTGGCTGCAGCCGCTGATCGAGCCGCCGTTCGTCGCGCTCGATTGCCGGATCGACTACGCGTTCTATCCGCACTTCACGCTCGGCGGGCTCGACACGCTGCCGACCGGGCAGGTGGTCGATGCATCACGCGCGCCGGTGCCGGGGCTCTATGCGGCGGGCCGCACGACCTGCGGGTTGCCGCGCTGGGGCGCCGGGTACAGCTCGGGGCTGTCGCTGGCCGACGCGACGTTCTTCGGGCGGCAGGCCGGGCGTCACGCCGCGCAAGCGGGGGGCGATGCGGTGCGCCGCGCCGCGTAGCGTTTTCAGGCCGGAAATGAACGACGCCCCGGGCAACCGCATTGCCCGGGGCGTCGTCGTTTCAAGCGGCCAGGCGGCCAACCGGTCAGGCCGGTCGGCGCTTAGCCGAGATCGAGCGCATTCGTCAGATCACCCGGCGGCGTCGCGCCGCGCGCGGCGAACGCCTTGTTGCGCGCGACCACGCCGTCGAGCGGCGCGAGGCCGTGCACGCGGCTGATGAAGCGCAGGATCGAGTTCGTGTCGTACAGCGTGTGATCGACGAACCCCTTCTTCGCGAACGGCGAGATCACGAGCGCGGGAATCCGCGAACCGGGGCCCCAGCGGTCGCCTTCCGGCGGCGCGACGTGATCCCACCAGCCGCCGTTCTCGTCGTGCGTCATCACGATCACGGTGTTGTCCCATTGCGGCCCGCGCCGGATATGGTCGATCACGGTCGCGATGTGACGGTCGCCCGATTCGATGTCCGCGTAGCCCGCGTGCATGTTCAGGTTGCCCTGCGGCTTGTAGAACGTGACGGCCGGCAGGCGGCCCGCGTCGATGTCGGCGATGAAGTGGTTGGTCGACGGCTCGTCGCCGAGCCCCGCGTCGCGCAGGTGCTTGCTGCGCGCCTCGGTGCCCGGCGCGTAGTTCGCGAAATAGTTGAACGGCTGGTGGTGGTACTGGAAATCGGGCACGGCGCCCGTATCGCGGTGCTCGAGCGCGTACTGCCATGCGCCGCTGTACCACGCCCAGTCGACGTTCTTTTCCGACAGGCGGTCGCCGATCGTCGCATGGCCTTGCGGCGGCATCACGCGATGGTCGGCCGGATCCGCATATGCGGCGTTGCCCGGATCGGGCGGCGGCACGTAGCTCGGCTGGTACGGCGGCGCCATCGTGTTCACGCCGTAGCCGTCCGGGGTGAGCGGGCCGTCGGCCACGAACTTCGGCGGGCCGTCGAGCGCGGACGCGGGCGAATGGTCGGCGAGCTTCAGGCGCGTACCGGCCGGATCGTCGCCTTCGACCTTCGACAGCAGTTTCGCCGCGTGCGGATGCTTGTGCGCATCCGGATACAGCGGCGGCTGCGCGGAGATCAGGAACATGTGGTTCATCCACGACCCGCCGAAGGCCGCCATGAAGAAGTTGTCGCACAGCGTGTATTGCCGCGCGAGATTCCACAGCCGCAGCGTGTCGGCCGAATTGCGGTAGTGGCCCATCACGAGGCCGCCCGAATCGGCCCACGCGGCGAACTGGTTGTTGCGGCCGGCCGCGATCTGCATCTGGTTCTGGTAGAAGCGGTGCCACAGGTCGCGCGTGATCACGCCGTTCGGCAGCGGGTTGCCCTGCGCGTCCTTGATCAGGAACGGCGCGTTCGGCAGCTTGTCGATGTCGCGCTCGGCGATCGCGTAGCGCTTGCCGTCCACTTCCTGCGCCTGCGGCACGAGCCCGCCCCAGATCTTCGGCAGCACGGGCAGCGGCGTCTTGCCGTCGCGATCGAGCTGCTGCGCATGTTCGGGCCGCACCTCGCTCAGCGGATGGCGCACGCCCGGAAAATCGCCGTACAGGTTCGCGAAGCTGCGGTTTTCCGCATAGATCACGACGATGTGCCGCACGCGCTGGCGCAGCGCTTCGTCGATGCGCAGGTCGGCGGCCGAACGCGGTGCGCTGCCCGCCGTGGTTTCACAGCCGCTGAGCGCGACACCCGCACCGAGCGCGGCGAGGCCGCCGAGCATGCGGCGGCGGTCGGGATCGGCGGGAAGGTCGTCGGGGCGATCGGGCGTGTCGTTCACGTCGTGGGTTCCTCGAATGGGCGGGTGGACGGGGGCGTGATGCGCGGCGGCGTCGCACAGGCTGCCGCGCCGCGCGATGGAACGCAACGGCCCGTGTCACGTATGGGCCGGTGCGATGCATCTGTCACGAAAATGTCACGAACGCGACTATAACGCGGCACCGAGGGCGGATGAAAGGTGTTTGTCGGACGATTGGTGTTGCGCGTCGGGCGATGCGCGACGCCTGCGCGCGAGCTAGACTGGATTCAGGGGCGGCGCGTCGCAGCGTGCCGCCCGGGCGAGGATTGCCCGGCGGCGCCGGCCCACGGCGCCGTCGCGGTGCCGTTGATGCGACGAACGACGCGATGAAGCGAGGCGACGATGGCACGCATGAATGCCGCTTCCGCATGGCCGCCGATGGTGCGCGCCGGCTGCGCGCGTGCCCGCACACGTCCGCCGTGTCGCGCAACGCAAGCGTAGCGCGCACGTCCGGCCCGATGCCATGGACAGGAAATTCGACTACCCGGGATTGCTGATCGCGGCGGGCTTCTTCGTGCTGTTCGCCGCGCAGTTGCTGATGCTGCATCCGACGTCGGCGCCGATTGCGTACAGCGATTTCCACCAGCTCGTCGCCGCACGGCTCGTCGACGATCTCGAAGTCGGCCCCGTATCGATCTCGGGCACGTTGAAGATGCCGCAGGCGGGCACGATGCTGCCGGCGTCCGAAGCCGCGGCCGTGCGGGAGGCCGGTGCGCCGTGGCGCTTCACGACCAGTCGCGTGGCCGACGAGCACCTGACCGACGCGCTGACCGCCGCCGGCATCCGCTATCACGGTGCGCCCGACACGAGCTGGATCGCATCGCTTGCGTCGTGGCTGCTGCCGCTCGTGCTGTTCGTGTTCATCTGGAACATGATGCTGCGCAGGCGCGGCGGGCTGCAGGATTTCACCGGGATGGGCAAGAGCCGCGCGCGGGTGTACGTGCAGCAGGAAACCGGCATCACGTTCGACGATATCGCCGGCATCGACGAAGCGAAGGCCGAACTTCAGCAACTCGTCGCATTCCTGCGCAATCCGGAACGCTACCAGCGGCTCGGCGGCAAGATCCCGAAGGGCGTGCTGGTGGTCGGCGCACCGGGCACGGGCAAGACGCTGCTCGCGCGCGCGGTGGCCGGCGAGGCGGCCGTGCCGTTCTTCTCGATCAGCGGCTCGGCGTTCGTCGAGATGTTCGTCGGCGTGGGCGCGGCGCGCGTGCGCGACCTGTTCGAGCAGGCGCAGCAGAAGGCGCCGTGCATCGTGTTCGTCGACGAGCTCGATGCGCTCGGCAAGGTGCGCGGCGTCGGCCCGATGTCGGGCAACGACGAACGCGAGCAGACGCTCAATCAGTTGCTCGTCGAGATGGACGGCTTCCAGGCCGGCTCCGGCGTGATCATCATGGCCGCGACGAACCGGCCCGAGATCCTCGATCCCGCGCTGATGCGGCCGGGACGGTTCGACCGTCACATCGCGATCGACCGCCCCGACGTGAATGGCCGAAGGCAGATCCTCGGCGTGCACGTGAAGCGCGTGAAACTCGCGGCCGACGTCGATCTCGGCGAACTTGCATCGCGCACGCCGGGCTTCGTCGGCGCGGATCTCGCGAACGTCGTCAACGAGGCGGCGCTGCATGCGGCCGAACTCGGCAAGCCGGCAATCGGCATGGCCGATTTCGACGAGGCGATCGACCGCGCGTTGACGGGCCTCGAGCGCAAGAGCCGCGTGATGAACGCACAGGAGAAGCTGACCATCGCGTATCACGAGGCCGGCCATGCGCTCGTCGCGGAAAGCCGCACGCATTGCGATCCGGTGAAGAAAGTGTCGATCATTCCGCGCGGTGTCGCGGCGCTCGGCTATACGCAGCAGGTACCGACCGAGGATCGCTACGTGCTGCGCCGAAGCGAACTGCTCGACCGGATCGATGCCCTGCTCGGCGGGCGCGTTGCCGAGGAGCTCGTGTTCGGCGACGTGTCGACGGGCGCGCAGAACGATCTCGAACGCGCGACCGCGATGGCGCGCCACATGGTCATGCAGTACGGGATGAGCGAGAAGATCGGGCTCGCGACGTTCGACGACGGCGATGCGCGCCAGGGCATGCCGGGCGCGTGGCATGGGGGCGACGGGCGCTGCAGCGAGCACACCGCGCGGATGATCGACGACGAGGTGCGCACGCTGCTGGCCGACGCCCATGCAAGAGTCGCGACGACGCTCGGCGAACGCCGCGATGTGCTCGAACGCATCGCGCGCCGGCTGCTGCAATGCGAGGTGCTCGAACGCGACGCGCTGCAGGCGCTGATCGACGGGCGCGTCGAACCGCCATCCGCCAGCACGATGGCGCCGGACGACGCAGCCGGCGCACGCGACGGCACGGTCGAGACGGAGCAGGCGTCCGCGGTCGAGCGCGATTTCGTCGCGTACGGGCCGCCACGCGAACCCGAGCGCTGAAGGTGCCGCGAACCTGCGAGCGGCGCGCGTCGAAGCGACTGCGTGCCGGCATTCCTTTCCCCGTTGATCTCCACGGAGTCGCCATGAGCGAGGCGCACGTATCGGTCGATGTCGCGCAGCAGGCGCGTTTCTGTTTCGAAGTCGCATTTGCCGGCACGACGCTGGCGCCGGTGCTTACCGACGAACCGCCGCCGCTCGGCGACGGACGCGGGCCGAACCCGATCCGGTTACTGGCCGCGTCCGTTGCGACGTGTCTTGCGGCGAGCCTGCTGTTCGCGCTGGAAAAGCAGCATGTGGATCCGCAGCCGATCGCCGCGCATATCGACGTCGACATGGTGCAGAACGAAGCGGGCAGGGTGCGCGTGGGCGCGATGTCGGTACGGCTGTCGATCGGCAAGACATGGGCCGATCTCGCAGCCGCGACGCGCGTGCTCGATCAGTTCGATGCGTATTGCGTACTGACGGAGAGCCTGCGCGAAGGCATTCCGGTTTCGGTGGACCTGTGCGACGTGAACGGTGCGGCGTTCGAATACGCGATGACGAACGCGTGAGCGCAGGTCAGGATTCGGTCGCTGCTGCGACTTCGGCCGCCTCGGTGAGCGCGTCGAGAAAGCGCGTGCGCCACCAGTGCACGTCGGTCGCGCGCACGATCGCCATCAATGCCGCGTGACGCTGGCGGCGTTCTTCGAGCGGCATCGCGAGCGCGCGCTGGATCGCCTGTGCGGTGCCTTGCGTGTCATACGGATTGACGAGCAGTGCCGACTTCAGCTGCTCGGCCGCTCCGGCGAAACGCGACAGCACGAGCACGCCCGGATCGGCGGCATCCTGTGCGGCGAGAAACTCCTTCGCGACGAGGTTCATCCCGTCACGCAGTGGCGTGACGAGCGCGACGCGGCTCGCGCGGTAGAGGCCCGGCAAGCGCTTGCGCGCGACGGTGCGGTGAATGTAGCGCATCGGCATCCATTCGAGTTCGCCGTAGTCGCCGTTGATCGCGCCGCACAGGCTGTCCATCTCGCGCCGCAGGTCGTCGTACGCGCCGAGATCCTCGCGGCTCGGCGCGGCGATCTGGATCAGCGTCGCGCGGTTGCGGTTCTCCGGATATTGCTCGAGCAACTGGCGGAATGCATTGACGCGCTGCGGCAGCCCCTTCGTGTAGTCGAGCCGGTCGACGCCGACCAGCAACTGGCGGCGCGAGTACTCGTCGCGCATCCGGTCGAACATGTCGAGGCCGTCGCGATCGCGCGCGAGCGATTCGAACTCGTCGACGTTGATGCCGATCGGGAATGCGCCGGCCGACAGCGTGCGGCCGAACGCGCGCAGGCGGCCGTCGGGCAGCCGCGCGGCGCCGGCTTCCGCTTCGACGTAATGCTCGAAGTGAAGCAGGTCCGACTCGGTCTGGAAGCCGACGAGATCGTAGGCGAACAGCGAACGCATCAGCCATTCGTGCTCCGGAATCGCGGCCATGATCGGCGGCGGCGGCATCGGAATGTGCAGGAAGAAGCCGATCGGATTCCTGCAGCCCATCGCGCGCAACTCGGCGGCGAGCGGAATCAGCTGGTAGTCGTGGACCCAGATGGTGTCGTCGGGCCGCAGCAGCGTGCGCAGCTTGCGCGCGAACAGCTGGTTCACGCGCCGGTAGCCGTCGGCGAAGCGGCGATCGAACTGCGCGAGATCGAGCCGGTAGTGAAACACCGGCCACAGCACGTTGTTCGAATAACCGAGGTAGTACGCGTCGTAATCCTGCGGGTCGAGATCGATCGTCGCGAGCTGGATGCCGCCGACGTTCTGGATCTGCACTTCGTCGCCGTGCGCAGGCTGGTCGTCGCCGCCGCGTAGCCTCCCGCTCCAGCCGAACCAGACGCCGCCGGATTCCTGCAGGCTGTCCTTCACGGCGACGGCGAGCCCGCCGGCCGCGGCTTTACGGGGATCTGCAATGCGATTGGATACGACGACGAGTCGGCTCACCAGCTCTCCTGACGTTTGTTGAGGGAAAGGTTCGTGCGGCCGTGGCGCGGGAAGCAGACGCCGCCATCGACGCGCGATACGCGCAGAGCGATGAGGCCGCAATGCGATCGGACGGGAGTCAGGGCACGCGATTCGCCGTCCGAACGGGGAGTGCTTTTTTAAGCATACTCGTCATTCGGTCGTTTTAAAAGTCTGCATCGGAGAGCGACGCACGTGCGGATGCAGCGTGATCTCCATGTCGCCGGTATGGCGACGTGCGAACCGCGGGCGGGATCGAAAATTGCGCACCGCTGCAAACGTAGCGTGCGCCCTACGATGTGGAGGAGAGCGTATCGCACGCAATCGTGCGTTGTGGCGTGCATGGCCGGGCACGCGCACGATGCCGCGCCGGTCGGTCGAAACGAGCGCCGGCGATGCGATTGCGCGGGTGTGCGCGTTACACGCACGCGTGCCGCGAACGCGCGGCGCGAATCGGCGAAGCGCGACGTCGCGGATGCGAACCGGCCGCGCCGGACGGTGACGATGCGCAGCGGTTGCGCGTGCCGCGTGCGGCCGCGCTTCGCGCGGTGCGCGCAAGCGTGACACAGGCGGACCGGCGCAACAGCGGGCGCATCGTCGTCTCCTTGCGGTATCGGTTACGCGGTTACGCGGTTACGCAGCGGCCGGCTGCCAGTGATGCGCGGCGGGCGCTTGCGTGTACGCGCCGGGCGACGCCACGTGCGTGCCGGACGGCATCCGGAACGCGGCAACCGTTTCGGACAGCTCGCGGCCTTGCGCCTCGAGCGACTTCGATGCGGCCGCGGCCTGCTCGACGAGCGCCGCGTTCTGCTGGGTCGTCTCGTCCATCTGCGTGATCGTCAGGTTCACCTGGTCGATGCCGCGGCTCTGCTCGGCCGACGCGGCCGCGATCTCGCCCATGATGTCCGTCACGCGCGCGACGGCCTGCGTGACGTCCGACATCGTCTTGCCGGCTTCGCCCGCGAGCTCGGAGCCGTCGCGGATCGTCTGCACCGACGCGGAAATCAGTTCCTTGATCTCCTTCGCCGCTGTCGACGAACGTTGCGCGAGGCTGCGCACTTCGCTCGCGACCACCGCGAAGCCGCGGCCCTGTTCGCCCGCACGCGCGGCTTCGACGGCCGCGTTCAGCGCGAGGATGTTGGTCTGGAACGCGATGCCTTCGATGATGCCCGTGATGTCCGCGATCTTCGACGAGCTGTGGCCGATCTCCGTCATCGTGTCGACCACGCGGCCGACCACCGAGCTGCCGCGCTGCGCGACGTCCGATGCGTTCGCGGCGAGCGAGCTGGCCTGTTGCGCGTTCTCCGCGTTCAGGCGCACCGTCGACGTGAATTCCTCCATCGTCGCGGCGGTTTCCTGCAGCGACGCGGCCTGTTCCTCGGTGCGCTGGCTCAGGTCGAGGTTGCCCGACGCGATCTCGCTGACCGCATGCGCGATGCTGTTCGACGAATCGCGCACGCGGCCGACGATGCCGATCAGCCGCTCGTTCATCGTTCGCAACGCTTCGAGCAGATCGCGCGTCTCGTCGTTGCCGCTCACGTTGATGCGGCTGCCGAGATCGCCGTTCGCGACCGTGCGCGCGACGTCCACGGCCGAGCCGATCGGCGCCGTGATCTTGCGCGTCAGCCACAGGCCGCCGCATGCCGCGACCACGACCGCGATCAGGCAGATGCCGGCCAGCAGGTTGCGCTCCATCGCATAGCGATCCGCGAATTGCTGCGCGATCGCGAGTTCGCGCTCATGCGTATAGGTTGCATATGCATCGGTTGCGCGCACCAGTTGCGCGAGCAGCGGGCGGCAGTTGTCGTCGATGTCGGCGATCGCCTCGTCCTTCTTGCCGGCCTGCGCGAGCCCGACGATGCGCAGCGCGACGGGCCCGTAGCTGGCTTCGATGCGCACGATGTCGGCCACCAGTTCGCGCGCGCGGTCGGAGGTGTCCGTCGCGTTCGCCATCATGTCCTTGAGCTTCGCGAGGCGATCCTGCACGTCCTTGTGCGCCTGGTTCACCTCGGCCAGTTCGAGCTCGACGTCGGACGGTTTGGTCGCGAGCACGAGGTTGCGCGCGGCGATCGCGCGCCGGTCGACCGCGGTACGGATTTGCGCGGAAACGGTCGCCCGCGCATTGATGCCGTTCATGTAGCGGGAAAACTCGGCGTTCGTATCGGATAGCGCCTTGAGTGCCATGCCCGACACGATCACGACGATCGCGGCGAGCAGGCCGAAGCCGCCAAGGAGTTTTGTTCTGATGCTCATTCTGGCGATTTTCACAGTGTGCCTCTGTGCGTGTGGTTGACGAATCGGATTTATTGTTCGACCAGATACGGGCTCGTGCCGGCATTAACGGGTATACGGGATGATTCTTTACCCTTCGAAAACCCTGATATTAGTTTTTTTAGCGCTGGAATCGTTGCCGGATGGGCGCGCCTGATTTTGATCAGGAATTGACGGAGTGCCCGTGATTAAAAGGTTTATACGTGGAATTCGAAACCGGTTTTGCTGGGTGAAACAGAAACTGTCGTTTTGCTAATAATTGTCTGATGAATCGGTTTCGATTTATGGATGAATATCGGATTTTGTTTCGACTTGATTGGAGACGGGAACCGGTGCGCGTCGCGGGAGAATGCCGCGCAATGAGCGGTAATGACGGATCAACGGAAATTCGCGGCGCAGGGGGAGCGCGCCGGAACGAGGCCCGCGGCGTGCGCCGCGGACCATGAGAGGGTCAGAACGTGGTGCGCAACCCGGCCATCACGCTGCGGCCGCCTTGCGGCGCGAAGCCGCGCACGACCGAGGTCGAGTAGCGGATCTCCTGGTTCGTCAGGTTGTCGCCGCGCAGGTACGCGAGCCAGTGCGTCGGGCCGACGCGGAACTTGTAGGTGAGCATCACGCCGAGCGACGTGTAGCCGTCCGTCGAAAAATCATTGTCGGGCACGCGGTGCTGCGACCACGCATGCGTGACTTGCGCACGCGCGCCGAACGGGCCGTAGCCGTAGTCGGCCGCGAGCGTCGCACGCAGCGGCGCGATGCGCGGCAGCGGCTGGCCCGTGTCGACGTTGCGCGCATGCGTGTAGTCGGCGGTCAGTTCCAGGTCGACCGTGTGGCCGTGCCGCGCGAACGCGCGCCACTTGCCGTCCAGCTCGATGCCGTAAAACTCGGCACGCACGCCGCGGTAGATCGCCTCGTTGAGCGAGCCGTCGGTACCGGGCGCGACCGGCTCGTCGTCTCCGTTCACCACGCGGCCCGTGTTGTACTCGGTCAGGTAGTTCGAGAAGCGGTTGTAGAACACGCCGACGCTGCCGCGGTTCGGGCCGCTCGCGTAGCGCAGCGACAGGTCGGTCGACACCGCCTTTTCCTTCGACGCGTTCGGGTTGCCGATCAGGAACTGGCCGGTCGCATCGTGCGGGCCGTTCGAATACAGCTCGTAGAAGGTTGGCGCGCGTTCGGTGTACGCGACGTTGGCCGCTACCGACCACACGGGCGTCAGCGAGAACAGGGCGCCGGCCGACAGGCTGCCCGCGTTGAATTCGCGCGGCTGCGCGCCCGCGAATTTCTCGACGCCGGCCGGATCGGGATCGACCTTCACGTGTTCGAAGCGGCCGCCGAGGCTCAGCTTGAGCGCGGGGACGACCTGCCATTCCTCGAGGCCGAACAGCGCGACGCTGTTCGTGCGCGTGGACGGCACGAGCAATTCGTCGCCGAGCGCCGAGAACGTGTTCTGGCCGAACTGCACGCCGATCGCCCCTTCGAACGGGCCGATCTTGCGATGCGTTGCCTCGATGCGCGCCTCGTAGCCGCGGTTGCGGAAGGTGGTCGCCGTCTCGCCGTTGTTGACTTCCTTGTGGCGATAGTCGGTGTACGCGAAGTCGAATTTCAGCTTCGTGAACGGCCCGCTCAGGTTGCGCACCTCGGACGCGAGCGCGAGGCGCTCCTGGCGCATCCGCAGCCGCACGTCGCTTTCGGCGACGGAGCCGTAGTTCGATTCGTAGCCGCTGTAGGACAGGCCCGCGAAGCCGTCCGCCCACGTGTACGACGCACCGACCGCGCCGCCATGCACGCGGCCGTCGCTGTTCGGCACGTTGCCGTACGGCTGCGGCGTGTCGGGGCCGTCGATCGCGCGTTGTGCGCTGCTGCGCGCGTAGCCGGGAATCCGCAGCTTGCTCGTCTCGCGGTCGAACGCATCGACGTGGAACGCGAAGCGACCGTTGCCGCCTTCGACCTGCGCGGCGCCCGCGCGCACCGAGTTCGCGCCGCCGTAGCGCGCGTCGAGCGCGCCCGTCACGCCTTCGATCGCTTCGCGCGGAATCCGGTTGTCGATCGTGTTGACGACGCCGCCCACCGCATTGCCGCCGTACAGCAGCGCAGCCGGGCCGCGCACGATCTCGACGCGTTCGATCGACAGCGGGTCCTGCGGCACCGCATGGTCGTATGACAGCGACGACGCGTCGTACGCCGCGACGCCGTTCTGCAGCAGCCGGATCCGGTCGCCATCCATCCCGCGGATGATCGGGCGGCCGACCATCGGCCCGTAGGTGGTGGTCGACACGCCGGGCAGCCCGTTCAGCGTTTCGCCGAGCGAATCGGCCTGGCGGCGCGTCAGCGCGTCGCCGGAAAGCTGGGCGGTCGGCGCGATCAGTTCGTTGTCGCCGAGCGGGTTCGCGGTCACGAAGATCGGGGCGAGCGTGGTGGCCGGCGGCGTGCCGGACGCGGCGGGCGGTTCGGTCTGCGCGTGCGCGACGGCGGCGAACACCATCAGCGAAAGGGACGAGAGCGGGCGAAGCGGTAGACGAGGGAGGTCGCGCATGGTCGGTGAATCGGTTGGAATCGGATCGGATAACGAGCGATGCGGATCACGGCTGGATACGATATATTGTTGCGTCTGCGACGCGCAGTGACCCGTTGGAACATGGCTCGGCGAGGCCCGGCCACCCGAAGTGGAACGGCGTCAGGCGGACGAGCATGCGAAATGATATGTTATATCATTTCAAAATCCAAGCCGGATGGCGGGATCCTGTCGGGTTTCTGTCGGAAGGGTGAAATGGCGGCGGGAGCGGAAACTGTCTGCGCGGTGTTCGTAACGATCGCCTGAACCGGGTGATGCGATGCGCGCGCCGACGCGTTGCCGATACGTCGGCCCCGTGCGTGTTGCCCGCGTTCGGTGTTCGGTGTCCGTCGAAGCGGCCCGCCGGAAGCGGCCCTGCGCTGATCGATGCGCCGGACGCGGACATCCGCGCCTGAATCAGCGGCCAGTGCGATTCAGCGTCGCGCAACGGTGCGACGTCTTGTAGCGATGGCCATCGTCGTGCATTGCCCCGCGTGTTGATACGTATCAACGTCGGTCGATTCCGAAGCCGGATACTGGGTCGCTCATCGACCAGGCAGGAGCGACCTATGACCCAAACCATGAAAGCGGCCGTCGTGCACGCATTCGGCGAACCGCTGCGCATCGAGGAAGTGCCCGTGCCGACGCCGGGGCCCGGCCAGATCCTCGTCAACATCAAGGCATCGGGCGTATGCCATACCGACCTGCACGCAGCCGACGGCGACTGGCCCGTCAAGCCGACGTTGCCGTTCATTCCGGGGCATGAAGGCGTGGGCATCGTCGCGGCGGTCGGTGCGGGCGTCACGCACGTGCGCGAGGGGGACCGCGTGGGCGTGCCCTGGCTCTACACGGCCTGCGGCCATTGCGAGTACTGCCACACGGGCTGGGAAACGCTGTGCCACGGCCAGCAGAACACCGGTTATTCGGTGAACGGCAGCTACGCGGAATACGTGCTGGCCGATCCCGACTACGTCGGCCATTTGCCCGCGCAGGTCGCGTTCGACGAGATCGCGCCGATCCTGTGCGCGGGTGTCACCGTCTACAAGGGCATTCGCGTCACCGATACGCGCCCGGGCCAATGGCTCGCGATTTCCGGCATCGGCGGCCTCGGGCACGTGGCCGTGCAGTATGCGCGCGCAATGGGGCTGCACGTCGCGGCCATCGACATTTCACCCGACAAGCTCGCGCTGGCGCGGCAGCTCGGCGCGGAACTGACGATCGACGCGTCGACCGACGATCCGGCCAAGGTGATCCAGAAGGAGATCGGCGGTGCGCACGGCGTGCTCGTCACGGCCGTGTCGCGCAGCGCGTTCGCGCAGGCGCTCGGGATGGTGCGGCGCGGCGGCACGGTGGCGCTCAACGGCTTGCCGCCCGGCGATTTCCCGTTGCCGATCTTCTCCACGGTGCTGAACGGCATCACCGTGCGCGGGTCGATCGTCGGGACGCGGCGCGACCTGCAGGAATCGCTCGACTTCGCGGCCGATGGCCTGGTGCGCGCGCATATCCATCGCGACCGGCTCGGCAACATCAACGACGTGTTCGCAAAGCTGCGCGAAGGCAAGGTCGACGGGCGCATCGTGCTGACCGACATGCATTGATGCCGTAAACACGCACGCGCCGCCGCGCGAAGCATCGCGTCGTGCGGCGGCGTGGCGGTCATGCAAGCGTCATGGTGCGAAGAACACGTCGGTGCGGTTCGTCAGGTTGCCCGCGTTGGTCTGGACGAAGAACGGATGGAACGACGACGACGGAAGCACGTCGAGCCCCTGGTAGTCGCCGATGAAGAAACCTTCGGCATTGGGCGCGAGCTTCATGTCGAACGGGCCGCCCACACGCCGCTCGTCGGCGAACGTCGTGCCGCCGTCATGCGAGATCTTGCGCCAGAAGCCGGTCGGCAGCGTCGTGGTGTTGCCGGCCTGCAGGTCGCGGAAGTCGTAGTACGTGACCATCACGGCCCCCGTGTTGTCGACGCGCACCGACGGATTGAACGCGGGGCGTCCGGTCGGCGTGTTCAACTGTTGTGGCGCGCTCCAGGTCGCGCCGCCGTCCTTCGACGTCGATACCGCAATCTCGTCGTATGTGCCGCCGTTGAAGCGGCTGTCCTGCCACACGACGTACAGCTGCCCCGACGCGGGGTCGATCGCGGGTTCCGGAATGATGTCGCCGGTACGCACCGGTTCGCCGGTCACCGGATCCGTGACGCCGACCGTCTGCAGGCCGGCAATCACCTGCGGTTTCGTCCATGTTGCGCCGTCGTCGGTCGACTTGATGAACGCCACCTTGCCGGCCGCCTTGCTGAACGGAGGCTGGATCAGGTCGAAGAAATCGTAGAGCGTGCCGTTCCTCGGATCGACCACGATCTGGTTGCCGATCGTCTGCTGGCGTGAAGGCACGTTGACGATCACTTTCGGGGCGCTCCACGTCTTGCCGCCGTCGGTCGTCTTCGAGAACAGCGTCGGGCCGCGGAACGCCTTCGTGTGAAGGTTCGCATAAGGGTTGCCGTTCGGCAGCTCGAGGCGGTCCCATACCGCGTAGGCCGTGCCGGCCTTCGCCGGGTTCGCGGTGACCGATTCCTTGTCGTTGAAGAACTGCGTCGTCGGCTCGTCGTTCGCGATCAGCACCGCGGGGCTGCTCCAGGTCTGTCCGCCGTCGGACGACACCGACGCGGCAACCGCATTGCTGTTGTTCGACTGGTTGAACGAGATCGACACCGAGTACGCGGTGCCGTCCGGCCCGAACGAGACCCACGGATCGGACGCGCGCTCGTACTTGAGCCCGCCCGGCGCGCATGCGCTGAACGGCTGCGGCGTGCGTGCCCAGGTCGCGCCGCCGTCGAACGTGTAGCCGGCGACGAGCCCGTGGGCGCCGCCGTTCGACCAGCGGTCCTGCTGCCACACGCCGATCATGTTCATCGGGTTTGCAGGGTTGACCGATAGCCACGGCTCGACTTCGGCGTTCACGTAGTTGGTGCCGGGGCCGCCGATGGTGCAGGCGACGAACGGGCTCGGGCCGGACACGACGACGGGATCGGCGTGCGCCGCGGCCGCGGCGGCCATCGCCATCGCGGCGGACAGGCGGGTGACAAGCGAGTGGGACACGATCATGCGTCGCATGGACTGCTCCTCGTTGACGTGCGGGTGCGATGGGGCGGCACGACGCGGCAGCGCGATCCGGCGCGCGGCGTCGTATGCCGCGCATCGGGCCGATACGTGTCGTTCAGGATGCCGCTTCGGTCATCGCAATCCGCGTGCGCTGGACGCCGCCAGCACTTCGGTTAAGACTCCTTTTCATTTTCATTGATTGTCGGGCGTGACTGCGATGTCGGCCGGACGGGAAGCCTTGCCCGGGCAGGCGACGAATGTGTCGAGGTGGATTGCAATGTAGGCGATTCGAATGCCGCCCGGCAGGCAGTTTTTTGTAACAGTGCGTAGCCGGAAAGCGTTGCCGGAAGAGGGCGGCGGACGCGCAAAAAATGCCGTCGAGACGGCATGAAAATCGAATCGAAAATGCGAATCGGAATCGCTTTCGATGGGGCCGTTGAGCGCCGGCGGCGATGCGGGATCGTGCTGCTCAGCGCTCCGCCGGAAACCGCTCCTGCAGCGCATGCAGCCATCGCGCGACGACATCGAGTTCGTCGTCGGAGAACCCGTCGCACAGCTTGCCGTTGAGTTCGCGCAGCAGCACGCGCGCACGCTTGAGCGCGGCGTGCCCTTCATCGGTGAGGTACAACCGCGTCGCGCGGCCATCGTCCGAATCGGCGTGGCGCGCGATCAGGCCGGCTTTCGCCATCCGGTCGGCGAGCCCCGTCATCGCGGACGGCGCAAGCTGCAGCGCGGCGCCGACTTCACCGATCAGCGCGCCGTCCTGTTTCGCGAGACAGAACAATACGCCGGCCTGCGCGGCGCTCGCGCGCGTCTCGGTCTCCGCCTTGCGGTCGATCCAGCGCTGCACGCGCCGCTGGCCGATGTTCAACATGAAAAACAGTCGTCGGTCTTCGCTCAAGCTAGGTTCCCGGCTGCAATGGAAAGGGAGGGGCGGCGTGCGGCGCGCGGCGTGTCCAGTGCCTGCGCGAGCCAGTCGGCCACGTCGGGCCACAGCACGGTGCCGGGGCGGCTGCGGAAGAAGCCCATGTGCCCGACCGGGCCGCTGCCCGCCGCGTGCGGATCGATCTGGCGGCGTTCGACCGTCGCGCGGGTCAGATAGCTTACCAGCAGACCGATCGCAGTCGGGTTCGCCCACGGGTCGTCGTCGAAGCCCAGCGCGAGGATCGGCAACTGCTGCTTCGCGTATCGTTCGGCGGCGCCGAGCGTCGGATCGTCGAAGAAATAGTTCGGCAGCGCGGTCCAGCGGCTCCATTCGCGGAACACGCCGGCCGGCATGTCCTCGCCGAGCCCGAGCCGCTTGCCGGGCACGTAGCCGAGCAGTGCCGACATCAGCGGACCGAGCACACGCAGGATCAGCCGCACCTTCAGGCGTTCGGCCGCCTGCGTGATCAGCCGCGTGCTGCCCGCATGCGCGGCGATCAGCACGGCCGCGCGCAGGTGCGGCGTCGCGGCGGACAGCCCGATCGCATGGCCGCCGACGCTATGCCCGACCGCCAGCAGCGGCAAACCGTCGTAGGCCTGCCGCGCCCACGCGGTCGCGGCGCCCACGTCGAGTTCCATCCAGTCGCGCATGCGGGCCTTCAACGCACGCAGGCGCGCGGGGCGAGACGCGCCGATGCCGCGATAGTTGTAGGTGAGCGCCGCGAAGCCGCGTTCGGTCAGGAAGCGTGCGAAGCCCGCATACAGCCGCTCCGGCACGGCCGTTGCCGGATGGATCAGCACCAGCGCGCGCGGCGGCGCGTCCGGCGACCACAGCGTGCCGTGCAGCGCGTAGCCGTCGGCGGCGGAAAACTCGATGGGTTGGGAGGTCATGGCCATCCTCGCTCGGGCAGTTATTTCGTATGCGAAATATAGTCCAGGATTTATTTCGTGCGCGAAATATCTGTCGAGGATTCGTTCGAACCGGGTTCCCGCGACCGCGACCGGCGGCATCCGGCGAGGCCCGCCGTGTCATAAAACATTTGCATCTTTATATAGAAGAATATTGCGTTTGTTTCATGATCAAGATCGACGTATCTTCAGCGGTTCCATCCGCTCCGTCGGCCACCATGCACGGCGGACCACGGGGCGCCGCCCTCGCGCGGCCGCCCGCCAACCCTACGGGAGATCACGTTGTTGAGTCGAATCGTCACGGCACTCTTGCTGGCGCTTGCCGCGCAGCCGGGCATGGCCAAGGACACCGTCACGCTGCGCGTCGGTGAACAGAACTACTTCAACATCCAGGCGTCGATGGAGGCGTCCGGCGTGCTGAAGGACCTGCCTTACACGATCGAGTGGAAGCATTTCCAGGCCGCCGCGCCCGTTGCCGAATCGCTGAACGGCAATGCGATCGACGTGGGCTTCCTCGGCGATTCGGCGCTGCTCACGCTGGCCGCGCGCGGCGCGCCGGTGAAGGTGGTCGCGGTGTCGCGCCAGAGCCTCGACGGCGTCGCGATCCTCGTGCCGAAGGATTCGCCGGTGCGCACCGTGGCCGACCTGCAGGGCAAGACCATCGCCGTATGGCGCGGTGCGTGGAGCCAGCAGCTCGTGCTGCGCGCGCTCGAACACGCGGGCTTGCGCGCGGATTCGGTCAAGTACGCGTACCTGATGCCGATCGATGCGACCAACGCGCTCGCGAACGGTTCGGTCGACGCCGTGTCGCTGTGGGAGCCGTTCGTCAGCACGCTCGCGTTGCGGCAGGGTGCGCGGCCCGTGGCGACCGCGCAGGGGCTGATGCCGGCGCTGAGCTTCGTTGCCGCGAACGAGCAGGCCGCCTCCGGCAAGCGCGCCGAGATCACCGATTTCCTGCGGCGCGTCGTTGCCGCGCGCCAGTGGGTCGACAACCATCCGCGCGAGTACGCGGACCTGTGGGCGAAGCGCGCGAAGCTCGAACCCGACGTCGCATACCGCTGGCTCAACAACGCGAAGCAGCGCGTCGGCCCGGTCGACGAGACGGCCGCGAAGGACGCGCAGAACACGGCCGACTTCCTGCACAAGGCCGGCGTGATTCCGGCGGCGTACGACACGTCGAAGCTGCTCGACCGTTCGTATGCGGGTGCGTTCGCGGCGCCTGCGCAGAAGACGGCTGCCGCCCAGTAAGCGGGCCATACCGGCCACGATTCCCGATCGATAACCCGAAGGACCCCCCGACATGCCAGTCGACATCATCGGCATGATCACCGCGACACCCGGCGCGGAGGTCGACGTACCGGGCGGCGCGGCCGTCCAGCCCGACTACGTGCGCCGCTTCGCGCAGGCGCACGAGGCCGCCGGCTTCGACCAGATCCTGGTCGGCCACTTCAGCAACGCGGCGGACGGTTTCATCGTCGCGTCGTTCGCGGCCGCCGCGACCGAACGCATCCGCATCCTGCTCGCGCACCGGCCGGGCGTGATCGTGCCGTCGGCCGCCGCGCGGCAGATCGCGACGCTCGACGTGTTCAGCGGCGGCCGGCTCGCGCTGAACGTCGTGTCGGGCGGCGACGATGCGGACCTGCAGCGTGACGGCGATTTCGTGCCGCACGATGCGCGCTATCGTCGGACCGGCGAATACCTCGACGTGCTGAAGCGGATCTGGCAGGCCGACGCGCCGGTCGACCACGACGGCGCGTTCTACCGGCTGCGCGGTGCGTCGCCGCTCGTCAAGGGCGCACAGCGGCCGCACGTGCCGATCTATTTCGGCGGATCGTCGCCGGCCGCGCTGGCGGTCGCGGGCGAGCATGCCGATGTCTACATGACGTGGGGCGAGCCGCTCGCGTCGGTGCGCGAGCAGATCGCGCGCGTGCGGGCGGCCGCCGCGCCATTCGGGCGTGCGCCGCGCATCAGCGTGTCGTTCCGGCCGATCGTCGCCGACACCGAGGCGGCCGCATGGGAGAAGGCCGAGGCGATCCGCGAGCGCGTGCGCGCGGCGCGGCTCGCGAACGGCCAGCCGATTGCCGGCCATGCGCCGCAGAATGCCGGCTCGCAACGGCTGATGGCGGCCGCCGCGCAGGGTGACGTGCTCGACGAGCGGCTGTGGATGGGTGTCGCGAACCTGACCGGCGCGCGCTGGAATTCGACCGCGCTGGTCGGCACGCCCGAACAGGTCGCGCGGGCGCTCGGCGCGTATTACAGCCTCGGTGTGTCGACGTTCCTGATTCGCGGGTTCGATCCGCTGGACGATGCGCTCGATTACGGGCGCGAGCTGATTCCGGCGATTCATGCGCACGTTGCGGAACTCGACCGGTATCACGCGGCGGTGACGGCGTAGACGCATCGCGGCGCAACGTTGTACGAGACTTCCGCGATTCGCCCCGGCATTTCCGTTACGGGATGCCGGGGCGATGTCATTTGGGGCGTCGACGTTTCAACGCCGTCAAAACGACGGCAACCCCGGCGGATTGGTCTCCGCACGCGCGATCGCCTCGCTCTGCAAACCCCAGCGCGCGAGCGCTTGCCCGTAGCGGCCGTTGCCGATCAGCGCGTTCGTCGCGAGCGTCAGCGCGGGCGCGAGCCCGCTGCCGCGCCGCGTCGCGATCGCCACGTCGGCGTTGGCCGGCCAGCCCGCATTGACGACGCCGACGCGGCGGATCTTGCCCGTGCGCGCGGCCTCGTACGCGAGCGATGCATTTGGGTTCAGCTCCGCATCCGCGCGACCCGACAGCAGCGCGACGCGCGCCGCCGCATCGTCGTCGAAATAAAGCAGCTCTGCCGGCTTCAGCCCCTGCGCCACGTTGCGCTTGTTCCACTCGAGCAGGATGCGCTCCTGGCTCGTCCCCGCGCCGGTGATGATGCGCAGGCCCGCGATATCCCTCGGCTCGGCGAGCTTCGCGATCGGGCTGCCGGTGCGCACATAGAAGCCGTGCAGCCCGAGCCGGTAGGTCGTGAAATCGTATTTTTCCTTGCGCTTCTCGGTCACGCCGACGTTCGAGATCACTGCGTCGTACTTGCCGGACGTCAGCCCGAGCGGCCAGTCGGCCCATGCGATCGGCAGCAGCACCAGCGTGCGGCCGAGCGCGTCGGCGACGAGCTGCGCATAGTCGGGATCGGCGCCCACCACGGTGCGCGCGTCGGTCGCGTAGGTCGACACGGGCGGCGCATGCGGTGAAATCGCGACCGTGAACGCGCCGTCGCGTACCCAGCGGTAGCCGGCTGCCGCACGGATCGCCGCGTCGTCGGGTTGCGCGCGCGGCCGGCCGGCCTGGCGCGGATCGAGGTCGGCCGTCGCGGCGGCCGCGTGCGCCGCGCGCCACGGCAGGCCCGCTGCCGCGACCAGCGCGGCGGTCATGAACTGGCGTCGGTCGGTCATCGTGCGGTACCTCGCAGGTCGGGAGCGGCGCGCATCACAGCACCCGCGACAGGAACGCACGCGTACGCGGATGCGACGGCGCATCGAGCACGACGGCCGGCGGCCCGGCTTCGACGATGCGCCCGCGCTCCATGAACAGCACGTTGTCCGCGACTTCGCGCGCGAAGCCGATTTCGTGCGTGACGATCACGAGCGTCGTGCCCGAACGCGCGAGCTCCTTGATCACGTCGAGCACCTCGTTGACGAGTTCGGGATCGAGCGCCGACGTCGGCTCGTCGAACAGCAGCACCTTCGGGCGCAGCGCGAGCGCCCGCGCGATCGCGACGCGCTGCTGCTGGCCGCCGGACAACTGGCGCGGATACGCATCGGCCTTGTCCGCGAGGCCGACGCGCGCGAGCAGCGTGCGGGCGATGCGTTCGGCGGCATCGCGCGTGATGCCGCCGACGGCGACCGGCGCTTCGACCAGGTTCTCGAGCACGGTCAGGTGCGGGAACAGGTTGAAGTTCTGGAACACCATCCCGACGGCCGTGCGCCGCGTCAGCACGTCGCGCTCCTTCAGCTCGTAGAGCACGTCGCCGTCGCGGCGATAGCCGATCAGTTCGCCGTCGATGTCGATGAAGCCGTCGTCGACGCGTTCGAGATGGTTGATCGTGCGCAGCAGCGTCGACTTGCCCGAGCCCGACGGCCCGACGATCGCGGTCACGCTGCCGCGCGGCGCGACGAACGACACGTTGTCGAGCACGCGCTGCATGCCGAACTGCTTCGAGACGCCATGCACGGCCACTTCGCCGCCGGCGCGCGGTGCGACGGCGCTCGCCGCGTCGCCATCATCGTGAGTCTGGGCGACCGATGCCGCGTGACGGGACGCGACACGGCGCCACAGCGCGCCGATACGCGCAAGCGCGAACGTGATGACAGACGGCGGCGGGTTGCGCAGCGCGCCGCGCGCGTAGTGCCGCTCGACCTGCACCTGGATGGCCGACAGCACGGTCAGGATGATCAGGTACCAGACGGTCGCGACCATCAGCAGCGGAATCACTTCGAGATTGCGGCGATAGATCACCTGCACCGTATAGAACAGCTCCGGCATCGCGAGCACGTACACCATCGACGTGCCTTTCGCGAGCGAGATCAGGTCGTTGAACGCGGTCGGCAGGATCGCGCGCATCGCCTGCGGCAGCACGATCCGCGTGGTCTGGCGGCCGCGCGGCAGCCCGAGCGCGGCGGCGGCTTCGAGCTGGCCCTGGTCGACCGCGAGAATGCCGCCGCGAATCACTTCCGCGGAAAACGCCGCGTGGTTCAGCGTGAGGCCGAGCACGGCCGCGAGGAACGGGCTGATGAGATCGGTCGTCGGCGTGTCGAACCACACGATGTCCGTGAACGGCACGCCGAGCCGCACGTGCTCGTACAGGTAGCCGAGGTTGTTCAGGATCAGCAGCAGCACGATCAGCGGAATCGAGCGGAACAGCCACACGAATGTCCACGCGCTCGCCGACAGCAGCCGCGAGCGCGACAGCCGGGCCAGCGCGACGAACGCGCCGAGTACGAAGCCGAACACCGCACCGAGCAGCGTCAGCACCAGCGTGCGCGCGAGCCCCGACAGCACCGGCGGCGACAGGAACCATTCGGCGAACACCGGCCAGCCCCATTGCGGGTTGCCGAGAATCGAATGCAGGACGATCGCGATCAGCGCGACGGCCAGCACGGTGCCGGCCGTGCGCGACCGGTGGCGCGCGGGCACGATCCTGAAACGCGTGCCGGCGTCGCGTGCGCCGGGGGGAGAGAGCGGCGGCAGCGCGCCGCCGAGGTGGGTGGTGTCGCTCATGTCGGTGGAAATCCTCGAATCGGTCGGACGGGCGCGCCGCGCACGGGCGGCGCGGCGGCGGGTGTCAGGCGTGCGCTTCGGCCGCCGTTTCGTGCGACGCGCCGGGCGCCGCGTGGCGGCTGGCCTTGCGCGGCAGCCCGAGGTGGTCGCGCAGCGTTGCACCGGGCAGGTCGCGGCTGTAGCGCCCGCGTGCCTCGAGTTCCGGAATCACGAGTTCGACGAAATCCTCGACGCCCTGCGCCTGCACCGCGAAGCCGAGGATGAAACCGTCGCCGGCACCGGCGTCGTGCCAGCGGATCAGCTCGTCGGCGACATGCTCGGCCGTGCCGATGAAGTTCGGGCGCGGCGTGGCGACCGCGAGCGCCGTCTCGCGCAGTGAGAGCCCTTTCTGTTTCGCGTCGGCCTTGATCCGGTCGGTGGTCGAGCGGAAGCTGTTGCGGCCGAGCTCGCCGAGTTCAGGGAACGGCGCATCGAGCGCGTACTGCGTGAAATCGTGGTGATCGAAATAGCGGCCGAGATACGCGAGCGCCTCGTCGATCGTCAGCAGGTTGCGGATCGCCTGGTATTTGTCCTCGGCCTCGGCCGCGGTGCGGCCGACGATCGGCCCGATGCCGGGGAAGATCTTCACGTCGCTGCCTTGCCGGCCGTGCTCGATCGCGCTCTGCTTCACGCGCCGCGTGAACGCGGCCGTTTCGTCGAGCGACGGCGAATGCGTGAACACCGCGTCCGCATACTTGCCCGCGAGCGCGATGCCGGTGTCCGACGAACCGGCCTGGAAGATCACCGGCTGCCCCTGCGGCGAGCGCTGGATGTTGAGCGGGCCCGCGACCTGGAAAAAGCGGCCGTGGTGGTCGAGCGTGTGGAGCTTGTCGCGGTCGAAGAAGCGGCCGGTCGCGCGGTCGCGCACGAAGGCGTCGTCGTCCCAGCTGTCCCACAGGCCTTGCACGACTTCGAGGTATTCGTCGGCGATCTCGTAGCGCAGTTCGTGATCGGGATGCGCCTTGCCGAAATTCTTCGCGGTGCCTTCGAGCGGCGTCGTCACGACGTTCCAGCCCGCGCGTCCGCCGCTGATCGCATCGAGCGACGCGAGCTGGCGCGCGACCGTGAACGGCTCGCTGTACGACGTCGAGATCGTGCCGGCGAGCCCGATCTTCTTCGTCGCGACCGCGAGCGCCGACAGCACGGTCAGCGGTTCGAAGCGGTTCAGGAAGTGCGGGATCGACTTCTCGTTGATGTAGAGGCCGTCCGCGACGAACGCGAACGCGATGCCGGCGGCTTCCGCCTTGCGCGCGATGCCGATCGCGAAGTCGAGGTTGATGCTCGCGTCCGGCGGGTTGCTCGGGTGCCGCCATGCGTTCATGTGGCTGCCTGCGCCTTGCAGCATCAGGCCGAAGGGGATCGATCGTCGGGTGGTCATGGGAGCGTCACGCGTTCTGGTCAGGAGAGAGGGAGCGGTCGGCCGCGAGGGCCGCCTGCAACGGCGTGGCCGACAGCGAGCCGCCGAGCCATTCGACCGATGCGAGCCGGGCCGCGTAGTCGGTCACCGGCGAATCGATCACGAACGCATCGACGTCGAGCCGCCGGCTCAGTGCATCGAGCGCGCGGTGGATGCGCTCGGGCGTATCGGCCAGCACCGTCGGGCGCAACTCGTCGATCCGGTAGTCGGACGCGCCGCTCTGCCGCGCGAATTCGGCGGCCGCCTGCGCGCTGGCGAGATTGAAGCTCTGGCCGCCCGCGAACTGCAGCTTGAAGATCTTCAGCGGCCCGATCAGCTGCTCGGCCGCGTCGCGCGTCGGCGCGGCCACGGCGTACAGCGCGACCAGCGGCCGCGTGCCGCCCGCGCTGCGGTACGCGTCCAGCGAGCGTTCGAGGTTCGCGTCGTCGCCGTTGAAATGGCCGGCGTAGCAGAAACGCCAGCCGTTGCGCGCGGCGAGCGCGCCGCTGTCCGGCGAGCCGCCGAGCAGGATGCGTTCGGGCGCCTGCGGCGGCACGGGCAGCGCGACGGCGCCGGCGAGCGGGTGATCCTCGGCGACGCCCCAGCCGAGAAACGCGTCGAGCTCCGCGAGCTGGCCCGCGAAGTCCGGCTTGCGCGCCTTGTCGTGGAACCACTGCAGCGCGCGCGTGGTCAGCGGCAACCCGCCGGGCGCCTTGCCGATACCGAGATCGACGCGGCCCGGCGCGAGCGCGGCCAGCACCTTGAAGGTTTCGGCGACCTTGAACGGGCTGTAGTGCTGCAACATCACGCCGCCCGAGCCGACGCGGATGCGCGACGTGTGCGCGAGGAGGTGCGCGACGACGATCTCCGGCGCCGAGCTTGCAAAGGCCGGCGTGCCGTGATGTTCGGCGACCCAGAAGCGCTCGTAGCCGAGCTGTTCGGCGCGCTGCGCGAGCGTCGTGGTGAAGCGCAGCGCGTCGGCGGCGTTCGCGCCGTCGGCGATCGGACTCTTGTCCAGCAACGAAAGCGAATAAGACATGGTGGGCGGCGTTCCTGCGTGAGCGTGAATGGACGGTGAGCGTGCGCGGCGTTCAGCTCTTCGGCAGCCCCGGCGGATTCGTGCGCGACTGGTCGATCGCTTCCGAGGCGAGGTTCCAGCGGTCGAGCACCTGCTGGTAGCGGCCGTTCTTGATCAGCCCGTTCAGCGCGACGGTGAGCGGATCGGCGAGCCCGCTGCCGCGGCGCGTCGCGATCGCGATGTCGGCGGTGCGCGGCCAGCCGCCGCTGATCGCGCCGACGAGCCGCGTCTTGCCTTGCTGCGCGCTCTGGTACGCGAGCACCGAGTTCACGCTGAACACTGCATCGGCGCGGCCCGACTGCACGGCGACGATGCGCATCGCCTGGTCGTCGTAGTACTGGATCTGCACGGGTTTCAGCCCGTGCGCGACGTTCTCGCGATCCCACGCGAGCAGGATTTTTTCCTGGTTGGTGCCGGCGTCGGTCACGATGCGCAGGCCCGCGACGTCCTTCGGCTCGCGGATCGCCTGGATCTTGCTGTCGTTGCGCACGTAGAAGCCGACCTGGTCCTTGCGGTAGGTCGAGAAATCGAACTTCTGCTTGCGCTCCTCGGTGACGGTCACGTTGGAGATCACCGCGTCGACTTTCCCGGATTCGAGGGCGAGCGGCCAGTCGGCCCACGCGAGCGCGACGATCTTCAGCTTGCGGCCGAGGCTGTCGGACACGAGCTGGCCGACGTCGGCATCGAAGCCGATCACCGTGCGCGCGTCGGTCGCATACGAACTGATCGGCGGCAGGCTCGGCGCAACGCCGATCGTCAGCGTGCCGGGCTCGGCGAACTTGAACGACGCGGGCACGGCGCGCTCGACGGCCGCATCGGCCACGCTGCGCGGGCGGCCGCGTTGCTCGGGGCTCAGGTCGAACGTGGCGGCGGCCGCGGCTGCGGCGAACGCGGTCAGGCCGATCAGTGCGGCGGCCAGCGTGCGCGCGGCACGGGAAGAAAGCGGTACGGCTCGTTGCATGTAGGCGTCCTGTGGGGGCAAGCGGAGATCGGGGGGAGGCAGGGAGGCGGTCGCGGTCAGCGCGACAGCACCGGTTCGGGCACGGGCGCCCACAGGTCGGCCAGCGTCGACGTGCGCGACGGATCGGCGAGATCCTTGCCGAACCGCAGGTGGAAATACGCTTCGGGGGCGATCGACGGATCGAACAGCCGCGTATAGCCGGTGCGGTCGTACAGCGCCCATGCTTCGGGCTGGCGGAAACCGGTGGTCAGGTAGATGCGGCGATAGCCCTGCTGCGCGGCGCGCAGTTCGAGCGCCTCGACGATGAGGCGGGCGAGGCCCTGGCGGCGCAGGTCCGAGCGGGTCCAGATGCGTTTGAGCTCGGCGGTCTGCGCGTCGTAGCGCTTGAACGCGCCGCCGCCGATCGTTACGCCGTCGCGCAGCAGCAGCACGAACGCGCCTTCGGGCGGCGCGAACGCTTCGGCCGGGTAGCGAGCGAGTTCCTCGCGGGCGGACGCGCGGCTGTCGGGGCGATACGCGTTGTAACGGGTCGAATACTCGTCGATCAGCGCGTCGATCAGCGGTTGCGCGCGGACGTCGAGCGGCGTCGTGTCGATGATGCGGTCGGTCGTGGCCATGGGCATCGCGAAGGGCGCGCGATGCGGACGTTCCTGGCGGGGTGCGGGCACGCGGCCCGTCCGGTCTGTTCCGTTATCGCGACGCGGTTGTCGTGATGGCGGCGGCCGGTGCGCATCCTGCCGGAATGCAGATGGCGGGCCGCCGCCGTTTTGAACACGTTAGCGGCGCGGCCGGCAAAGGCGAACGAAGCAATTTCGATAAGGATTTCGCGGCAAGCGTCAGAAGGCTTGCAGCGGGGGTGGGGTGAAGGGGGCGGGAAGAGCGTGCACGCGTCGAAGCCGGTGCCTGACGCATGCGCGACGTCGACAGGCGAGCGGCTATGCCGCTCGAACTTCGGCGAGCAGATCGGGGTGACGATCCAGGAGCTTCAGCAATTTCACGAGGGCAAGCGGCGGATTCGTCTTGCCCGTTTCGTAACGGGAGAACGCGTTGACTCCACCGCCGAAGAGCTCGGCTGCCTCGCGCTGATCCAGCTTCAGCTTCTTGCGCACCTTCGCGATGTACTTCGGGTCGACGATGGTGGCGTTCACCTGCTTGTTGAATTCGGTGATCGCTTCGCCGAGACGGGTCGCCTCGTCGAGATCCAGCACCGATTCCCCGCAGGCCGGGCAGAAATCGCCGGTGATGTCGCGAACGACAGTCGACCGGCCCTTGTAGGTATAAGGGATGTCTCGCGTGTCGCGGACCAGCCTGGCGGCACCGCATGCAGGGCACTTCATGTTCATCGCTCCTTGAAAGACACGATCAGCACATCGTCGATCACCGTCAGTTTCAGGTACACGTCGCCACGCACCGTGAAAGGTCGGTAGACGTCCTGCCAGATCGTGTGGTCGGCGTACGTCGTCATGCTCTTGTGGAAGTCGAGATCGGTCAGCGACAGCACGACATCGAGCGCCTCCCGTTCCGTGAAACCCAATAGCCGGGCGCCGAGTACCGCACTCGCCGTTAGCCGGACCTGGCCGGTTTCGACGAGTGCCTTGACGCGAGGCAGCTTGCAATGAGGCGTTCTCTTTTCCATCTGCGATCATAACCAAGTAAGTTAATTTGTCAAGTTGGTTAATGGCGAACGCATGCCGTCCGCCATGACTGGCAGACAGCAGGGAAAGGAGAGAGGTCCGGATTTAGGCCGTCTGGCCGATGCTCGGCGGCGCCGACAACTCCGCCAGCTGGAACAGGCAATCGCCGCGCTGCACCTGCGCGGGCACGCGCTTGCACACCACTTCGCCGTCGCCCTTGAAGCGGTGCAGCACCGGTTCGCGCAGCGGCGTATCGGGGAAATGCACCCACGCGGCCGGCTGCCCGGCCTTCACCTGGTCGCCGAGTTCGACGAGCGGCTCGTACAGCCCGCGCTCGTACGCGTAGACGAAGTGGCGCTCGCCGTCGACCCGCATGAAGCGCGTGACGGTAGGCGGCGCATCGGGCACGAGCGCGCCGTGCAGCAGCCCGATATGGCCGAGGTAGTGCAGCAGCCCTTGGCGGCCCATCCGGATCAGCGACGGATCGGCCATGCCCGCGCCGCCGAGTTCGGTCACGATCGAGATCGCGCCCTGGCGGCGCGCGGCCGATGCCGAATGCACGGGATTCGGCGCGTGCAGCAGCGCATTGTCCAGCCCGAACGCGACCAGCAGCCCGTTGAGCTTCGCCGCTTCGTCGGCGTCGAGCGGATCGATCGCGAGCATGTTGCCGCCCTGGTACAGCAGCGAGCTGCCGCCCGAGTGCAGGTCGACCAGATACTCTGCGCGCGACAGCAGCGCGTGCTCGATGTAGTGGGCGATCATCTGCGTCGGCGTGCCGGTCGGATCGCCGGGGAAGCTGCGGTTCAGGTTGCCTCCGTCGAGTGGCGACACACGCAGGCCTGCATCCGCCGCCGGGAAATTCGCCATCGGCAGCAGGATCAATTGCCCGCTGACCATCTCGGGCTCGATCTCGCGCATCAGTTGCGACACGATGATCTGGCCTTCGTACTCGTCGCCGTGATTGCCGGCCATCACGAGCGCGACCGGGCCGTCGCCGTTGCGGATCGACGCGATCGGGATCGGCAGCCAGCCGTACGCCGAGCGGTGCACGGAATGCGGCAGCCGCAGGTAGCCCGCGTGCTTGCCTGGCGCGTCGAGATCGATTTCGCAGTGGATGGGATTGCGGTGCGAGGAAGAAGAGGCGGTCATGGCGGCATCGTTCGATGAACGGAATTCGCCATCTTATCGGGAAACGACTGCCGCGCGGCGCGCAGGGCGTGCGCAACGCCGAACGCCGTCAAGCGGCACGCGCATGGATGCGTACGGGCGCGTTGCAAAGCCGATACGCGAAACCCCGTGCAATGTTGCAGCGGTGAACGCATGGCGGCTCGCCGGCCGCATTCCGGCGTGATGTTTCGCGCCGGCCCCTTGTCGCGACGGGGCCGGCGCTCGCCACCGGCTTACCGGCCCGATGTTTCAGCTTCGAGACGGCCTTCTTCCCACAGTGCCCAGAAACGGCTGCCGGCGCGATACGGATTCTCGCGGCGCGCACCGTGATCGGCGATGCCCTGGCGAAACGCGCCGTACAGCGTGAGCGGCGGATTGTCGACGCATCGGGCTTCCCGCGCGGCCACAGGCACAGGCATGCGCCGTTCGGACACGAGCCGGCGGATCAGCGACGCGCCGTCGATCACATCCAGTTCGTCGATGGTTTCGCTGCGGCTGAGGACTTCGACGGTATTCATGTTGGGTCTCCCTGACACCTGTTTTCCTGACAGGGAGCAATAAGAGTGCCAGGTTCGAAAAGCCCGGCTATGCCTCGATCGTGCAGGCTTCTGCAGCCAACGTGACGGGTGGCGAGCGGCGATGTTACGGAACACGTCACGTGACACGCGAACGCGCGACGACACATGCGGCGACGCAAAGCGTTTCGGAATTGAATCGTCGGAAGGAGCGGCGGCGGGGAAAACGGGCGGCGCAGCCGCGTCAGCTCGCGATGACGGGCGTGACCCGGCTGCTGCCGCTCGAATAGAAGCGATAGATTCCCTTGCCGGCCGACTTCGCTTCGTACAGCGCGCTGTCGGCCTGCCGGATCAGTTCGTCGGGGGAGCCGTGCCCGTCGTCGAGTGCGATGCCGATGCTGATCCCGAGGCTCACCGTCTCGCCGATCGACAGCGTGTACGGCGCCGAGATCTGCCGGATGATGCGCGCGGCGAGGAGCGAGCACGCGTGCATCGTCGTGTCGTCGATCGCGACCACGAACTCGTCGCCGCCGATGCGGGCCGCCAGCTCGCCGGACGGCAGCGTCTTGCCCAGCCGCACGGCGACCTGGGTGAGCACGTCGTCGCCGGCCTGGTGGCCGAACCGGTCGTTGATCGCCTTGAAGCCGTCGAGGTCGAGATACATCACGGCGAGCGCCGGGCCCGGCGCGCGCGGCCGGCGCGCGAGCATTCGCTTGAGCTCGGCATGCAGCTCGTGGCGATTCGGCAAGCCCGTCAGCGCATCGTGCCGCGCGAGATGCCGGATGTGCTGCTCGGTCTGGCGGCGCGCGGTCACGTCCTCGACGATGATCACCGCGTTGCCGTCCGGCACGCGATGGCGGGTCAGTTCGAGCTGGCGGCCGTCGGCGAGCACGACGTCGAGCGGCGCGGGTTCGTCGCAGGTCAGCCAGAGCTCGCACTGCGTGGCCAGAATGGCGCCGCCGGGATCGGTCGCGTCGTTCGCGCCGAGCGCCGCGACGACGGCAGGCAGCGGCGTATCGAGCATGATTTCGCGCGGCGAGCCGAACAGTTGCGCGGTGCGCCGGTTCGCGACGATCACGCGGCGCTCGCCGTCGATCATGCACAGGCCGTGCGGCATGTAGGTGAGCGCGGCGTCGAAGCGCGCGACGAGTTCGGCGTTGCGCTGGCGTGCGGCGATCAGCGCGACGAGCACGCGATAGTGACGCTGGACGACCGTGCGCATCGCGGCGAGATAGATCGCGAGCGGCGGCAGCAGCAGCCACGCGCCCGACCGGTGGGCGAGCAGCGCACCGACGCCGATCGGCAGCACGCCAAGCGTGACCTGCATCATCGCGAGCCGCGGCAGCGCCGAATTGCGCGACGCGATTCCGCCGAACACGCCGCCCGCGACCATCACCGACAGCGTGCCGAGCTCCACGTCGACGGCCTGCACGCAGCCCATCACGCCGAGACCGAGCACGAAGCACGCGACGAGCGACACGGGCGCGTAGCGCATCGCCCAGTATTCGGCACGGTCGTCGCCGGCGTTGCGTTGAACGGTGTACGCACGCGCGATCGAGAGCCGCGCGATGAGCAGGCCGACGTCGGCGACCAGCCATGCGAGGCACCAGAGCTGCTGCAGCCGGATCAGCGCGACGGCCGCGACGAAGCCGCTCGCGAGCCCGGAGAGCGCCATCGGTCGGACGTCTTCGAACAGCGTAACGAGCATCGACGGGCGCAGCGCGGCCGTCACACGGTGGTTGCCGGAGGGAGGAGTGGCGAGAACGGAGTGCAGGAGAGATGCCCTGACTGCCATGGTTTTTGACCTCGACACGATGTCGCGTGATGTCGCGATGGCTGGCGGCGACCGCACGGCACATGGCGGAAGCCCGGCCACGCCGGATGCGCACGACATTACCATGAAACACGGGCGGCGCGGGGTGCCCGCGTGGATGCCCGGAGGGGCCCGCGGCGGCGCTCGCCGCGCCGGCCGCTCGTCGTCAATCACGCCCGCGAATGGCTTGCGTATTCGCCGGCGCCTGGGGCAGCATCGTCGCGAACGGAATGCGGCTCGGGGGCCGGCGGAAGACCGGTCACCGAGCACAGAGCGGGCTCGGTCGACACGATCGAAACTGCTGCAGACGGGCACGCGACGCGGTCGAAGCGACACCCGCGACCGGCTGTCGCAGGCCGGCTGAATACCGTTATAAGAAATTCAATAAGTATTTCATGCGAGAAATACTATAGGCGATATATCAAAAACAATGCCAGAATGCGCGCCGCTCCGAACGTCGCGACACCCGATCGCCGTCCGAGCCGCATCAGGAGGTTCCCCCCCAATGAAAAACCACGGCCTGTCACGGCGGGGTTTTCTGAAAGCCAGCGTGCTGGCGGGCGTCGCGGTGTATGTCGCGCCCCTGGGCAGCCGCGCATTCGCGGCGCTCTTCGAAGAAAAACTCCTCACCCCCGTCAAATGGGATAGCGTCACCGGCATCCCCCAATTCCGCATCGACGGCATCGCGAAGGTCACGGGCTCGAAAGTGTTCGCCCGTGACGTGCGCGCCGCCGACATGCCGCACTGGCCGCAGCAGCAGTCGCATGCGCTGATCCTGCGCGTCACGCAGGCCGACCGGATCTACGAGGGCTTCGACCTGTCGCTGCTCGGCGACGACCTGAAGCCGGACCGCGTGGTCACGGCCGACGATCTCGTGCGCGACGGCGTCGCGTTCCCGACGTTCTACGGCGACGACATGCTGCTGCCGGCCGGCAAGACGCCCGCGTATCTCGGCCATGCGGTCGCGATCCTCATCTATCACGACTTCGCGCGCTTTCGCTTCGCGAAGAACGCGCTCAAGTTCCGCGACGACGTGATCCGCTACGGCGCGGTCACGGGCCCGCTCGAGCGCGATCCGTGGGGCACCTTCCGCTACGTGCGCGTGGGCGGCAAGACGGCCTATGACGACGACGTCTATTCGAGCCTGAAGGACGCGCCGATCTTCCCGAGCATGATGCGCAAGCACCTGCCGGTGTGGCCGGACGGCAAGGAGCACGGCAAGCTCGACGAGCAGGGCATGTTCCTCGCCGGGCAGATCGCCAGCGAGCTCGACCATCCGTCGGCAGACTGGCTCGTGTTCGACCGCGAGTACAACACGCAGTCGGTCGATACGTCCGCGCTCGAGCCGGACAACGCGAACTGCTGGTACGACGCCGCGACGCAGTCGCTGCACCTCGTCGTGCCGACCCAGTCGCCGCTCGAAGTGGCCGAGAACGCGGCCGCGATGGTCGCGAAGTGCCGCTTCCCGGTGAAGAAGCTGTTCGTGCATCCGTGCTACACGGTCGGCTACGGCTCCAAGGATCACTTCAACGTGCCGTTCTACGGTCTCGTCTGCGCGCTGTACGCGGACGGCCGCCCGGTGCGTTTCGCGAACGACCGCTACGAGCAGTTCCAGACGTCGCTGAAGCGTCACGCGTTCAAGATGCACTACCGGATCGCGGTGGACCGCAACACGGGCCTGCTGCAGTCGTTCAAGGGTGACTTCGAGGCGAACGGCGGCGGGCGCTCGAACTTCTCGCCGTCGGTGGCGATGGTGGGGGCGACGGCCGCGCAATCGATCTACTACTTCCCGAAGAGCGACCTGGCCGCGGTCGCGATCGCGTCGCGCGCGATCGATGCCGGTTCCGCGCGCGGCTACGGCACGCTGCAGAGCATGGCGGCGACCGAGATGGCGGTCGACGAGATCGCCGCGCAGCTGAACATCGACCCGATCGATTTCCGCCTGCGCAACGCACTGCGTTCGGGGATGAAGAACACGCAGGGGGCGATTCCCGCCGGCGCGCTGCGCGTCGACGAGGTGCTCGAGCGCTCGAAGCAGCATCCCCTGTGGACGCGCCGCGCGGCGCGCAAGGCCGAATACGAGGCCGCGAACCCGGGCAAGCGCTACGGCGTCGGCTTCGCGTGCGTGCAGAAGGACTTCGGCACGGGCGCGGAAGCGTCGTTCGCGAAGGTCGAATTCGACGAGAACGGCAAGGTGTCGCTGCAGCACACGGCGGCCGAGATCGGCACCGGGATGTCGACGTCGCAGGCGGTCGCGGTCGCGAAATGGCTGGGTCGTCCGGCAACGGACGTGCGCGTGGCCGTGACCGAATGGCCGGACCTGCCGGTCGAGACCAGCGGCGATCCGTACGTCATGTCGCAGGCCGACCAGGATCGCCTGAGCGCGAACCCGCGCTGGTCGCCGAGCTATGCGTCGCCGTCGAGCGCGACGAACTCCGCGTACTACTTCACGCACAGCACGCGCGAAGCCGCGCGCGCCGTGTTCCGCTACGGCCTGTGGCCGGCCGCGATGTCGATCTGGACGCGCGGCCTCGGCGGCGGCCAGGCCGCGCCGTATGCGATCCGCATCGAGGACGCGCGCTGGGTCGACGGCAAGCTGACCGCCGACGGCCTCGAGCCGCTGAGCTTCGAACAGCTCGCGAAGCAGGCGCATGCGCTGGGCCTGCCGACCGGCGCCGTCGTGCACGTGTTCAACCGCTGGCAGTGGACCGACGCCGAGTTCGAAGTGGGCGGCACGGTCGAGCGCCTGCCGATCGACGGGCTGTCGCTGCGCGTCGGCGCGCCGAAGACGGGCGACAACGGCCCGGTGCCCGGCACGGCCGCACCGGCCGGCGCCACCGCGATGCGCGGCACGCTGGCGCCGACCGCGAACGGCTACCGCGTGCTGGACCGCAAGCGCGTGTTCATCCCGCCGACGAGCCGCAACAACGCGGCCGTCACGTACTACACGGCAGTCGGCACGCTCGTCGAGCTGGCCGTGCACGAAGCGACCGGCAAGGTCGAGCTGCTCACGCACCATTCGATCATGGAGTGCGGCAACCAGATTTCGCCGCAGCTCGTGTCGGGGCAGTTGCAGGGCGGTCTCGCGATGGGTATCGGCCACGCGCTGCACGAGTATCTGCCGCTGTATGAAGACGGCCCTGGCAACGGCACGTGGAACTTCAACCGTTACCAGCTGCCGCGCGCGTCCGACGTCGCTGTCTGGACGCAGACGGGCGACGTGCTGCCGCCGCTGTCCGAGACCGATCCGCCGAAGGGCGTCGCCGAAGTGGTGATGATCCCCGTCGTCGGCGCGATCGTGAACGGCATCGCGCACGCGATCGGCCATCGTTTCACCGACCTGCCGGTGACCCCGCAAAAGATTCAGGAGGTGCTCGCATGACGACCGCCCAAACCGCGGCTTCGGCCGCGAGCGCCAGCGCCGCTGCGACCGGCGCTTCCGCGCCGAGCGCGGCTTCGGCCGCACCGGCATCCGTTCCTTCCGCGCAGGCATCGGCGCCGGCTGCCGTCGAGCGTCCGCTCGTCCGGTTCCAGCAGAAGCCGTTGTCGGTGAACATCAACGGCAAGTCCGTCGGCCCGATGCAGGTGCCGGAAGGGCTGATGATGATCGAGTTCCTGCACGAGTACGCAGGCCTCACCGGTTCGCGGCTCGGCTGCGGGCAGGGCATCTGCCACGCGTGCGTCGTGATCGTCGACAAGCCGGACGGCACGAGCGAGGAAATGCGCACCTGCATCACCGGCGCGCACTTCTTCCACGGCCGTTCGATCCGCACGATCGAAGGCCACGCGAAGCGCAACGAAGCGGGCGAAGTGGTCGAGCTGTCGCCGATCCAGCAGAAGTTCCTCGAGCATTTCAGCTTCCAGTGCGGCTACTGCACGCCGGGCTTCGTCAACGCGGCCACCGTGCTGATCGAACGCCTGAAGCGCGAGCCGGTCGCGAAGGCCGACGTCGAACGCACGATCACCGAGGCGCTCGATGCGCACCTTTGCCGCTGCACGGGCTATGTCCGTTACTACGCAGCCGTGAAGGACGTGATTTTGACGACGCCGGGACTCGTGAAGGACTCCGCATGAAACGCACACTCGCTCATCGTGTCGCGCGGGCTGCGGGCCTGCCCGCGCTCGCGGTCGCCTGCGCGCTGCTGCTCGCCGCATGCGGCGGCCATGACGCACCGGCCTCGAACGCGGCTTCCGGCGCGCCGGGTGCCGACCCGGTCGCGCGCGGCCGCTATCTCGTCAAGGCCGCCGACTGCGCGGCGTGCCACACCGCGAAGGACGGCGCGCCGTTCGCCGGCGGCGCGCCCCTCGAATCGCCGTTCGGCACGTTCTACGGCTCGAACATCACGCCCGACAAGGATCACGGGATCGGCAGCTGGAGCGCGGACGATTTCTACGCCGCGCTGCATGACGGGAAGGCGCCGGGCAAGCGCCTGTATCCGTCGATGCCGTACACGTCGTACCGTCAGCTCACGCGCGCCGATTCCGACGCGATGTACGCGTACCTGAAGACCGTCAAGCCGGTCGCGCAGGAAAACCGCGAGCACGAGCTGAAGTTCCCGTACAACCTGCGTTTCGGGATGGTCTTCTGGGACATGGTGTTCCTGAAGGACAGCCTGCCCGATGCGTCGACCGGCCAGTCCGCCGACTGGCAGCGCGGCCGCTATCTGGCGGGTGCGCTCGGCCACTGCGCGGAATGCCATACGCCGCGCGCGTTCACGGGCCAGCTCGACAGCGCGAAACCGTTCGCGGGCGCCGCGCTCGGCCGCGTGGCCGCGCCCGACATCACGCCGGCCGGCCTCGCCGCGCGCGGCTGGACGGGCGCCGACCTGCAGACGTTCTTCGGCGTCGGCATCGCGCCGCAAGGCTCGGCGTTCGGCGAAATGTACCCGGTCGTGCACTTGAGCACGCAGTATCTGACGAAGGACGACCTGCGCGGCCTGTCGACGTACCTGCTCGGCGATACGCCGCCCGCGCCGCAACCGGTGAAGCCGGTGTCGGCCGATGCCGCGCAACTGGCGGCCGGGCGCTCTGTTTATCTCGCGGTGTGCGCCGGTTGTCACGGCTTCAACGGCGAAGGCAAGCCGCACGTGGCGGTGCCGATGAACGGCAATTCGACGGTGCGTCAGGCCGACTCGCGCAACCTGCTGGTCGCGATGCTCGACGGCATCGACGAGCAGAAGTTCGCCGGTTTCGAAAACCTGCAGCGGATGCCGGGTTTCGCGAAAACGCTGACCGACGACGAACTCGCGCAGCTCGCGAACTACCTGCGTGCGACGTGGGGCGGCCAGCCCGCGAGCGTCACGCCGGCCGACGTGAAGGCGATGCGTTAAGTCGTGCCGCAGGGCGGGGCGTCGCGCGCGATCGAGCCGTTTCCGGTGCTCGCGCGCGACGCGTCGCCCGATTTTCTGCAGCGGTCCTTCAGTAGCCGCTGCCGCCACCGCCTCCGCTGCCTCCCGAGCCGCCGCCATACCGGCTCATGCCCGGTCCCTGCGCCGGGCCACTACCCGACGACATACACCCCGCCGACAGCGCGAGCACCAGCGCGGCGATCAGCGCCGCGGCCAACCTTGCCGATTTCATGTCCGCCTCCTTGCCGCACGCGGGACGCTGGAAAGGCCGGTTCGCTCGAACCGTGCGTCTGCGCGCTGACGAAATACGAAACGTTTCGGGCGGGCGGTTTATTCCATGCTTTTTTGCGAATCGTCGAACGCGAAAGGGCAGACCGGAGGCATCTTGCCGTGCCTTGATACACTCCGGCAGCCGCCATTCCGATTCCGACTACAAAGAACATGAGTGCTACCGCAGAACGTCCGCCGTTGCGTCTGTCCCATCCCGTCATGTTCGGCTACATGTCGTTTGCCGTCGGCGGCCCGCTGGTCGCATCGCTCGTCTGACCGGCCGTGATGCTGATCGCGTGGTCGTTGATCGACGGTCCGTCGTGGGAGGTACTGAAGATCGGCGCCAGCATGGTGCCGCTGATCTTCTTCGCGTCGTTCCTGTTCGGCTATTTCGTGCCCGCGGCCGTGGCGGGCGGCATCATGGGTGCAATCGGCACGCGGATCCGGCGGCGCTGGTTCGTGCTGCTGGGGATGGTCGTCGGGGCAGGCGCGATGATCGGCTTCGTCGAACTCGTGGCCTACCTCCAGAAATCCGACAAGGTCGGCGACATCAACGCGATCGCCACGCTCGATGCGATCGTGACGTCGGCCGTGCTGTCGCACTGGCTTCATCGGCGGCTCGCACGCCGGCGTTGAACGCGGCGCGTCATCGGGCGCAGTGTCCGGGCGCAGTGTCGTTGCTCGCGAGCATGCCGCGGGCGGAACCGTGCGGCCGCTTCAGCGGCCTGCGGGCTGCCATGCCGTTCCTGAAGCGGATGCCGCCGCCGTCGCGGCGGCCCGCGATCAACGATAGACGAGATCGGCGCGGCGGTTCTGCGCCCACGAATCCTCGTCGTGGCCGAGCGCAACCGGCTTTTCCTTGCCGAGGCTGACCGCCTCGAGTTGCGAGGCTTGCACGCCGAGCGTTTCGAGCCCGCTCATCACGGCTTGCGAGCGGCGTTGGCCGAGCGCGAGGTTGTATTCGGACGTGCCGCGTTCGTCGGTGTTGCCCTGGATCAGCACGTGCCGCGACGGATGGCTGCGCAGGTAGTCGGCGTGCGCCTGCAGCAGCGACTGGTATTCGGGCTTGACGGAGTACTGGTCGAAATCGAAGTAGACGCTGCGCTTCGCGAGCGGGCTGTTCGGATCATTGAGCTCGTCGGCCGTCACCGTGGCGACGGCTTCGCTCGAGGGTGTCGGCTCCGTGCCGGCATTCTCGGGCGTCTTCGCCGCATTGTGGCAGCCGGCCAGCAGCACGAAGGTTGCGAGGACCGCAAATCGGTTCGTTTTGCTCATCGTTCGTCTCCAGCGGTTGACTGCGTTGAACGCGTGGGGCGTGCGACCGGCACGCCCGTATCCGGCCGGAATGGCGCGAAAGGCCGGCACTTACGACGTGAATCATGTTCGTAAGCCGGTGGTGCGCCATATGAAAGAGTGTCGCGACCGGAACGCCAAATCGCGGCGTCGCTGGAGACAGATTAGGAAAAATGTCACAGCGTGACCAGTTTCTCCGCATTTTTTTGCGCCGATGCGACAGACCGGGGCGCATTTTTGTCGTCGCGCGGGGCGACGACACAGCGAAAAGGCCGTGCGCGGGCGCGGCCATTCCGGCTCGGGGCATGACGATCGAGCGGGGCTGGAAACGCCTGCCCGACACGGTCGGCGCAACAGTTTTGCGCTGCGCCGCTCCGTATTGCATCGTCAGAACTTGTGCCGCAGCCCCAGCGCGACGACGACCTGGTTGCTGTTCGCCGATGGTGTCAGCGTCCAGACGGTCGCGTTGAACGCGGGATTGCCGTTGCCGCCGCTCACGCTCTGGTAGACGCCTTCGAGGTACGCATCGGTGCGCTTCGACAGCGCATAGTCGGCTTGCGCCACGACCTGGTTCCATTTCGGGCGCGTTTGCCCGGTGCGCGTGTCGAAGCGGCCCATCGTGTACGTGTAGGCGGCAGAAAGGCTCAACGCACGCGTGACGGCGTAGCGCCCGTCGATCGTGAAATTGTCGAACACCAGCGATTCACCCTTCAGCGGCGCGATGCCGCCGCCCTGGAGCACGCCGGTCACGCCGTCGGTGGTCGAGTGCGACCACGCGGCGCCGACCGAATGCGGACCGAATGCATAGCGGCCGGCCGCGGCCCAGATCTGCTGGTTGCCGCCGGTGATCGTCGCCGAGCCGTCGACCGTGCTGAGCGCGCCATTCGGGTTCGGCGCATTGCGGTCACGGCTGATCTTCAGGTAACCGGCGCCGAGCTTCAGCGGTCCGTTCGCATATGACACGCCCGCGCTCCACGCCGCGTTGTTGGCGAACTGGCCGGCCGTGTTCGAGAACCCGACCATCGCGCCGAACGTCAGCCCGCGGTACGTCGGGCTCGTGTACTTCACCGCGTGGTTGATGCGAAGGTTGCGGTTCGAATCGTCGTTGTCGTACGGATGCACCGCGAGGTTGCCGCCCCAGCCGGGGCCGGACGCGCCGAGCGGCGTCACGAAATCGAGGATCAGGTCGTACTGGCGGCCGAACGTGAGCGTGCCGGCCGTCTTCGAGCTCAGGCCGATCCATGCCTGGCGGCCGAACAGGTCGACGCCTTTCTGCGACAGTGCGCCGGTGGTGCCCGAGAAGCCGTTCTCGAGCGTGAAGACCGCCGCGGTCCCGCCGCCCAGATCCTCGCGGCCGCGCAGCCCCCAGCGCGACGCGTTCAGTGCGCCGCTCGTCATCGCGACGGTGCCGCTGCCCGGCGAGCCGGCGCCGTGCGTGCGCTGGTTGGTCGCGTAAGTGATCGACGTGTCGATCAGTCCGTACAGCGTGACGCTGCTCTGTGCGTGGACACCGCCCGACGCGAGGGCGGTCAGGCAGGTGGCAATGGCGGTCCCCGCGAGTCGAGTCCCGGCGTGCTGGTTCATCTTGTAGGAATGCATAGGAGTTTTTATCGTTTTTCCGGCCCGGTGGCCGGCGGATCGAGCGGCCATTATTGGAGATCGTGTGGCAGTCGATTAAGGCGCTGCACAGGAAAGGTCCTCTGCGAAATCGCGTGGAATCGCGTGGAGTCGCGGCGAGGTGGGGGCGGGAAGACGGTCAGGCGGCGGGTGCGGATTGACGCAACCTCGGTGTGGGGGGAAGTGCGCGCGCGGGGCCGGCGCGCGAAGCCCGGCCCCGCGTCCGTCAATGCGGCATCACCAGGCGCGGATCGATATACGCGTCGATGTCCTGCGACTGCTTGTACACGCCGTTGCGCACGTTGAACGCATTCGCGTTGCGCGTCGAGCCGTAGATCGAATCGAGTCCGTCGCCCTTGCGGAACGCGCGCTTTGCGGCGGCTTCGTCGAGCAGGTGCGTGCCCTTCAGCAGCGGGAGGTACTGCTCCGGCGCAAGCCCGACGCGTGCGGACATGATCTTGACTGCGTCACCCTGCGTCTTCGGATCGTTGATGTAGGCGACGCAGCGGTACCAGACCTTGATCACCTTGGCCCAGTCGGCGCGGCGCGCGGCAAGGCTGGCCGGCGCGACCGTGATCGCGTCGTAGATCAGCCCGGGCGCATCCGCCGACGTGAAGATCGCGCGTGCGCCCGGTGCGCGCTTCAACGCCTCGCCCGCGTTCGGCTGCCAGGCGGCCACCGCGGCGATGTCCGACGACGAGCCGAGCACCTGCGGCAGCTCGTTGGTTTTCGCGTTCACGAGCGTCACGTCGCCGTCCTTCAGCCCGTGCTTCTGCAGCGCGGTTTCGAGCAGCAGGTGATCGACGAGGCCGAGTTCGACGCCGACCTTCTTGCCCTTCAGCGCCTCGACGGTGCGCAGCGGCGGCTTGGCGACGATCATGTCGTTGCCGGCGGAATAGTCGGTGAGCAGGACCATCACGTTCTTCGCGCCGGCCGAGCCCGTGACGAGCGCGTCGCCATTCGTCGCCGCGACCGCGTCGAGCTTGCCCGCGGAGAACGCGTCGAGCGATGCCGAGTAATCGAACCATTCGAAATCGACATCGACACCGGCTTCCTTGAACCATCCCTTGTCGAGTGCGACCTGGAACGCGACCCAGCCGGGCCAGTCGCTGTAGCCGATCTTGAGCGGTGCTGCCGCGTGCGCGGCGGGTGTCATGAGTAGCGCGGCGGCCGTAACGGCGGCCCCCCATGCGTGACGGACGGAACGGCGGGACAGCAGGCGGCCAGGCGCCAGGGCGGGGCGGGTCATCGTTTTCTCCAGGAGACCGGGATCGGGATCGTCGATACGGACCGTGCTCGTGCGCGGTCCGGCCGCGTGGCCGGTTCCTGCGGATGCGGAACGAATGAAGCGGCCACGGAGAGGCGCGACGGCCGTTGCCATCGCCAATCTCCCGGGCTTTTGTCCCGCCGTGTAGCGCGTGTGCGTCCGGTCTCGCGATCGGACGAACCCGCACCGGGCTGCTCTCGGACCAGACGTTCGATGAACCGGAACCCTAGCACCCCTAAGATGCGATGCCGCCGCACCTCTCGGCGTCATGCCGAGCGAGAAGCGTGCCAACGGCGCGCGGCGGGGCGGCTCAGTGGCGCCGCGACCTGCGCTGCAGTTCGATGAAGCGGGCGGAGAAGAGCGCGCTCAGCGCGCGCCGGAGCAGGTCGAGCTTGTTCATGAGGTGTCGCGTATCGAGTGAAGGTGCATGCATCGAGCAATGCCCATGCCATTGCCGATCGTGTCGTACAGGCAGGCGCGGCGCGCACTGCACCGGTGCGGGCGCGCGTTCGCATGGTGCGCGGCACGCCCGCCGTGAGGGCAGCCATCCGCATCCGGTGCGGTGTCCGTCAGTGCGCGCTTGCCGGAAAGCCGCGTGGCGCGGCGATTCCTCACACGCTGGCACGCAACTCGCTTATTCAGTGCCCGAGAGGTGCGAAGCAATTTGCATCATCTTCAGGATCGCTAGGGTTCCGGTCGTGCGGCGTTCGCGCCGCGCGATGGCTGGTCCGAGAGCAATCCGGTCTTGTCTTCTCCTCGCTTCGAGGAAACGGCGAGGCTCCACGGAGGGATAAAAGCCCGGGAGGTCGCGATGTCGTTCGGTCGCCCTCTCACGCCTTTTGTCCAATCGACCCCGGAGCCGCCATGTCGCCGAGCCCCCAAGCCGTCCTTGCCCCGCCGCCACACGTCGTGTGGGAAACGCTCATTCCCGCCGGAACCCACTGGTCCGGCATCCTGCGCCGCGGCCTCGCGCTGCGCGTCGTCGATGTCGACGGCGGCGCGAACCTGTCCGCCGTATTTCATCGCCAGGAAGACCCGCTCGAACGCTACAACATGGCCGACACGCTGAAGGCACAGCACACCGCGCATCTCACGCGCGGCCATGCGCTGTACACCGACATGGGGCGCGTGATCGCGTCGATCACGGCCGACACGCTCGGCTGGCACGACCCGCTCGGCGGCGTCGGCGACGCGCGGCTGTTCGCGCACAAGTACGGCACGACGTCGTACCAGGCCGATCGCAACGCGATGATCCGCAACGGCCGGGACAGCCTCGTGCTCGAACTCGCGAAATACGGGCTGTCGGCGCGCGACCTGGTCGCGAACGTCAATTTCTTCAGCAAGCTCGACACCCGCGACGACGGCGCGCTCGATTTCGTCGCCGGACATTCGCCGGCCGGCAGTGCCCTCGACCTGCGTTTCGAGATGAACACGCTGGCAGCGTTCTCGACCGCGCCGCATCCGCTCGATCCGCACCCGGACTACGCGCCGAAGGCCGTGAAGCTGATCGCGTACCGCGCGTATCCGGCGGACGGTGCCGCGCCGGAAGACGATCCGTGCCGCCGCGCGTGCGCCGAGAACGTGCGCGGCTTCGCCAACACCGATCGCCTGTTTGCGTAAGGAGAGCCGAGCCATGCCGATCATCGAAAGCCGTCTCGACCCGCGCGATGCCATTCACGACACCACGCTGAATGCGGGGGAACCGTGGCTGCACGACCTGAAGCGCGGGCAGGTCTTCCGCATCCTCGACCTCGAAGGCAACCAGGCCGTCGACACGCTGTTCTACCGGTCCGACGACCCCGAGGAGCGCTACAGCGCGCAGGACACCATCCGCGCGCAGCGCAACCTGTACCTGAGCGCGGGCAGCGTGCTGCTGTCGAGCCGGGGCAACCCGATGGTGACGATCGTCGCCGATACCTGTGGCCGTCACGATACGCTCGGCGGCGCGTGCGCGGCCGAGAGCAACACCGTGCGCTATGCGCTCGACAAGCGGCACATGCACAACTGCCGCGACAGCTTCCTCAACGCCATCACGCACTGCACGTGCGGCGCGGGTGCGCGGCTCACCAAGCGCGACCTGGTCGGCAACGTCAACTTCTTCATGAACGTGCCCGTCACGCCGCTCGGCGGGCTGACGTTCGAGGACGGCATTTCCGCACCGGGCAAGTATGTCGAGATGCGCGCGGAGATGGACGTCACGGTGCTGATCTCGAACTGCCCGCAGCTCAACAATCCGTGCAACGGGTACAACCCGACGCCGGTGCGCCTCACGATCTGGGAGGCGGAATGAACGACCGCCACGCTCACTTGCTTTGCATGGGGCCGGAGTACGCGCTGAAGCGCTACTCCGGACCGACATGTTCGCTGCCCCCCAAGGGGGCGGTTGCCTCCCTTGGGGCGGCCCGGCGGGAGGCAACATGAAATTCACGAAAGTCCTCGTCGCGAACCGCGGCGAAATCGCGTGCCGCGTGATCCGCACGCTGAAACGGCTCGGAATCGCATCGGTCGCGATCTACTCCGACGCCGACCGTGATGCGCGCCACGTGGCGCTCGCCGACGAAGCCGTGCGGGTCGGCCCCGCGCCGGCGCCGGACAGCTACCTGAACGTCGCGGCGATCCTCGCCGCCGCACGCGAGACGGGCGCGCAAGCCGTGCATCCCGGCTACGGCTTCCTGTCCGAGCACGCGGGATTCGCCGACGCATGCGAAGCGGCGGGCCTGCGCTTCATCGGGCCGCGCGGCGACCAGATGCGCGCGTTCGGGCTCAAGCACACCGCGCGCGAACTCGCCGCTGCACAGGGCGTCGCGCTGCTGCCCGGTACGGGCCTGCTCGACGATGCACGGACGGCGCTCGCCGAAGCCGACGCGATCGGCTACCCGGTGATGCTGAAAAGCACCGCCGGCGGCGGCGGGATCGGCATGTCCCTGTGCCGCGACGCCGCGCAGCTCGAAGCGGCGTTCGATTCCGTCGTGCGGCTCGGCGCCGCGAACTTCGCGCATGCGGGCGTGTATCTCGAGAAATTCGTCGAGCACGCGCGGCACATCGAAGTGCAGATCTTCGGCGACGGCCGCGGGGATGCAATCGCACTCGGCGAACGCGATTGCTCGGTGCAGCGCCGCAACCAGAAAGTGATCGAGGAAACGCCTGCGCCGGGCCTGACCGACGAAGAGCGCGCCGCGTTGCACGCGAGCGCGGTGCGGCTTGCCCGCGCGGTCGGCTATGCGTCGGCCGGCACGGTCGAATTCGTGTTCGACGCGCATACGCGCCAGTTCTATTTCCTCGAGGTGAACACGCGGCTGCAGGTCGAGCATTGCGTGACCGAGGAAGTGACGGGCATCGATCTCGTGGAATGGATGATCCTGCAGGCGGAGGGCGACCTGCCGCCGCTCGGCACGCTCGCCGTTGCACCGCGCGGCGCGAGCATCCAGGTGCGGCTCTATGCGGAGGATCCGCACAAGCAATTCCTGCCGAGCGCGGGGCTGCTGACGCACGTCGCGTTTCCGGACGACGTGCGCGTCGACGGATGGATCGAGGCGGGCACCGAGATCAGCGCGTACTACGATCCGCTGCTCGCGAAGCTGATCGTGCATGGCGAGACGCGCCGCGACGCACTGGCCGCGCTGCAGCGCGCACTGGCGCGCACGGAACTGTACGGCATCGAAACCAATCTCGACTATCTGCGCGCGATTGCCGGTTCGGACACGTTCGCGCGCGGCGCAGCGACCACCGCGTTCCTGTCGCGCTTCGCGTTCGCACCGCACACGATCGACGTGCTCGACGGCGGCGTGCAGACCACCGTGCAGCAGGCGCCCGGGCGTGTCGGCTACTGGAACGTCGGCGTGCCGCCGTCCGGGCCGATGGACGATCGCGCGTTCGCGCTCGCGAACGCGCTGCTCGGCAACGCACACGACGCGGCCGGGCTGGAATTCACGATGGTCGGCGCGACGCTGCGCTTCAACGCCGAGACGCTCTTCGTGCTCGGCGGCGCGCCGCTCGCGGCATCGCTCGATGGCGAACCTGCACCGTTCTGGCAGGTGCTGCGTGCGCGGCCAGGCGCGGTGCTGAAGCTGGGCGGCGTGACGGGTGCCGGCGTGCGCGCCTGCCTGGCCGTGAAAGGCGGGCTGCAGGTGCCCGACTATCTCGGCAGCAAGGCAACCTTCACGCTCGGCCAGTTCGGCGGCCATGCGGGGCGTGCGCTGCGCAAGGGCGACGTACTGCATCTGGACGAGGAAGCCGGGCGCGGCGACGCGGGCGCCACGCTGGCCGCGGCGGAGATCCCCGCGCTGACGCACGCGTGGACGCTCGGCGTGCTCGACGGCCCGCACGGCGCGCCGGATTTCTTCACGCCGGACGACATCGCGATGCTGTACGGCACGCAGTGGACGGTCCATTACAACTCGAGCCGGACCGGCATCCGGCTGATCGGCCCGAAGCCGCAGTGGGCACGCGCGGACGGCGGCGAAGCCGGCCTGCATCCGTCGAACATCCACGACAACGCGTATGCGATCGGCGCGGTCGATTTCACCGGCGACATGCCGGTGATCCTGGGCCCGGACGGCCCGAGCCTCGGCGGCTTCGTGTGTCCGGTGACGGTCGTGCATGACGAATTGTGGAAGCTCGGGCAACTGCGGCCGGGCGATACGGTGCAGTTCGTCCGCGCCCGTGTGTCGACCACGCTCTCCGCCGACACGGTGGTTGCGCGTCCGGCACCCGCCGGCACGGCGGACGAATGCGTGCTGCATCGCGACCCGTCGGCCGGCGGCGGCATCGGCGTCGTCTACCGGCGCTCGGGCGACCGCAACGTGCTGGTGGAATACGGGCCGCTCGTACTCGACCTGAACCTGCGTTTTCGCGTGCATGCGCTGATGTGCTGGCTCGACGCGCACCGTCTGCCCGGCATGCTCGACCTGACGCCGGGCATCCGTTCGCTGCAGGTGCAGTTCGACGCACGGACCCTGCCGCTCGACACGCTGATCGCGCATCTGCAGGCGGCCGAACGCGCGTTGCCGGAAGTCGCCGACATGCGCGTGCCGAACCGCATCGTGCATCTGCCGCTGTCGTGGGACGATCCGTCGACGCGTGTCGCGATCGAGCGCTACATGCAGTCGGTGCGGCCCGATGCGCCGTGGTGCCCGAGCAATATCGAGTTCATCCGGCGGATCAACGGCCTGGCCGGCATCGACGATGTGAAGCGCATCGTGTTCGACGCGCGTTATCTCGTGATGGGGCTCGGCGACGTGTACCTCGGTGCGCCGGTCGCGACGCCTATCGATCCGCGCCACCGGCTCGTCACCACGAAGTACAACCCCGCGCGTACCTGGACGCCGGAGAACGCGGTCGGCATCGGCGGTGCGTATCTGTGCGTGTACGGGATGGAAGGGCCGGGCGGGTATCAGTTCGTCGGCCGGACCGTGCAGATGTGGAACCGCCATCGCACCACGCGCGAGTTCGAAGCCGGCAAGCCGTGGCTGCTGCGCTTCTTCGACGAGATTCGCTTCTACGAAGTCAGCGAGGCCGAGCTGGCGGAACTGCGCGCGGATTTCATCGCGGGGCGCGCCGGGCTGAAGATCGAGGAATCGGTGTTCGATCTCGGCGCGTACAACCGCTTCCTGCGTGACGAGGCGGATTCGATCGCCGCGTTCAAGGCATCGCAGCAAACGGCGTTCGAAGCGGAGCGCGAACGGTGGCGGGTGGCCGGCCATGCCGAATACGTCGGCGACGCGGCGCAGGGCGAGGCGGACGCCGCGCGGGAAGCGGGCGCGCTTGCCGACACGCAGCGCGCGATCGCCGCGGACGTGTCGGGCAGCGTGTGGAAGGTGCTGGTCGAAGCGGGTGAGCGCGTGACCGAAGGGCAGGTCGTCGCGATCGTCGAGTCGATGAAGATGGAGGTTGCAGTGACGGCGACGGAAGACGGCACGATCGAGACGATCGATTGCGCGCCGGGCGCGGCGGTGGTGGCCGGCCAGCGGCTGATGGTGATGAAGGCGGGCGCCGCCGAGGAGGTCGCATGAGCACGACGGAACATTCGATTTTGCCCGGCGTACGCTCGATCGCCGCGCTGCGTGCGCGCTATGCGAAAGGCGACTTGACGCCGCACGCGCTCGTCGACGAGATCGCCGCACATTTCGCCGCGGGCGATCCGCATCATGCGTGGATCCGGCCGCTGACGCATGGCGAGATGACGGCCTATGCCGACGCGCTGGCCGGGCGCGACATCGCGTCATTGCCGCTGTATGGCGTGCCGTTCGCGATCAAGGACAACATCGACCTCGCCGGCATCCCGACCACGGCAGCCTGCCCGGCCTATGCGTATACGCCGGCGCACAGCGCGCCCGTCGTCGAGCGGCTGATCGCGGCCGGCGCGATTCCGATCGGCAAGACCAACCTGGACCAGTTCGCGACCGGCTTGTCGGGCCAGCGCTCGCCTTATGGCGCGTGCCGCAATGCGCTCGATCCGCGCTATGCATCGGGCGGCTCGAGCTCCGGATCGGCGGTGGCCGTCGCGCTCGGCGTCGCGTCGTTCTCGCTGGGTACCGACACGGCGGGCTCCGGGCGCGTGCCGGCCGCGTTTCACGGGCTCGTCGGGCTCAAGCCGACCAAGGGCGTGCTCAGTACGCTCGGCGTCGTGCCGGCCTGCCGGTCGCTCGATTGCGTATCGGTGTTCGCGCCCTCGGCGGCTGACGCGCGAACGGTGTTCGCCGCCGCGCACGGCGTGACCGATGGCGATCCGTACGGACGCGCGTGGCAGCCGCTGCTGGGCGCGGACGGGCTTCGCGCACAACCGGCGCGACCGCTCGGGCAGTTGCGCTTCGCCACGCCGCGTGCCGATCAGCTGCAATTCTTCGGCGACGAATCGTATGGCGCGGCATGGCGCGCCGCGCTCGAGCGCCTGCGTGCGACCGGGGCGGAGATCGTCGAGATCGATTTCAGCGCGTTCCTCGCTGCCGCGCGGCTGCTTTACGAAGGCCCGTGGGTCGCCGAACGGCTCGCCGCGATCGGCGCCTTCGCCGCGCGGGAACCCGACGCGCTGCATCCGGTGATCCGCGAAATCGTCGGCGGTGCGGCGCGCTTCAGCGCGGCCGATGCGTTCGCCGCGTTCGATACGCTCGCGACGCTGCGCGTCGAGGCCGGCCGTGCATGGAACGGACTGGACGCGATCGTCATGCCGACTTCGGCGACGACGGCGACCATCGACGCACTCGAAGGCGACCCGATCGGCGTCAATTCGCGTTTTGGTTACTACACGAACTTCGTCAACCTGCTCGACCTGTCGGCGATCGCGGTGCCCGCCGGCATTTGCGAAACCGGGCGGCATGCCGGGTTGCCGTTCGGCATCACGTTCGTCGGGCGTGCACACGACGACGCGCGGCTGCTCGATCTTGCGCAGGCGTGGGCCGACGCGGAGGAACGAGGCAGCGGCGAGGGTGGCGGTCTGCCGACGGACGTCACAGGCGACACGGGTGCAACAACAGCACCGGTGCCCGGCGCGACATCCGGCGTCGTGCGCGTGGCGGTCGTCGGCGCGCATCTGCGAGGTGAGCCGCTCAACTGGCAGCTCACGCAGCGAGGCGGACGTTTCGTCGCCGCGACGACGACAGCGCCCGCCTATCGTCTCTACGCGCTATCCGCGGCGGCATCCGGCGGCGTCGCCAAGCCGGGCCTCGTGCGTGTGCCGGACGGCGGCGCGTCGATCGCGGTCGAAATCTGGGAGATGCCCGTGGACGCTTACGGCAGCTTCGTCGCCGGCATTGCCGACCCGCTCGGCATCGGCACGCTGACGCTCGAGGACGGCGCCCGGGTGCAGGGTTTCCTGTGCGAGAGCGCGGCGCTGGACGGCGCGCAGGACATCACGCACTTCGGCGGCTGGCGTGCCTACCGCGCGAGCGCCGCGACCGGCACGAGCGGCGCACGCGCATTGCAATGAACGCCCGGTCGCGCGGTGCCCCGGCATGCGCGCGACCGGCACCTGAAACGATACGGAGTTTGACATGCCAATGACCCGCAACACGACCGGATGGCTCGCCGTGCGCCGCGAGCTGACGACCTGCGGAAAATGGACGCTCGGCGTGGCGTCCTTCCTGCTGCCGTTCGCCGTCTGGTGCCTGATCAGTTACGTGCCGTTCATCTGGCATCCGCAAATGCGCGTCACGAATCCGGGCAGCGTCGACTACTTCCAGACCGGCATGCAGATCGATCGCGACGTGTTCGACGACGAACTCGCCCATGCGCGAGCGACCCGCGCGGCCGTGCCCGAAGGCGTGCGTGCGAACCCGGTCTACCTGCCAGCGCCGCATCAAGTGCTGCGCGCGTTCTACACCGCGTTCACGACCCCGCCGGCATCCCGCGACGGCGTCTGGCTGCACGAGAGCCTGTGGCACAGCATCCGGATCATCTTCTGGGGCTTCGTGATCTCGTCCGCGATCGGTGTGCCGCTCGGCATCGTCTGCGGCACCTTCAGCGTGCTCGCGCGGCTCCAGGAGCCGTTCCTGGAGTTCTTCCGCTACCTGCCCGCACCGGCGTTCGGCGCGCTGATGGTCGCGATCCTCGGCATCTACGATGCGCCGAAGGTCGCGATCATCGTGATCGGGACGCTGTTCCAGCAGGTGCTGATCATCGCGAACACGACGCGCAAGCTCGAATACGGGCTGTTCGAGGCCGCGATGACACTCGGCACGAAGAAGCTGAAGCTGCTCACGCACGTCGTGATCCCCGGCGTGCTGCCGGACCTGTATCGCGACCAGCGCATCCTGCTCGGCTGGGCGTGGACCTACCTGATCGTCGCCGAACTCGTCGGCACGAGCTCGGGCATCACGTGGTACATCAGCCAGCAGGCGCGCTACCAGCATTTCGACAACGTATATGCGGCGATCCTGATGATCGGGATCATCGGCCTCGGCACCGACATCGTGCTCGGGCTGCTCGGCCGCCGGCTGTTTCCGTGGGACCGCACGCTGAAAGCGTGACGCCCGTTGGCGCCCATCCATCGACCGAATTCCGCAGAGGCCATCATGCAGAACCCGCAAGCCGTTCCCGATTACCTGATGCAGTCCGACGCGGTGCGCGAGCGCTTCGAGCGCCTGAAAACACGCGACGTGATACTCGACGTGCGTCATGTCGGCAAGCGTTTCGCGACACCGCAGGGCGAGTGCACCGCACTCGACGACATCAGTTTCCGTACCTACCGGCGCGAGTTCGTGTGCGTGATTGGTCCGTCCGGCTGCGGCAAGTCGACCCTGATCCGCATCCTGGCCGGGCTCGACGCGCAGACGAGCGGTGAGGTGCTGCTCGACGGCAAGCCCGTGGAGGGGCCGGGCGCCGATCGCGGCATGGTGTTCCAGGGCTATACGCTGTTTCCATGGCTCACCGTGAAGAAGAACGTGATGTTCGGCCTGCGGATGAACGGCAGCAGCAGCGGCCAAGCCGAGCGTGAAGCGCTGCAGTGGCTCGACCTGGTCGGGCTGACGCGTTTCGCGGATGTCTATCCGCACCAGTTGTCGGGCGGGATGAAGCAGCGCGTGGCGATTGCCCGCGCGCTCGCGAACCGTCCACGCATCCTGCTGATGGACGAGCCGTTCGGCGCGCTCGACGCGCAGACTCGGGCGCGGATGCAGACGCACCTGCTCGACATCTGGCGCAACATCGACGTGACGATCCTGTTCATCACGCACGATCTCGACGAGGCGATCTTTCTGGCGGACCGCATTCTCGTGCTGAAGGCGAACCCGGGGGCGGTGCAGGAACTGATCGAGGTGCCCGTGCCAAGGCCGCGCGACTATTCGCAGGTCAATACGCCCGAGTTCGTCGCGACGAAGGCGCGGCTCGAGGCGCTGATCCATCCGAAGGAGGCAGTGGCCATCGACGACGGCGTGCGGCCGCACATGATCCGCATGACGGATGTGTCGGACAACGTCGAGTAAGTGGTGGTCGTCGCGAGCCGGCCGTCCAGCAGGCCGGTGTCGGCCAGTACGAAAGTGCCGGTGCAGTTTGCCGCAAGGCAGGCGGGCGTTCCATTGCGACACCAGCCAGTCACATGCGACGGACTGTCGTGCCGGCAACGGGTCGAACGCCTTGCCGACTGCATCGCCGGCGCGGTCGCCCAGGACAACGCCGACGATCGCACGAAGCTGCGCCGCTACCTCGAGCAGAAGGCGGCGCGGCCTGAAGGGTCGCACTGGCGCGCGTACCATGCGGCGCGCCATCGTTTGCCGTGACGCGTGACCGACCGTCGAGCGTCCCGTCAAGAACGCATTCGACATTGGTACCCGGATCGTCGACAATTTCGTCCACAAACGATGACATGTTGCCTCATGGTGATGAATCGGCCGGGGCTGTTCCGGCTCGCCGCGAAGCAACAACAGGCAGGGCGCCCGACCTACCCGTCGGGTTCGCATCCGGTCTGTCGATTTCACCGGGGCCGTCACATTCGCATGCTCGATCCTGCAGTAGCAATCGCCACATCCGCACTCATGAGCACGGTATTGCTGGTGCTGCTCGGCTCCCTGCTTCGATCGGGGATAGCCGGCGTCCTCGAATGGTTCGTCGCCAATGCCGCGATGGCCGTCGGATTGCCGCTGATCCTGATGCGCGGCTGGATTCCGGATTACCTGTCCGTCGTGGCCGCGAACATGCTGATGGCACTGGCCGCCGTCACGTACTACGCGGGGTGCGCGCGCTTTCTGGGTCGTCCCGTCCGGTGGCCCGCGCTGGCCGGTTCACTGCTGCCGCTCGGGGTCGCGCTGGTCTACTGGCGTTACGTGATCGACAGCATTCCGCTTCGCGTACTCGTCACGACCCTGTTCAGCGCGGCATTCTGCGTCGCGATCGCGCTCCTGGTGCTACGGTACCGTCCGACCGGCCGGCACGCGTATCCCTATCGGGTGACCGCGGCGATGGCCTTCCTCTTCGCGGGATGCCAACTGGCGCGCGGGATCCATTTCATGACGCTGGACGGCGTGTCGAGCCCGCTGATGTTCGCGTCGACGGGCAGCGTGATGCTGCTGGTCGCCAGTGCGGCCATCATGCCCACGCTGTCGATGTCCGCGATGATGATGGTGCACGACGTGCTGCTCGCCGATGCGCGCGAGGCGGCGAACCGGGATTACCTGACCGGGGCGCTCTCGCGCAAGGGTTTCGAAGCGGTCGCGCGCGCCCAACTGGCCGACGCGGGCAGGCGCGGCTTCCCCGTCTCCCTCCTGATCGCCGACCTCGATCATTTCAAGTCGATCAACGATACGCTTGGTCACGCTGGCGGCGACACGGTGCTGCGCGAATTCGTTCGCGTGGCCCAGGCGCAACTCAGGCGCGGCGACGTGCTCGGGCGCATGGGGGGCGAGGAATTCGCGGTGCTGCTGCCTGCAACGGAGCCGGACGACGCGCGGCGCCTTGCGGAGCGGCTGCGCAACGCCGTGCTGGCTCAGCCCGTGACCACGTCGAACGGCCCGTGCTCGTACAGCATCAGCGGCGGCGTGGCCGGCTGGCGGCCTGGAGAAAACCTGGACCACCTGAGTACGAAGGCGGACGCCGCGCTGTACGAGGCGAAGCGCTCGGGCCGCAACAGAGTGTGCGTGCACGGCGAGACGCCGGGCGCAAACGTCTCGCCGTCGCAAGGCGGCGTGGAGCCGGCTCCGGTGTCTTGAACACGCGGGCGAGGTGATCGAGCGGTCGCTTGCCCCGCGGATCATCGTCGGGGCGGTCGACATGTATCCGGATCAGGAACTCGGGGCGCGCTGCAGGGCGGCGTGCCGTCGAACTGGGGGAGCATTCGCGAGCCCGATGCGCTGTCGACACTCGATGCCGCCTATCTGGCGTGACGCGTGGGCCTCTTCGGAATTCGCACGACCGAGGCGTCGTGCGCCGCGGTGCTTCCGGCCTCGCCCGGCCTCCTTGGGCCAGGCGAGGCTGCAGAAGGGCGGACCGCTGCCCGCCATCGTCGCGCGCAACACCACAAATGCCCGCCAAATCCTGCCGACCTCGGTCGATGGCGACGGCATTGCTGTCCAACGAGCGCCTCGTGCCTGATTTATTGTCCATGCTCGTCGGAATGCCGCCGCCAGCCCGGCCATATCGTTGTTGTCGGCGTCGATGCGCCGTCGTCGTGCGGGGCGTAGGCAAGGGTAGCGTTGCTGGTCAAGGGTGTCGGGCATTCACTGTCGGCGAACCGCGCCCGGCCTCCTTGATTGGCGTGCATCTTAAATGAGCGTGCGCAGCGAAAACTGACAAGTTCTGACATCCGGAGCGCGAACGGCATCGGCGTGCCGGCGGGCGTCGCGTGTTCGGTTATAGTGTCGCCCGATCGCAGACACGAGTACGAATCGCGTGATGTTCCGGCTCATCTTCCTCATCCTGATTACCTGGGCCTCGGGGGCCTTCGCGGCAACGCCGATTACGCTGCCGGACAGAGGGCAGGTCAGCATCCGGAACGGCTGGGATCTGTTGCGCGACCCGGGCAACATGCTCACGATCGAGCGCATGTCGCAGCCCGAGGTCGCACGCGCGTTCGTCGGGCAGACGTCGGAGCCCGCGCTCGGCTATGTCAACGGCGCGGCATGGCTGCGCCTGACCGTGACCCGGCCGGCGAGCGCACCGCCGATGTGGCTGCTGGAATTGCGATCGCCGCTGCTGAACGACGTCACGCTGTACGTGCCGCAGCCCGGCGGCGAGTACCAGCGCCACGTCGCAGGGGATCGCAAGCCGGTGGAGCAACGCGACATCGCGTACCGCAACCCCGTGTTTCGCCTGGATCTTCCGGCGGGCCAGCCGGTCACGCTCTATCTCCGGATCCGCAGCACCAGCACCATGAGTTTCTCGATGACGCTGTGGTCGCCCGACGCGTTCATCTCCGCCACGAGCAAGGAATCCTTGCTGTTCGGCCTGCTGGACGCCGCGCATCTCGTGCTGCTCGTCTCGAGCCTGTGGCTGTTCCGGGTGACGCGCGATGCGTCGTTCGGGCTCTACGGGCTGAGCGTCATCGTGAACCTGCTCACCGCGCTCGGCGCCGAAGGCTACATCTATCAATACCTGCTGCCGGACTTTCCGGTCGCCAGCAATGCGATCTACCTGCTCAGCTGGCTGCTCGGCACGCCCGTCGGCACGCTGTTCACCGCGCACTACCTCGGCCTGTTCAACGGGCGCTGGCGGCGTCCGACGATCGCTTTTTCCGCACTGACGATCGTCGTGGCGCTGGCTGTCGCGCCGCTGATGCTGATCATCAATGTCTGGTGGGTGCGACCGCTCTACCTGTTCTGGCAGATGGCGGTCATTCTCGTCACGATGGGCGTTGCGCTCTGGCTCACCGCCCGAGGATACCGGCACGCACGCATCGTCGTGCTCGTGCTGTTGCTGTTGCTCGCCGGCAGCGCATTGCGTGTTGCGCGCAACGTCGGCTGGATCCCGCCGGGGCTGCTCGCCGACAACGCCGGATACCTGGGGATGCTCGCGTTCATGCTCGTCATGAATTCGGCGATCAGCTCGCGCTACAACGCGATGCGCAATGCGATGGAAGCGGCGCAGGCCGATGCATTGCGTGTCGCGCGCCAGGCCGAGCGCGATCTCGAAGCCAAGGTCGCGCTGCGCACCCAGGCGCTGCGGAAGGCAATGGAGCAGGTGGAAGCGTCGCTCGCGCTGGAAAAGCGTGCGCAAGACGAGCAGCGCCAGCTTCTGGCAACCGTGTCGCATGAGCTGCGGACGCCGCTGGCCGTCATCGACGCCACTGCCCAGAATCTCGACCTCGACGACTCCCGCGCCGATCCGTTGACGTCGTCGCGCTACCAGAAGATCCTGCGCGCGACGCAGCGTTTGACGGTGCTGATCAATGACTCGCTGCACGAGGACGGGTTCGAGCTGCTGCGACGCGGAACCCGCATCGGCGACACCCGGCTGGCGGCGCTGCTCGACGATGCGGCCACGGCTGCCGGCGCGCTGTCCGACGGCCACCGCCTCGAAATCGACGCGAAAAACCTGCCGGACATCTTCGTGTGCGACGGCAGCCTCACGCGTCTCGTGCTGCGCACGCTCGCCGACAATGCCGTCAAATACACACCTGGCGGCACCCGGATCGTGTTGCGCGGGCGGCGTGTGCCGGGCGGTGTGGAGCTGGAAGTCGAGGACGACGGCCCCGGCATCGCGTCGGCGGATCTGCCGTATGTATTCGAGCGGTTCTATCGCGGCCGCAACGTGGGCCGCAAGCCGGGAACGGGCCTCGGCCTCCCGTTGGCGCGCCGCATGGTCGAGATGCAGGGCGGCACATTGAACCTCGTCAGTGAGGCAGGGCACGGCTGCCGGGCGACGGTCTTTTTGCCTGCAGACGCGAACCGGGCGGCCGTTGCCGCTCAGGCCAGCATCAGCGGCACGGCGAACGTGTAGCCGGTGCGATGGACGGTCTTCAGCGGCAGTTCCGAACCGGCCTCGCTTCGCCAGCGCTGCCGCAGTCGGCTGACCATCGTCTCGAGCCTGCGCTCGTCGTAGTCGACCCAGTCGAAGCCGAAATCCTCCGCGATCTGCCGCCGGCTCACGGCCTTGGACGGATGGCGCGCCAACAGAGAGAGCAGGGCGATCTCGCTGGCCGACAGATCGAGCCGGCCGCCGGCCGGCGCGGTCAGCACGCGCGCCTGGCAGTCGAGCCGCCAGTCGTGCGCTACCCGGCGGCCGAGCGCCTGGAGAATGGCGTCGAGTTCGAGCAGCTTCACCGGCTTGACGAGATAGTGATCGGCGCCGCCAATCAGGCCGTCGATCTTGTCCTGGGTCTCGCCGCGGGCAGTCAGCATGACGATGCCGCAGTCGCGATGCCGGGCCCTGAGCCACACGGCCGCGTCGAAACCGCTCCCGTCCGGCAGCATCACGTCGATGATCGCAAATGCGAGATCCGACGCCCGTGCCTGGAACTCCGCGACCGTGCCAGCCTGATCGACCGTCCAGCCGCGCTTTTCCAGGAATGCGGCGATTTCCTCGCGCAACTCGACCTCGTCGTCGAGCAACAGCACCTTTGCCATACCGCTACCTTCGATCCGCGTTGTGTAGTTGCGGCGTCTTGCCTTTGTTTCCGCCGCGATCGACGGCCGTGCCGCGCGGGATGGCGCGACGCAGCCGTCATTGGCCCCGCATTCGCCTGCGATCTGCAAGCGCCGGGATTTTAGCCGACCGTGGCGGCGAGACGCTGGGTTGCAGGCGGTCAGCATCTGTGATGCCGAATTGACATAAGAGAATTCGCCTACCAAGCTGACCGGAAGCGATTTTCGATTCGCGCTTCCAAGTGGATCCCGAGGAATCAACCGAGGTCGATAATCGTGCAGATTCCCGTTCTCCGGAGATCAAATGCCAAAATCGTTCCAGCGTTTCACCCTCAATGTGACGCTTCAGCATATTGATCCGCCGATCTGGCGTCGGATCGAAGTCGAAGGAACCGAATCTCTGCGCAAGCTGCATCACATTCTGCAGGCAGCTTTCGGATGGGAGGACACCCATCTGCACGACTTCCTGATCGACGGCATGACCTACGCGATGTTCGAGGTTGATGACGTGGCGGACTTCGCCGATCCGGACACGACTGCCGATGACCGGAAGGTTCGTCTGCAGACAGTCCTGAAGCCAGGTTCGCGCTTCGTTTACCGATACGACTTCGGAGACGGGTGGAATCACACCGTCGTCGTCGAGAAGATGGAAGCGGTCGATAGCGAACCGTGGGGCGAGGCCCAGGTCATTGACGGCGCTCGTGCTTGTCCGCCTGAAGACGTGGGCGGCCCAAGGGGCTATCAGGCGTTCCTGGATACGTTGTCCCACGATCCGGACAGTGAACAGGCAGCGCGTTACCGAAACTGGATCGGCCCCGGTTTCGATGCGGAGCTGTTCGATCTGCGTGCAGCCAATGCAGCGCTGTTACGCATGGCTTCCAACCGCTGGGGCAACTGATGACACACTGAGTCGAGACTCCAATCGGCATGAAGACCGGGCCGCCCGACGCGACGTTTTTATTTAGCGGAAACGCGACATCTGAACTTGGGATCTACGCCGGGTATGTCGATAATTCACGTTATGTCAAATAATATTCAAGGAATTGCCGCAATGATCCGGGCGATCGAGACATGGCTGTTCCCGGCACCTCGCGCTCGGCGACAGCGGAACAAGCCTGAAATCGCCTCCTTCGAAACGCCTGCCCGGGCCATGCGTACTTTGTGTCGCGATCGCGTCATACGCCCGGCGTCGCCGCGCATCATGCATCTCGCGCCGGATGTTACGAATGATCCGGTACAGATGCCGGATCTCCCGGGCGGTATCGCTCAACTCACGCTCCGGCAGCCCCGCCAGAAAAGCTGACAGCGCCCGCAATGTCGTTGATCGACATCATTGCCTCAGCGCCACGACTCGATCACCGCCTCCTCCATGAGGCTTGCCCGTAAATTCATCAAGCCGGGGTGCATCCATTTGGCAGCCCCAATCTTGTACGCGTGTAATCATGTGTAATTGATCACAAGATTCGGTTCGCATAATTTCATATTCAAGCGAGCCCCGACATAGGCAAATCGCGAATAGCTTGAATTGCAGATCACTCAATATTTGCAAGTCAAGGCGTGAATGTGCTCGATTATTTTCGCGACGCGACGATCTTGCCATGCGCGCATCCTTCGAACTGAAACAAAACAGGTGAAAAAAATGTCCGAGAATGTTCAATCGCTTACCAATGAACAAAAAAATGCATACGGAGTGGTTGCCGCTCTGGCAATCGAGGAAGCCAATAAGGTAGCCGAGCTTATTGCGAAAGATCACCCCGAGATTTTCAAGAAGTCTCCCCACGAAGACCTGTACTTCATTAATGCAGGCGGCCCTTTCACGATCAGGGCGGTCAGCGGGTATCAACTCCTCACCTTGAATTGTCCGGGTCTTTCCTACGATGCGACCCAAACTGCGATTACGCTTACAGTTTCGGGGTACGGCGCGTATACCTCCTCAGCCGATCTTACTTTTCTTCGGACGCTGAGCGGCCAGACCCTTACGCCGACGCAGCTGTTGTCATATGGAACTGTAGCCTTCACGCTTACCATTGGAGTAGGCGCAACGACACTTCAATTTTCCGCGAATGACGGAACCGTAGTCGGGATCCTTTCCGGAAGCGGAAACACGGCATTCAATGGGCAGCCGCCGATCACCGGGACTGCCACCTTTAAGAAGGCAAGTTGATTTGTTCGCCGAATCAACTTGATTCAATGTGATTCGTATGGCGATCGAGTGAGTTGCCGCATGTGATGTTGATTCCTCTGATCGCCATACCCATGACAGGATCTGCATGCGCGCCGCGTTGATCGCTACGCGGCGACCCATCGCGACACGGTGTTCGCGATCGAGGACGATTTCGCGTCGGTGTTCGGCAAGGCGTTCCTGGCGCCGTACGACGCGGAAGTGGAAAGCTATCGCGGCAGCGGCCGGCATTGAGCGTCGAACGGGGCGCCCGCCGCCGGTGGCGGCCGGTGCGTACCGGCGGTGGTGTCAGGTGCCCGCTTCATGCGAGGCGACCTTGTTTCGCCCCGTTTCCTTCGCGTGGTACAACGCCTCGTCGGCCGCCTTGATCACCGACTCGACCTCCCCTTCCTGCCCGGGGGCCCAGCTTGCCACGCCGATGCTCGCGGTGACGCGCCCGAATTCACTTTCCGCATGTTCGATCGCGAGCCCGTCGATCGCCGCGCGAATCCGCTCGGCAATTTCGGTCGCGCCCGTGGCCGGCGTATCGGGCAGGATCACGACGAATTCCTCGCCGCCATAGCGGGCGGCGGTGTCAGCGGGACGCCGGATGTTGTCGCCGATGCATCGCGCAACCGCTGCCAGCGCGTCGTCGCCGGCCTGGTGACCATACGTGTCGTTGAAGGCCTTGAAGCGGTCGACGTCGACGAACAGCAGCGAAAACACCGAACGGGCACGGCGTGCGCGGCGCCATTCGAGGTCCAGCACTTCCCCGAACGAGCGGCGATTGTTGAGCCCCGTGAGGCCGTCGGTGCGCGCGAGCATCACCAGCTCGGATTCGGCCCGTATCCTGCGCCGCAGTTGGGTGCCCAGCAAAAAGGACAGCACGATGAACGCCGCGCCGAAGGTCGCCACCAGCGCGCCGATCGTGATCGCCCGGCGCCGCCACGCTGCATAGATGTCCTGCTCCGCCTCGGCGACCATGATGATCAGCGGCAGGTGCGGCAGCGTCTTGAAGTAGTACAGGCGGCGCACGTTGTCGATCGTCGAGGTCTCGACGAACGAGCCCTCCGGTGCCGTCATGAAGTGGCGAAACGTCGCCGCCTTGCTGATGTCGCGGCCGATGGTGCGCACGTCGTACGGCTGGCGCATGAACATGATGCCGTCCCGGCCGACCAGCGAGATCGCGCCGTGGGAGCCGAGCGCGAGGCCGGCGAACAGCGTGTGGAAATACTCGAGATTGACCGCGATCATCACGATGCCGCCGAACGAGCCATCCGGATTCGACACGCGGCGCGTCAGTGCCACGCTGAGCGAGCCGCCCCGCAGGCGGGACGCATAGGGATCGCTGATGTAAAGCCCGGCGTTCGGATTGTCCCGGTGCACCGTAAAGTACTTGCGGTCGCCGAAGTTGCCCTGGCGCGGCGTGTCATTCGCCGAATCCAGGATGATGTTGCCGGCCGCATCCAGCACGAGCATCGAGCCGAGAAATTGCGCCGTCATCGCGTGGTCGAACAGGACGCCGCGCCGCAGGGCCGGTGTGGTCGCCATGACGTCCGGCCGCTGCAGGCCCTGGATCACGGCTTCCAGGGACAGGCTGTACAGCTCGATATTGCGTTCGATGTCGCGCTCCGCGACGAGCGCCAGGTTTCGCGACGTCTCGCGTGCGCGGTCGAGCGCATCGTGACGGCTCTGAAACAGCTGCAACACGCAGAGGCCCATCAGCGCGCACGCGATCAAGGTCCCCGCCAGCACAACGTAGTACGGCGCTGCCGAGCGCGAATGCATCCGTTTCCTCTCAGGTTGGGTCGATGCTGACGCACCGGTTGGTATGGTTTCTTGTGAATAAGCTATACCAAAAAGTGTGACGCCCGGGTACGAGGTGCAGTCCGGACTTGCCAGCGTGCCGGTCACGTGAGCTGAACGGTACCGCGCGGAAGGCGCCGGCCTGAATTCACGAGGGGATGCGGCGCGAGTCGTTGTCGGTGACGGAATTGAAACAATCCGCCCGCACTGACACGCACATTGAAATACCGAGGGGGTTGCCGTTCGAATGCACGGCTGGAGCGAGAAGCGGGCAAGAGACCGGGCGCACTGCCCGGCCCACGCCGATCGCGTGCGCGACGCCAAACGCGCCGCGCACGCGATCGAACGACGACCGTCAGACGGCCATCACCGTCACCGACTTCGTGACCAGGTACGGCTCGAGCGCTTCCGGGCCGCCTTCCGAACCGTAGCCCGAGTCCTTCACGCCGCCGAACGGCATTTCCGGCCACGGCGTCGCCGGCTGGTTGATCCACAGCATCCCGACTTCGAGGCGCTGCGTGAGCAGGTGCACGTTCGCGAACGAACGCGTGAACGCGTAGCCGGCAAGACCGAACGGCAAACGGTTCGCTTCCGCGATCGCCTCTTCGAGCTTGTCGAAACCGCGAATCGCCGCGACCGGGCCGAACGGCTCGTTGTTGAACACGTCCGCATCGAGCGGCACGTTCGCGATCACGGTCGGCGCGAAGAAGTTGCCTTCCGAGCCGATCCGCTCGCCGCCGGTTTCGATGCTCGCACCGACCTTGCGCGCGTTGTCGATGACCGACGCCATCGCGGTCAGCCGGCGCGGGTTCGCGAGCGCGCCGAGCGTCGTGCCTTCCTCGAGGCCGTTGCCGACCTTCAGCCCTTCGGCATGCTTGACCAGCGCGCGCGTGAATTCGTCGCGGATGCTGTTGTGCACGAGGAAGCGCGTCGGCGAGATGCAGACCTGCCCCGCGTTGCGGAACTTCGCGCCGCCGGCCGCTTTCACCGCGAGCGCAACGTCGGCGTCTTCGGCCACGATCACCGGTGCGTGCCCGCCCAGCTCCATCGTCGCGCGCTTCATGTGCAGGCCCGCCAGCGAGGCGAGCTGCTTGCCGACCGGCGTCGAACCCGTGAACGTGACCTTGCGGATCACCGGGTGCGGGATCAGGTACGACGAGATTTCGGCCGGATCGCCGTACACGAGGCCGATCACGCCGGCCGGCACGCCTGCGTCGACGAAGGCGCGCAGCAGCGCGGCCGGCGACGCGGGGGTTTCTTCCGGCGCTTTCACGAGGAACGAACAGCCGGTTGCCAGCGCGGCGCTCAGCTTGCGCACGACCTGGTTGACCGGGAAATTCCACGGCGTGAACGCGGCGACCGGGCCGACCGGCTCCTTCACGACCGTCTGCTGTGCGCCGAGGTTGCGCGGCGGCACGATCCGGCCGTACACGCGGCGGCCTTCGTCCGCGAACCATTCGATGATGTCCGCCGCCGACAGCACTTCGACGCGCGCTTCGGTGAGCGGCTTGCCCTGCTCCTGCGTCATCAGCTGCGCGATCGCGTCGGCGCGTTCACGCACCAGCGCGGCCGCCTTGCGCATCGTCGCCGCGCGCTCGTGCGCGGGCACCTTGCGCCATGCCTCGAAGCCGCTTTGCGCGGCGGCGAGCGCACGGTCGAGATCGGCGATGCCCGCATGGGCCACCCTGCCGATCGGCTTGCCGGTCGCCGGGTTCACGACGTCGATCGTCTTGCCGCTCGCGGCGTCGACCCACTCGCCGTCGATCAGCAGTTGCGTATCCGTATAAGTCACGTTAGCCATCCAGACACCCCTACATTGCGTCGATAAACGCGCGCTGCCGCGAACGGCCGCGCGCCGGTTGACAGAAAAAGCCAGGCCGCCGGGGCAGGCACGCACCCGGCGGCGGTGACGGCGGGCACGCCGGCCCGCCCTCGTTCCGCATGGAGCCGCGCTCAGCGCGCGGCCGCCGTCGCCTTGCGGAGTTTCGCGACGTCCGCCGCCTGCACGGCCGGCGCGCCGTTGTTCCAGCCGGCGCGCATGAACGTCAGCACGTCGGCGATCTGCCGGTCGTTCAGCTGATTCGAGAACGCCGGCATCGGATACGCGGACGGCACGCCATCGATCACGAGCGTCTCGCTGCCGTTCAGCGTCACGTTGATCAGCGACGCGGCATCGGCTTCGAGCACGTTCGGATTGCCGGCGAGCGGCGCGAGCAGCGGCGCGTAACCGCGCCCGTCCGCGCCGTGGCAATGCAGGCAGTAAGCGTTATACACCTTCGCGCCCGGATCGGCCGCCGGCCGGCCCAGCACGACCTGCGTCGCCTTCGGATCATAGCTGTACGGCGGCGCGCCCGTGCCGCCCGCCGCCGGCAGCGATTTCAGGTAACGCGAAATCGCCGTCAGGTCGTCGTCGGAGAGTGCCTGCGTGCTGTGGTTGATCACGCTGACCATCGAGCCGAACGCGGTCGCATGGCGGTTCGCGCCGGTCTTCAGGAACTGCGCGACCTCGGCCTCGTTCCAGCGGCCGAGCCCCGTGTTGGGCTCGCCTGTCAGGTTCGACGCGAACCAGTTGTCGATCGACGCACCCGACAGGAACGCCGCGCCGCCTTCGTCGAGCGCCTTCTCCTGGAAGCCGACGCCGCGCGGCGTGTGGCACGACCCGCAGTGCCCGAGCCCCTGCACGAGATACGCGCCGCGGTTCCACATCGCATCCTTCGCCGGTTTGTCGGCGTAAGGCGTCGTGTCGAGGAACACCATGTTCCACAACGCGAGCGGCCAGCGCATGTTCAGCGGCCACGGGATGTCGGACGTACGGTTCGCCTGCTTCACCGGTTCGACGCCATGCATGAAGTACGCATACAGCGCCTTCACGTCGTCGTCCTTCAGCTTCGCGTACGACGGGTACGGCATCGCCGGATACAGGTTGTGACCGTCCTTCGCGACGCCCTTGCGCAACGCGCCGGCGAACTCGGCTTCCGTATAGCCGCCGATGCCCGTCTCCGGATCGGGCGTGATGTTGGTCGTGTAGATCGCGCCCATCGGCGTGACCATCTTCAGGCCGCCGGCGAACGGCGTGCCGCGCGGCGCGGTGTGGCACGCGACGCAGTCGCCCGCTTTCGCGAGATACGCGCCGCGCGCGACGAGCGCGCTGTCGGCCGGCGCCGCCTGCGCGGCATATGCGGCCGTGCCGGCCAGCAGTGCGGACACGGCAAGCAACGACGTGCCGAGCGTCTTCAGGGTGAGGTTTTTCATGGTCGTCGCCTCCCCTCAAGCCGTCTTCAGCTGGTCGCCGACCGGCAGCTTGCGCAGCCGCTTGCCGGTTGCCGCGAAGATCGCGTTGGCCACCGCCGCGGCGGTCGCGGCCGTACCCGGCTCGCCGATCCCGCCCGGCGCCTCGCCGCTTTTAACGAGATGCACCTCGATCGGCGGCGTCTCGTTGATCCGCAGCATCCGGTAGTCGGTGAAGTTGCTCTGCACGACGCGGCCCTCCTCGATCGTGATCTCGCCATACAGCGCGCCGGTGATCCCGAAGATGATGCCGCCCTGCACCTGCGCCTCGATCGTGTTCGGGTTGACGACCATGCCGCAATCGACCGCGCACACGACACGCTTCACCTGCACTTCGCCGTTATCCACCGCGACATCGACGACGATCGAGAAGAAGCTGCCGAACGCGTGCATCACCGAGACGCCGCGCCCTTGCCCCGTCGGCAGCGCCGGTCCGCCCCAGCCGGCCGCCTTCGTCGCGACGTCGAGCACGTTGAGCGCGCGCGGCGTCTTGCCGAGCAGCGCGCGGCGGTATTGCACCGGGTCGGTCTTGGTCTGCGCGGCCAGTTCGTCGATGAAGCTCTCGACCACGAACGTGCCGCGCGTCGGGCCGACGCCGCGCCAGAACGCGGTCGGCACGTGGCGCGGCTCCTGACGCACGTAGTCGACCAGCTGGTTCGGCAGGTCGTACGGCAGCTCGGCCGCGACTTCGATCGCGTCGGGATCGACGCCGTCCTTGACCGCGGGCGGCGCGAAGCGCGCGAGGATCGACGAGCCGACGATCCGGTGCTGCCACGCGACCGGCTTGCCGTTCGCGTCGAGGCCGGCCGAAATCCTGTCGTGGTAGCACGGCCGGTACATGTCGTGCTGCACGTCTTCCTCGCGCGTCCAGACCACCTTCACCGGCGCGTTGACCTGTTTGCCGACCTTCACGGCCTGACCGATCATGTCCGTCTCGAGCCGCCGGCCGAAGCCGCCGCCGAGCAGGTGGTTGTGCACGACGATCCGGTCGGGCGCGAGGCCCGTGAGCTGCTGCACGGTATCGCGCGCCCGCGTCGGCACCTGCGTGCCGACCCAGATCTCGCAGCCGTCGCCGCGCACGTGCACCGTGCAGTTCACCGGTTCCATCGTCGCGTGCGCGAGCAACGGCTGTTCGTAGACGGCGTCGACGCGCGTCTTCGCATTCGCGAATGCCTTGTCGACGTCGCCGTCCTTGCGTGCGACCGCGCCCTTGCCGTTCGCCGCCGCCTGCGCGAGATCCGCGAACAGATCCTTCGTCGAGACTTTCGCGCCCGCGCCCTCGTTCCACTTCACGACCAGCGCCGACGCGCCGCGCTTCGCGGCCCACGTGTGATCGCCGACCACCGCCACCGCGTTGTCGACACGCACGACCTGGCGCACGCCGGGGATCTTCTTCGCGGCCGTGTCGTCGACGCTCGCGACCGTGCCGCCGAACACCGGGCTGTTCACGATCACCGCGTACAGCATGCCGGGCAGGCGCACGTCGAGCCCGAACTGCGCGGTGCCGTCGACCTTCTCCGGTGAATCGAGCCGCTTCGCGGGCGTGCCGATCAGCTTGAAATCCGCCGGCTGCTTCAGCGCGACGTCCTTCGGCACCGGCAGCTTCGCCGCCGCATCGGCGAGCTGGCCGTACGACGCGCGGCGGCCGCTCGGCGGATGCTGCACTTCGCCGTTCGTGGCGCGGCAGGCTGCCGGATCGACGTTCCATTGCTTCGCGGCGGCCGCGACCAGCAGCGTGCGCGCGGTCGCGCCCGCACGGCGCAGCGGTTCCCATGCGTAGCGTATCGACGTCGAACCGCCGGTGAGCTGGCCGCCGAGCAGCGGATCGAGGAACAGTTTCTCGTTCGGCGGCGCATGGTCGAGCGTCACGCTCGACAGCGGCACTTCGAGTTCTTCCGCGATCAGCATCGGCAGCGCCGTATAGACACCTTGCCCCATCTCGACCTTCGGCATCACCAGCGTGACCTTGCCGGCGCGGTCGATCTGCACGAACGCGTTCGGTGCGAACACGCCGGGTTGAGCCGGTTCGGCGGCGTCGCCGCCGATCACCGAACGGCGCGCATCGTCGCCCGCGGCCGGCATGCTGAAGCCGAGCAGCAATCCGCCGCCGGCCGCCGCGCCCAGCGACATGCCGAGCTTGAGGAACGAACGGCGCGACACGCCCGCGCCGGCCCGACCGGCTTCGATCAGTCCTCGTGACATGTCAGGCCTCCTTGGCGGCTTGCTTCACGGCCGCGCGAATCCGGTTGTACGTGCCGCAGCGGCAGATGTTGCCGGCCATTGCCGCGTCGATGTCGGCGTCGCTCGGGTTCGGGTTCGATGCGATCAGCGCGGTGGCAGCCATCACCTGCCCCGATTGGCAATAACCGCACTGGACGACGTCGAGCTCGCGCCATGCCTGCTGGACCTTGTGGCCGGCCGGCGTCGCGCCGACGGCTTCGATCGTCGTGATCTTGCGGCCGGCGACAGCCGCGACCGGCAGCACGCACGAGCGCGCGGCGACGCCGTCGAGATGCACAGTGCACGCGCCGCACTGCGCGATCCCGCAGCCGAACTTCGTGCCGATGAGACCGACGACGTCGCGCAGCACCCAGAGCAAGGGCATGTCGTCGGGGGCGTCGACCGAGCGGGTTTCGCCGTTGATGTTGAGGGTGATCATTCAGCCTCCGGGCCGGTGTATTGGGGATTCGGCGCGAACGATGCGCCGCGTGGTGTCGTCATCGCCGCCGCGTGCCGTGCGGCGGGTGTCGTGCGGCCCGGGTGGGAGCGGGCCGCAACGAGGGTGCTGCGTGGTTACTCGGCGACGTCGATGCCCGCCAGCACCTTGATGACCGGCGGCGCGGTGAACCAGTCGGCCGACTTCGCGCGGAATTCGCCGAAATACGGGCTCGCCAGGTGCGCGTCGAACGCGGCCTGGTCGTCGTAGATCTCGTACAGGTGGAGGTTCGGCGAACCGTCCTGCTCACGGAACAGGTCGTAGCGCCGGTTGCCCGGCTCGGTGCGCGTCTTCGCGACCATGCTGCGCAGTTCGGCCTCGGCGGCCGCCGCGTGTTCGGGTTTCAGGAACAGGGAAGCAATTACGTGGAGCGCCATCTTGTCACTCTCCTAGTCGTCGATGGTGGGGTCGAGCATGCCACAAGCCGGCGTCGCATGACGCCGGCGTGCAATCGTCGTGTGTCGTTGTGCCGATGCATCAGGCCAGTTCGTCGGGGCCCACGCGCACGACGACCTTGCCGAAGTTCTTGCCGGCCAGCAGGCCGATCAGCGCTTCCGGCGCATCGGCGAGATCGGGGACGACGTCCTCGAGCGTCTTCACCTTGCCCTGCGCGACCCATTCGCTCATTTCCTTCATGAACGTCGCATAGCCGGTTGCATAGTGATCCATGATGATGAAACCCTGCATCCGGATGCGCTTGCGCAGGATCGTGCCCATCAGTGCCGGCACGCGGTCGCGGCCGGTCGACACGGCCTTGTCGTCGTAGGCCGCGTCGTTGTAGTGCGCGATGATCCCGCACACGGGCACGCGCGCATGGTCGTTGAACAGCGGCCACACCGCGTCGAACACGGCCCCGCCGACATTCTCGAAATAGATGTCGACGCCGTTCGGGCACGCTTCCTTCAGCTTCGCGGCAAATGCCGGATCGCGATGGTCGACGCACACGTCGAAGCCGAGCGTGTCGGTCACGTACGCACACTTGTCGGCGCCACCCGCGACGCCGACCACGCGGCAGCCCTTCAGCTTGGCGATCTGGCCGACCACCGCGCCGACCGCACCGCTCGCCGCCGCGACCACCACGGTTTCGCCGGCCTTCGGCTCGCCGATCTTCAGCAGGCCGGTATAGGCGGTGAAGCCCGGCATGCCGAGCACGCCGAGCGCGTACGACGGATGCGCGAAGTTGCGGCCGAGCGGAATCAGGCCGGTGCCGTCGGACAACGCATAGTCCTGCCAGCCGGCGCCTGCCACCACCAGGTCGCCTTCGCGGAACGCCGGCAGGTTCGACGACACGACCTGGCTGACCGTGCCGCCGACCATCGGCCGGCCGAGTTCGGCCGGCGGCGCATAGGACGGTGCGTCGCTCATCCGGCCGCGCATGTACGGATCGAGCGACAACCAGACCGTGCGCAGCAGCACCTGGCCGGCGCCGGGCGTCGGCACGTCAGCGGATTCGGTGCGGAAGTTGTCCGGCGTCGGCGCGCCGACCGGGCGCGAGTTCAGGACGATCTGGCGATTGGTGGTCTTGCTTTGCGGCATGTGAGTCTCCTTCAACAGGAATGGACGTGCTTCGTGGGCACGATCGGATCAGGGATGGACCAACGGCAGACGGCTGCATCGGCGCTCAGGCCGCTGCGGCTGCGTGCATTCGGTTGAGTCAATCGGGGCAGCGTAACGAGGCGTGGCACGTTCGTCATGCGGGTTTGATCAGGTTTGAGTAGACCAGTCGTCTAGAGTCAGGGTAAAAACAAGGCGCGCCGATGCGCGCCCGGGTTACGACTGCGCGCCGCTCGGCTCGAGCGGCGGCAGGTTGAGCATGCGCCGCGTTTCGACCATCGCCCGTTCGAGCGGCTGGCGGTTGCGGTGAATCTTTTCCAGCAGCGTCGCGCCCAGCCACAGCTCGTACAGGATCGCGGCCGTATGCGACGGATCGGCGACTCCGCTCAGCGAACCGTCGGCCAGCCCGGCCTCGATGCCGCCCGCGAGCCGCTCGATGATCTGGCTCGTGCCGTGCCGCAGCACCGTGCGCATCGCTTCCGACAGGTCCGACACTTCCGCGCCGAGCTTTACCGCGAGGCACTTGCCTTCCGGATCGTCCGCGCATTGCGTGTGCAGCCAGTTGCGCCAGTACGTCATCAGGCGCTCGGCGCCCGTGCCTGCCTGATGCTTGAACAGGTTGTCGAGATGCGCGAGATAGCCGTCGAAATACGATTCGAGCAGAGCTTCGCCGAATGCCTCTTTCGAGCCGAAGTAATGGTAGAACGAGCCCTTCGGGATACCCGCCGCAGCGAGAATCTCGTTCAGGCCGACCGCCGAAAACCCCTTGTGGAGCATGATCGGCTTGGCGATATTCAGGATGTGCTGGCGGACTTCCGCGCCTGAAGATGCATTCATGATGGCGTATGTTAGCAACGATTAGACCGGTCGTCTAGTAATGTCGAACCGGCATGTTGAGCGGCACTTTACCCGATCCCCGCCGGGCGCCCAAACGTCGCGCCGGCATGCCTCCCTCCTTTCCCGCTCCGGCGAGCGCGCGGCGTCACACGCACGACTCGGTTTCGTCGCGGGCGTTTCATCGAGCTCCCGCATAAATACGCGCGGCGCATGTGCCGGCGATCGACCTGATTCGACCGGCATTGCACACGTGTGCAATGCGCCGGATCGTCCTCTGTCGTCCCTCCAACCCGTGACCAGGAACGCCCATGACCGCTTCGAAACCCGAACGCCCGTCCGCGCCGAACCGCCGGCGCTTCATCCAGCGCGGCGCCGCGCTGACCCTGTCGCCGCTCGTCGGCACGCTGGCTGCCTGCGGCGGCGACGGCAACCCGACGTCCGCGTCGTCGTTCGCTGCCACCGGCGCTGCGGACGCATCCGCGCGCAGCTACGGCATCGCCGACCGCTCGATCACGATCAACGTCGTCAACGCGATTCCGTCGACGACGCTCGCGTACGGTAACGCGGCGAGCCAGAGCGGCTCGCTGCCGCAGGCGTCGCAAGCGCAGGTTGCAACCGGGCAATCGACCGCCGTCAGCGCGTCGAACAGCTGGGGCGACTGCACCGGATCGTTCGGCCTCGCCGGCGGTGACGCATCGTTTGCCATTTCGTACACCCATCCGTTCGGGTCGCAGCCGACCACCGTCAGCGTCACGCCGTCGGCCGGCTACGTGTCGGGCGCCGACGCCGCCACGTTCCCCGGTCACGATTCGGTCGCGAACCTCACGCTGTATCGCGGCGTCGCGACTGCGAACGGCGCGTGGGTCGTCCCGCTCGCGCAGCTCGCGACGCCGCCGGCCAACAACTGCCAGGATTTCGCGAACAGCATGTTCGGCAGCAACGTGCGCACGGCCGCGGCGATCCAGTCGGCCTACCAAAGCACCGGGCCGCTCGGCTACGTGCCGCCCGCCGACTTCACCGGCGGCCAGCTTGCCGGCTTCGTCGCGCAATGGGTGCAGCGCTGGCAGACCGGCGCGGCCTACGGCGTGCTGCCAGTTGCCGATGCGCAACTCATCGACGCGCTGAAGCAGTATGTGTCCGGTGCGTCGAACGCCGGCCCGCTGACGATGTGGGTGCCGCAGATCGCGTGGCAGGCCGGTTCCGATCCGGCGGTGTTCGCGCTGACGGGTTATCGCGCGTTTCCGTTCGTCGATGCGCAGGGCAACTGGAATACGGGCACGCTGTCCGCGTTCCTGACGCTGCTGGCGGCCGGCTCGCATATCGTCGCGATCAGCGCGACCAGCGACCTGCCGACGGGCGTCACGATGCAGGCGTTCGACAGCTTCATGGGTGCGAGCGGGCTGACGACGTCGACGGATATCGGCAACTCGCACTACGCGTCGGTCCTGAACACGACGGGCCGCTATTACCTGAGCGTCGGCAGCGATTTCGCGCCGGCGAACTGCGGGCTGATCCTGTCGTTCCTGTACGGGCGCACGGTGAACAACCTGCTCGCGGGCGCCGGTACGTACAACACGTTCATCCAGCTCGAAGGCTGGCAGGCTGGCGGATCGCGGCACAACGCCGACTATGCGACGTATCAGCAGACGCTGTGGAACATCTCGACGTACGGTGCGTCCGCGTACAGCGAGAAGCGCGCGACGTCGATCTTCCTCGCGCCGGCCGGGTGGACGCCGCAGGTCTATCAGACGACGCGGATGATGCCGTACGTCGGCGCCTATGCGCAGTCGAACGGCTCGCCGCAGGGTTGGCTCAACACGTCGCTCGTCACGATTCCGGCGGATGCGCCGGCGTTGCCGTCGCGATATGTGTCGAGCTGATTGGTGTTTGCGAGTGGGTGGGCGATCGCGGGTGTAAGGGGCTCGGTCGCTTGCCTGCCCGCTTCAGGCTTCCGGCGTGCGTCGCCTTCGGCTGACGCACGCTCGTGGTTTCGCCGTCAACGAGGCGGCGCTTCGTCTGCGCGCTTTCGTGTGCGCCCCCTCCGCTCGTCCCGTTGTGCGGCTGGCGCTGCCTTGGCGCCACGCAGCGCCGGCCGGCGCGAGAACGCCGTCATTTCACGCCGCAGCGCATCGAGCTCCTTGCCCCGTGCCGCATCGGCCGCCTGCGCGCCGTCAAGCTGCCCTTGAAGCACACCGCATCGATGCAGCGCGTCGCCGAGCTGCGCCTGCAGTGCAGCCACCTCCTTCCGCTGCTGCGCATCGCGCTGCTCCGCGCGCAATGCCGCTGCGTCGAGTTCCTTCTGCAGCCGTGCGGCCGCGAGCCGCTCGCGATCGATCTCCTGAAGCGCCCGCTTCTCCGACGCGCGCAAGCGCTCCTCGGCCCGGCCGGCATCGTCGCGCAACCGGTCGAGCTGCGTGGTGAAGTCCGCACGCGCCTGCGCAAGTGCGCGATCGCCTTCCGCGTTGTCCGCCGTGAGGCGCTCGATCTCCGCTTGCAGCGCTTGCCGCGATGCGTCGTCCGCCGCCCTCGCCTGCTCCAGTTCCTGAATGCGCACCTGCGCGGCCAGCAGCGCGGCCGTGCGTTGCTCAAGCGCGGTTTCGGTGCGGGCCAGATCGGCCTGTAGCACCGCGACTTCCGCCTTCGCCGCCACCCGCTCGGCTTCGACCTCCGCGCGCAATGCATCGAGCGCACCGGCCGCGTCCGCACTCGACCGATTCCATAGCGCCGCGACCAGTTCACCGGCGGCCGCCTGCAGATCGGCCGGCAGATCGGGATGCTCGATACGCACGCGACTCTTTTCCCGCAACTCGGCCCAGAACTCGCCGAGGACGGCCGTCGGCGTGCTCATGCTGCCCTTGCGGACGAGCTGGTACAGGCGGTTCGCGGTGGGCGTGATGCCGAAGCGGAAGAACAGCAGTGCGCAGGCTTCGCGATACAGCTCGCGGGTTTTCGGGAAGTCGGCCTTGAGGCGCTCGATTTCGGCGGTCAGGCGGGATTCGTCGGCAGCGAGATCGGACATGGCGGGGTTTGGCTGGTGATTTAGTAAATAATATAACGTAAACCGTTATATATCCAATCATCCTGGCGAGTTAATTTGACATTATTTCTATAATGTCGAGATTCTCGAATTCGGGATCGCGTACAGAATCGCCGAGCGCAACGCATCACCCCGATTCCCCCCCGGCCCGCCGGCACGCCCAGAAGCCTCTGCAATCAGCGCAAAAGACCGACATTGCGAGATCGAAAGCCGTCCCCGGCCGCGACGTGTGCATCGTCATGCGCGACGCCGCCCCCGATGGCGTGCCCTGCCCCTCATTCCCACGCGCAAAGCCCCCGTTGACAGTATGCATATGCATAGATACCGTTCCCTCACAGGGCGGTGCGTGATCCGGTCATCGGAGGCGGCCGCATTGCACCGCGCCGACGGTCCTGCCGGCGTCACGGCGCAATCGAACCGGCGACGCGAATGGCGCGGCGCGCCCCCCGTTCGCAACCGACTCGTCCGCGCAGCTTGCAACGCGATCCAGGAATGCACCATGAGCACACGTGAAGTCGTCATCTGCCACCCAGTCCGGACACCGATCGGTACGTTCAACGGGTCCCTGAAGGACACCCCGGCCACCGAGCTCGGGGCGATCGCCATCCGCGAAACCTTGCGGCGCAGCGGCCTCGACGGCGCGGCGATCGACACGGTCGTCCTGGGCAACGTGATCCAGGCCGGCAACAAGATGAATCCGGCCCGGCAGGCCGCCATCGGCGCGGGCCTGCCGGTCAAGGTGCCGGCGCTCACGGTGAACCGCGTCTGCGGCTCCGGCGCGCAGGCGGTCGTCAACGCCGCGCAGGAGATCCTGCTGGGCTACGCGAATGCGGCGATTGCCGGCGGCATGGAAAGCATGGAGCGCGCGCCGTACCTGCTCGACGGCGCACGCTGGGGTTACCGGATGGGCGACGCGCCGATTCGCGACAGCATGCTGCGCGACGGCCTCGTCGACGCGTTTTCCGACCAGCATTCGGGCTGGCATACCGAGGATCTCGCGAGCCAGCTCGACATCTCGCGCGATCGCCAGGATCGCTGGGCGCTCCGCTCGCAGCAGCGTTTTTCCACCGCGCTGGCGGACGGCAAGTTCGACGCCGAACTCGTGCCGGTCGAAGTCCTGCAACGCAAGGCGCGCGTCGCGTTTGCGCGCGACGAGACGCCGCGTCCCGACACGACGCTCGAAGCGCTCGCGAAGCTGAAGCCGGCGTTCCGTCCGGACGGCACGATTACCGCGGGCAATGCGCCGGGCCTGAACAGCGGTGCGGCGGCGATGCTGGTTGCGGACCGCGCATTCGCCGACGCGCACGGGATTGCACCGAGTGCGCGGCTGGTTGCATTCGGCGTCGCCGCCGTCGAACCCGGCATGTTCGGGCTCGGCCCCGTGCCGGCCGTCAGGATCGCGCTGGAGCGGGCCGGGTGGACGCTGGCCGATGTCGAGCGTTTCGAAATCAACGAAGCGTTCGCGGTCGTGCCGATCGCGGTGGCGGCCCAGCTCGGCATCGCCGAGGAGATCGTCAACGTCGAAGGCGGCGCGATTGCGCACGGCCATGCGATCGGGGCGACGGGCGCGGTGCTGACGACTCGCCTGATCCATTCGATGCAGCGCGACGGCATCAAGCGCGGCGTCGTCACGCTGTGCATAGGCGGCGGCCAGGGCATCGCGCTGGCGATCGAGACGCTTTGAGTCGAAGCTGACGCGGCGCGTCGACGATTCGGAGGACGGGAAGCGCCGCGGGCGATGCGGCCCGCGGTGCAGGCTTCCCGCGCAACGGTGCAGCCAGTCACCGCCTCGGCGGCACGTCGCCACGCCGGCGGGCGGCACGGGGGCTTTCGTGCGCATCCCGCACGAATTCGGCGATTCAGCCCGTGTCACCGATCTGCCACTGTCGACCGGTAGCGTTCGGGTCTGACCCACGCTTTCGACAGACGAATCCGCCATGCAGCGCACGTCGCGCGCCACGTCCCACGTTTATGCGGCCACGTCCCGCGCCCTCGCCGTCAGTCTCGCGATCAACCTGCTGCTGCTCGCCGTCGAGACGGTCGCGGCATGGTCCGCGCATTCGTCGGGACTGCTCGCGGACGTCGCCCACGCGGCGATCGATCTCGCCGCGGATGCGCTGATTCTCGTCGCGTGCCGGCTCGACGCGCGCCTGCCGCCGGAGCGGCGCCCGACCTACGAACCGCTCGCGCTCGCGGGCCTCGGCGCGTTGCTCGTCGTAACCGGCGCGCAGATGATCCGGCATGCGACGAACGGGTTCGCGACGCCTCCCGTCGTGCAGCCGGGCGCGACGACACTCGCACTCGTCGCCGTCACGCTCGCCGGCAAGGCCACGCTGTCGCACTGGATGCTGCGCAAGGCCCGCGAGACCGGCTCCGCGCTGCTCGAGGCGAGCGGCTGGCATGTGCGGACCGATGCGCTGTCGTCGCTGCTGGCAGCGCTCGCGATGAGCGCGGCGCTGGTCGGCTTCGGCCGTCTCGACGATCTCGCCGCGCTTGCGATCGGCGCACTCGTGATACGTACCGGTGTCGGTTTCATCCGGCGCGGTTGCGCGCAGTGGCCGGCGCTGGCGGCATGGGCTGATCGGTCGACGCGGGGCTCGTGAACGCGGCGGGCAGCGCCATGCATCATGGGCGGCAGGCTAGCCGCTCTCTGCGGCGCTGAATGAAGAAGAGGCTCGCACCGTGCGAGCCTCTTTTGCATGATGTCGCCGCGATCGTGCGACACGCGACGCGTTGCCCCTGTCGATGTATCGACAGACGAATGCGGCCGGTTCCGATGGATCGGCCCAGGCTGCCGCTTACCCGAGCGGCACGACACTCCCGAGCAGAATCCGCACGAGCGTCGCCTGGCGCGTGGCACCCGTCTTCGAGAAGATCGCGCGCAGATGCGTGCGCGCCGTGTTCTTGCTGATCCCCGATTCCTCCGCTGCCTCCTCGAGCGTCAGCCCGTTCGTCAGCAGCAGCGCGAGCGACGTCTCGGCAGGTGTCAGGTCGAACAGCTTGCGGATGATCTCCTGCGCGCCCTGCGGCTTGCGGTCGGGATCGCGCAGGAACAGCGTGACGGCCGGCCGCCGCTTGTTGTCCTCCGACCAGTCGGACAGAAGCACCGTGCGCACCAGCAGCCCGAGGCGCGGCTTGTCGAAGCTGCGTGTGATCGGCATCGCCTCGACGGTCGCCGCGGCCGTGCCGTGATGCCCCATCACCGCATGGCGGATCAGCCGTTTCAGCGTGCGGTTCTCCTGCGCATCGGTCGCCTCGATCGTGCCGCGCGCAATCGTCAGACCGTTGTTCTGCTTGAGGATCTCGTCGGCCACGCTGTTCAGGTCGATGATCGTGCCGTTCTCGTCGAGCGTGATCGTGCCGATCTGCATCCGGTTGATCGCATTCGCATAGATCGAGCGTTCGACCTCGGCCGTGTCGAGCCGCGAATGCAATTCCACCGCGCGTTTCAGGTGCGGCAGCAGCAGCGCGCAGATCGCCTTGTCGCGCGCGGAGAACTGCTTCGACGCATGGTTGCGGCACACGCGGAAGCGGCACTCGACGCCCGACGCCGTGCGCAGGTCGGCGCCGAGGATATAACGCACGTCCTGCGGCTTCAGGAACTGCTTGTACAACTCGCTCGACAGCCAGCCCGTGTCGCCGAACACGTCGTCGACCGTGACCACGCGATCGGCCGGCAGGCCGACGAACGGGTCGAGCGAATAGTAGTAATTGTTGTACGACGCCTCTCCGTCGCCCGGCACCACCGGGCCGAATTCCGACGCGTGCACGGACAGCGGCGCGCGGCGGTCGCTCGCGGCCGCGCGCAGGATCAGCGTCACGTAGTTTGCCTGCAGCCAGCGGCGGACCAGTTCGAGCGCGCCGGCCCACGGCGGCGTCTCCAGCGGCCCCTGGTAGATGCGCGCCATCAGTTCGCTGAAATCCGCGACGCCGATGTCGGCCTCGTCACTGGTTGCCTGGCTCTCTTGCGGAGCCCATCTCGTCTCCATCAGCACGCTCCATCCTCCATACGACATGTTTCCGGCGCGACCCAACCGCGCCGCCATGATTAAGACGCGTCTAAATTCCGGCGTCATCGGGAGATTCACTGAATGGTGAGAATTGGCCATCCGTGCGAACGAACCATCGTCCGATCGGATGATGTGGCGCCCTGCCCGCTACGCTGGAATGCCCGTCAGGCCGTGCCGGCAAGCGTCCGGCGCGGACTCAGGGAAAACCGCGACACGGGTTTACCTGATTCAAAACGCATCCGATTCAGACAGGAGTCCCCATGCCGCTCGACCCACAGGCGCAGGCGTTGCTCGCCGCGTTTGCCCAGGCACCCGCGATCGATTTCGCGCAGCTCACCGTTCCCGCGTATCGCGCGAACCTTGCCGCCGGTGGCGCGTTCGCTCCGGGCGATGCCGTCGCCGCCGAAGCGGACTGGCAGATTCCCCTGGCGGGCCGTCAGTTGTCCGCACGGCTGTATCGGCCCGCCGCCGACGGGCCGTTGCCGCTGACCGTGTTCTTCCACGGCGGCGGCTTCGTGTCGTGCGGGATCGATACGCACGCGAACCTGTGCCGCAGCCTCGCGGCCCGGGCGCGCACGCTCGTGCTGTCGGTCGACTACCGGCTTGCACCCGAAGCGCGCTTCCCGGCGGCCGCGCACGACGCATGCGACGCGGTGCGCTGGGCCGCCGCCAGTGCGCGCGATCTCGGCGCACGCGCCGGTGCGATCGCCGTGGCCGGCGACAGCGCCGGCGGCAATCTCGCGGCCGTCGCCTCGCTGCAGTTGCGCGGCTCGGGCATCGCGATCGCACACCAGTTGCTGCTGTATCCGGTCGTCGATTGCGCGACCGAGCATCCGTCGTACGAAACGCTCGGCAACGGCTATTTCCTGACGGCGGACTGGATGCGCTGGTTCAAGCGGCACTATTTCGACGAAGGCGCCGATCGCGCGTCGCCGCTCGCGAGCCCGCTCGCCGCGCCGGACGTCGCAGGCGTCGCGCCGGCGACGATCATCAGCGCCGAATTCGATCCGCTGCGCGACGAGGCCGAAGCGTATGCGCTGCGTCTCGCACAGGCCGGCACCCCGGTGACGCTCGTGCGCTGGCCGGGCCAGCTTCACGGTTTCGCGAGCATGCTCGGCGCGATCGATGCAGCCGACCGCGTGCTGACCTTCGGCGCCGACGCGCTGCGCCGCGCGTTCGATTTGACGGAGGCCTCATGACGCTCGCCGGCACGCTGGAGATCGTCGACGAACTGCGGGCGGGCCGAATGGTCCTGCTCGTCGACGAAGAGGATCGCGAGAACGAAGGCGATCTCGTGATCGCGGCCGATCACGTGACGCCCGACGCGATCAATTTCATGGCGCGCTTCGGGCGCGGGCTGATCTGCCTCACGCTGACCGCCGAGCGCTGCGAGCAGTTGAAGCTGCCGCCGATGGCCGATCACAACGGCACGCCGTTCGGCACCGCGTTCACCGTCAGCATCGAGGCGGCCGAAGGCGTGACGACCGGCATTTCGGCAGCCGATCGCGCACACACGATCCGTGCGGCGGTGCGGGCCGACGCCCGCCCGGACGATCTCGTGCAGCCCGGCCACGTGTTCCCGATCGCCGCGCGCCCGGGCGGCGTGCTCGTGCGTGCGGGACACACCGAGGCCGGCTGCGATCTCGCGGCGCTCGCGGGGCTCACGCCTGCCTCGGTGATCTGCGAGGTGATGAACGACGACGGCACGATGGCGCGGCTGCCCGAGCTGAAGGCGTTCGCCGCGCATCACGGGCTGAAGATCGGCACGATCGCCGACCTGATCCATTACCGACGCGAACACGAATCGCTCGTCGAACGCGTCGGCGAGCGGCCGCTGCATACGCCCTGGGGACGATTCCGCGCGATCGAATATCGCGACACGGTGCACGGCGCGCCGCATCTCGCGCTCGTGCGCGGCGAGCCCGATCCGTCGACACCGGTGCTGACGCGCGTGCACGAATGCCATTCGCTGCTCGACCTGCTCGATGCGGAGCCGTCCGCGCATTCGTGGCCGCTGCACGCCGCGCTGCAACGCATCGACGCGGCCGGCTGCGGGGTGGCGGTGCTGCTCGACTGCGACATGCGCGGCGACGCGATGCGGGTGCCGGCCGGCCATGCGCGCCGCGACGGACGCGTGACGGGGATCGGCTCGCAGATCCTGCGCGAGCTCGGCGTGCGGCGGCTGAACGTGCTGTCGAGCCCGTTCCGGCTGCCGGCGCTGTCGGGGCACGACCTCGAGATCATGGCGTTCATCCCGCTCGGCGACGACGATCCGGAAGGCGCGCGGAGTGTGCACGCGAATCCGCTGCGAGCGGCGTGAGGCGTTGACGCGGGATGGCCGGCGGGGCCTTCATTTGACAGGCTATCGTTTGTTTTTATTGAATACAGCCCATGATTTGTATTTTGACAATACATGCCATATCGTGTTCTGGGTGCTGGCGGCGATCGACGGCCACGCGAAGAACTTCAGCATCGCGCATTTGCCCGGCAACACCTACCGCAGCACGCCGCTGTACGACGTGCTGTCCGCGCATCCGATCATCGGCACGCGCCGCAACCAGCTTCCGCCGCGCCGCGCGCGCCTCGCGATGGCCGTGTGCGGGAAGAACCGACACTACGTGATCGGCGAGATCCAGCCGCGCCACTGGATCGCGCAGGGCCGGCGTGTCGGCCTGACCGAAGATGACGTGCACGCCGCGATGGCAGCCGTCGTCGCGCGCACGGAACCGGCGATCGCCGAGGCCGCAGCGCGGATCCCGGCGGAGTTTCCGGCGGACGTGGCGGATGCGATCTTCGATGGCATGCGACGGCAGGCCCGCAAGCTGGGCGCGGCCGGGTAGCCTCGGCCGTCGCTCGAGGCGACACGCTACTCCCCTGCCGCGAAGCGCCGACAATGCTCCAGATACCCCGCTTCATGGCTGCTCACGAGCTGGACGATGCTGTTCCACAGCCACATCGGCGCATCGATCGTCTTCGCGCGGTTGCGGCCGAGTTCGGTGCGCCACGCCGTGCGTGTCGGCTTGTCCATCTGGCGCGCGTGGGCGGCGCCGACCACCGCACCCAGATAGCGCGCGACTTCACGCGCATCGTCCTCGGCGAGCAGATCGATGTCGAGCTTCAGATCCTGTGGCAGCAGTTCGCGGATCACGACCGCGCGATCGAGCAGGCGCGCGGCCCGCATCCGCTCGCCGAGGGCCGGCGACAGATGTCGTGCGCCTTCCACGACGCGCTCGGCGTTGTCGCGCGGCATCGTCGCCGTTTCGTCGCGCGGCGCGGCGGCCGTCACGCCCTCCTTGACGTCCATCAGGCACAGGTCGTCGCCGTCACTGACGTCGCCGTCGATGTCGAGCAGCACCGCGTAGCGCAGCCGTCCAAGCGAGCTGCAGCCCTTCACCCAGTACGCCGCGTCGAGCACGTCGACCTTGCCCGCGTCGTTGCGGCCCTTGAGGCTCGTGGCGAGCGTCGCAATCGCTTCGTCGCCGAACAGCTTGCGGATCGCGCGGGATTCCTTCGCACTCAGCGGCCAGAAGCGGCGACCAAGCGGAATCGTCGGCGCGAGCCCTTCGATCCGTTCGACCGCGAGTTGCCGCCACGAGCGGCGCATGGCCTGCTTCATCACGAGGTGCACCGGTTCCGGTCGTTCGGGCAGCTTCGCGTTGCGGCTGCCGAATGCCGACGCATAACCAGCCGTCATCGCCTCCATCATGTGCACGATCGTCAGGCCCGCCAGTGCGGACCCGCGCGCGGCCGTCGCAAGCGATAGCCCGAGGCGGATCAGGTCGTGAACGGGATTGCCGATGACCGTCTGGTCGAGATCCCGGATCTGCACGTCGACCTTCCCTTCGCTGTTCGCGACCGGGCCGAGGTTGCCGGTATGGCAGTCGCCGCAGATCCAGATCGACGGGCCGTGCGGCAGCGCGCTGCCGTTGGTTTCGACGAGCCATTCGTAGAACCGGGCTGTATTGCCGCGCACGTACGCGTGAGGTGAACGCGCCATCTTCCGGCGGCGCTGCTCGGTCAGGATCGCCTGACGCCCGGCGGGTTTCGGCATGCGCTTGTGCTTCGGCTGTGACTGGCTGCTCATGCGGTTCTCCGGTTGTGCTTGTCGTGTGCGGCGTGCCGCTTCGTCACGATGCCATTGATCGATGCATTCGTGCAAACCGGCAGCGCTGCCAATGGCCGAACGACACGGCCGGCCGTCGCATGCTTCATTCGGCAGGATCGGGCCATCCACCTGGACGATGCGCGCCGGTGCGGGGTACGCACAATGACCGTCGAGCCCATTCCCGACCTCCGCCCGACATGGAACCGACCGACCTGTCCCCCGCGTTCAGCCCGCTGCAGATCGGCCCGCTGACGCTGCGCAACCGACTGATCAAGTCCGCCACCAACGAGGGCATGACGCCGAACGGCGTGCCGTCGCGCGCGCTCGTCCGTTTTCACGAACGCATCGCCGAAGGCGGCGCCGCGCTGACGACCGTCGCGTACTGTGCGATCAGCGACGACGGCCGCACGTTCGTCGACCAGGCGCGGCTCGACGTGCCGACGGTCCGCCAGTTCCGCGCGCTGACCGACGCCGTCCATCGCCACGGCGCCGCCGCATCCGCACAGATCACGCACGGCGGCTGCTTCACGTTCCTGCCGTCGCTGTCGACTCGACGGCCATTGAGCGCGTCGGGCGGCTTCAACAAGGTCGGCGTGATGAGCGGCCGCTTCCTGAAGCAGGCGATGACGCACGACCAGATGTCGACCGTCGCCGATGAATTCGCGCAGGCCGCACGCCATGCGCGCGACGCCGGCTTCGATGCAGTCGAGATCCACATGGGGCACGGCTATCTGCTCAGCCAGTTCCTGTCGCCGCTGTACAACCGCCGCCGCGATGCGTATGGCGGCGACGCGGCGCGGCGTGCCGCGTTCCCGGTCGAGGTGCTGCGCCGCGTGCTCGATGCAGTGGGCCGCGACCTCGCCGTCGTCTGCAAGATCGGCGTGACCGAAGGCGTGCGCGGCGGCGGAACCGCCGACGACGCTTGCGAAATCGCGCGGCGGCTCGAAGCCGAAGGCGCGCATCTGCTCGTGCTCAGCGGCGGGATGAACGTCGAATCGGTGTGGCAGCTGTTCGGCAGCCCGCTGCCCGGCGACGCGCTCGCGAATGCCGACAACGCGATCGTGCGCACCGCAATGGCGCTGCAGAGGCTCACCGAGCCGAAGATGGGCGTGTTTCGGGAGATGTATTTCCTCGAGCACTCGAAGAAGGTGCGCGCGGCCGTCAGGATGCCGCTCGCTTACCTTGGCGGCGTACGTTCACGCGAGAACGTCGAACTGGCGATGCGCGAAGGGTTCGACGCGGTGGCGCTCGCACGCGCGCTCGTGTTCGAGCCCGATTTCGTCAACGGGCTGCGCGACGGCCGGTTCGTGCAGTCGGGCTGCACGTCGTGCAACCGCTGTGTCGTGTCGATGTACACGCCGGGCGGCACCGCATGCGTGCTGCGCGAGCCGAACGACCCCGCGCCGAACCGCGTGCCGGCCGCCGGCGCGTGACGCTTGACGTGTCACGCGTGACGGGTAGCGCCCGATGTCCGATGCGAGCGCCCCGACCGGTCAGCCGGCGTCGCGTGCGCGGGCGAGCGCCGCGAGATTCCCTTCGCCGAACCCGTGGTGCCCCTTGCGCTGCACGATTTCGAAGAAGATCTCACCGGGCCGGCGCTTGACGAAGGTCTGGAAGAACAGGCGCGGCACGCCGTCGCTGCCGATCTCGCCGTCGACCAGCACCGCGCGCCGGCGCAGCGAATCCAGATCGACACCGTGCCCCGGCAGGCGTGCGTCGACGTCGTCGTAATAGCGGGCCGGCGGCTCGATGAATTCAACGCCGTTCGCACGCAGCGCATCGACGCAGGACAGGATGTCGTCGGTGGAGAGCGCGACGTGCTGCACGCCCTCGCCCGGATGGTCGGGCAGATACGCGTGCATCAGCTGGGTGCGCCGCGTGCCTTCCTCATAGACCGGAATCCGCACCGCGCCGCACGGCGACACCATCACACGCGATTCCTCGGACACATGCCAGTGCGCGTCGATTTCGTGGATCTCGCGAAAATGCAGCAGGTCGTGGTAGAAATCCAGCCACTCCTGCATGCGCCCCGCGCCGACGGTCTGCGTGAAATGATCGACCTGCTGCAGCCCGACGCCCACGCAGTCGAGATCGGTATGCGCGGTTGCGATGTCGATCGGCCGGAAATCGATGTCGAAGATCGAAATATCGCCGACGCCGCCGCGCTGGCCGTCTCGCCCGCGCCAGCGGTCGACGAAATAGAGGTGCGAATCGCCGATGCCCTGGATCGCCGGAATCTTCAGCTCGCCGACGCCAACCTTCTCGCCCTCGAACGCCCACGCGCCGAGCTCGATCGCCCGCTCGAACGCGCGCCGGGCGCTGGCCACGCGCAGCCCGATCGCGCACACGCCCATCCCGTATTCCTCCGCGTAGCGGGCGGCGAACGAATCGGGCTCGGCGTTGATCAGGAAGTGCATCTGCCCTTGCCGGTACAGCGTGACGTTCTTGCTGACGTGCCGCGCGATCGCCTTGAACCCGAGCTGCTCGAAGCGCTGCGCGAGCGCTTCCGGCACGGGCGCCGCGAATTCGACGAATTCGAGGCCGGCCATCCCGAGCGGATTGGCAGCCGGATCGGCAACGGGCGGCGTATCGCTGGACAGGGGGTGGGAATTGCCGGGCATTCCAGTCTCCGGGGGCATGCGATCGATGGGGATGGCGCCCGTCGCGTGCGGCATGCGCGGCCGGGGTGGCGACCGCGGATCCGCCCCGAAACGGGCGAGTTTTCAATGCTGCCGATTTTAACCAGTTCGTTCACGCCGGCACACCCTGGCCAAACGGGATATCGTCACGCCGCTTAGTGCAAACCCGGAAAGCGTTCGATAATCGCACGATCTTGAACGATAATCGCGCACTTTGACCGATCGGCCAATTGCCGCCATGCGGCCCGCGCCCTATTCTCCGTTCACTCATCGACTTCAATGCAGCATCGGACGCGGCCCCGCCACGATTCCACGATGCGCCGTGCCAGGAGACATCGCCATGACCCCAACCTTCGACACCCTCGACGCCGCCAGTGTCCGCATACGCAGCCAGGCCCGCAAGGCCGCGATCGGCAGCTTCGTCGGCGCCGTCGTCGACTGGTACGACTTCCTGCTGTACGGGATCGTCGCCGCGCTGGTATTCAATTCCGAGTTCTTCCCGAAAGTCAGCCCCACGATGGGCACGCTCGCGGCATTCGCCACCTTCGGCGTCGGCTTCCTGTTCCGGCCGCTCGGCGGCATCGTGTTCGGCCACTACGGCGACCGGCTCGGCCGCAAGCGGATGCTGGTGCTGACCGTGATGCTGATGGGGCTGTCGACGGTCGCGATCGGCCTGCTGCCGGCGTTCTCGACGATCGGCTGGTGGGCGCCCGTGCTGCTGGTGCTGATGCGCGCGATCCAGGGTTTCGCGGTCGGCGGCGAATGGGGCGGCGCGGCACTGATGGCCGTCGAAAGCGCGCCGAAGCAGAAGAAGGCGTTCTACAGCAGCGGCGTGCAGGTCGGCTACGGCGTCGGCCTCGTGCTGGCCACGGGCATCGTGTCGATCCTGAGCCACACGCTCGGCGAGGCCGCATTCAAGTCGTGGGGCTGGCGCCTGCCGTTCGTGTTCAGCATCGTGCTCGTGCTGATCGGGATGTGGGTGCGCAAGAACATGGACGAATCGCAGGAGTTCGTCGAGAAGGTCGAGCACGGCAACCGCAAGCTGCGCCTGCCGGTGCTCGAAGCGCTCACGCGTCATCCGAAGGCATTCCTGCTGATCATCGCGCTGCGTCTCGCCGAACTGTTCACGATGTATATCGTCACCGCGTTCGCGCTCAGCTATTCGACGACGAACCTCGGCATGTCGCGCGACCTGTTCCTGAACATCGGCCTGCTGGTGGGCGCGGTGAGCTGCGTGACGATCCCGTGTTTCGCGTGGCTGGCCGACCGCTACGGCCTGCGCCGCATCTACCTGATCGGCGCGCTGATCGGCCTGGCGTCCGCGGTCCCGTTCTTCGTCGCGCTGGAAGCGCGGTCGGTCGCGTGGATCGTGATCTTCTCGATCCTGCTCGCGAACGCCGCGCACGACATGGTCGTGAGCGTTCAGCAGCCGCTGTTCACCGAGCTGTTCGGCGCCGAGTACCGCTATAGCGGCGCGGGCGTCGGCTACCAGTTCGCGAGCGTGGTCGGCGGCGGGTTCACGCCGTTCATCGCGGTCGGCCTCGTCAGCGTGGCCGGCGGCTCGTGGCACCTCGTCGCCGGTTATCTCGCGGTGGGCTGCCTGATCTCGCTGGTGGTCGCCGCGCGGATGCGGGCGGCGCATTAATACCCTGACCCGATGGCCGGCCCGATGCGCGGCCGGCCATCCCGCGCTGCTCGACGATGACCTGCAGCGGCGCCATTGCCTCGCGTTCGAGCGCACGACGTCAAACACTGTCAGTTACACGCATCGATTCCCCCTTTTCCCCGCTGAACATTCCACGCCGCCCGTCGACCAATGGCATCATATGGGCCTACGTCAGTCACCGATACGCCCCCATATCATGTCGAATCTCATCGTCCACGGCGGCACTCCGCTGCGCGGGGACATCAAGCCGTCCGCGAACAAGAACGCCGTCCTGCCGATTCTGTGCGCCACCCTGTTGACCGATCAGCCGCTGCGCCTCATCGGCGTGCCGGACATCACCGACGTGCGCAAGATCCTCGACATCTTCCGCACGCTCGGCAGCGACGTGTCGGTCGATTTCACGACGGGCCTGCTGGAACTCCACCATCGCAACACGAAATTCGATCCGGCCGTCCACCGGCTGCCGGAAGCGATGCGCTCGTCGATCATGCTGATCCCGCCGCTGCTCGCGCGCTTCGGCGTCGCGCGGCTCGAGAACGACGTGAAAGGCTGCACGCTCGGCGTGCGCGAGATCGACCCGCACGTCGAGGTGTTCGAGCGCTTCGGCGCGCACATCGAACGCACGCCCGATTCGCTGATCGTTCGCACCGACGGCCCGCTGACGGCCAACGACCACTGGCTCGACTATGCGTCGGTGACGACCACCGAGAACTTCGCGCTGTGCGCGACGGCCGCGAACGGCACGTCGACGCTGATGAACGCGGCCTCCGAGCCGCACGTGCAGGAGTTCTGCCAGTTCCTCGCGATGATCGGCGTCGCGATCGAGGGCATCGGCACGTCGCGGCTGTGCGTGACGGGTGGCCACAAACTCGGCGGCGGCGAGTTCCGTTTCGCCGAGGATTTCCACGAGATCGCGACGTTCCTCGCGCTCGGCGCGATTACCGGCGGCGACATCACGGTGCGCAATTCGTCGCCCGAACATTTCCCGCTGATCGACCGCACGTTCGCGAAGTTCGGCGTCAACGTCACGCACCGCGACGGCTGGTCGCGCGCGGAACGCGACGGCCCGCTGCGCGTGCGCCGGCCGTTCACGCAGAACATCCTCACCAAGGTCGAAGCCGCACCGTGGCCGTACCTGCCGGTCGACCTGCTGCCGATCTTCATCGCGCTCGGCGTGCGCGCGGAAGGCAGCGCGATGTTCTGGAACAAGGTGTACGACGGCGCGCTCGGCTGGTCCGGCGAACTGTCGAAGTTCGGCGCGCACGTGCTGTTGTCCGACCCGCACCGGCTGATCACGTTCGGCGGGCTGCAACTGACGCCGGCGCGCGTCGAGAGCCCGTACATCATCCGCGTCGCGATCGCGCTGCTGATGGTGGCCGCGAGCATCGAAGGCCGCTCGGAAATCATGAACGCGCTGCCGATCCGCCGCGCGCACCCGCACTTCGTCGAGAACCTGCGCTCGGTCGGCGCGAACGTCGAGTGGACGAGCAGCGAGTAAAGCCCTGACGGTACGGCGCACGCCCTGCGAACAGCCGTACCACCGTCCACACCCGGCCGGCGCCTGCGCCGGCCGCGTCTTCCCGCGTTACTCGCCGCCCCCGCAATCGACATCGCCGCCGCCCATGTGGTCGAACCCGTAGAGCATCACGGCCGTCGTGCCGCGCGCGGGGTTGCTCGCGCGCTTCGCGAGGCTTTCGTCGAGCGCTGACGACGGATACTGGACACTCGTGTCCATCAGATTGCCCGGCTCCGAGCGCAACTCCGCTTCGGTCAGCTTGCTCCCTTCCGCGCGCGGCAGCCCGAACGCCTTGCGCACGTCCGCTTCGTTCCACGTCCCCTTGAGCGTGACGGTGACCATCTGCAGCCTGCCTTGCTCCCAGTCGAGCTCGACCTTCGTCGCGAGCGGATGCACGCTGGCCGCGAGCCGGTCGGGGAACGCCGGGCCCTCGTAGTAGGCCTTCGTGTTCCTGCACGCGTCGCCGGTGTTCCTGTACTTCTTCAGCGCGCAGTTGAAGCGCTTGTCACGGTAGCCGAAGGTCGTTTCGACGTAGCAGCCGAATGTCGGTGACGTCATGCGCGGCCACGCGCGGACGTCGACGGTCGGCTTCGGGACGGGTGTTCCGGACGAAGGATTCGCCGCGGCAAGCAGCGGCACGGCCGCGACGAGCACGGCCAACACGGATTCGCGAATTTTCATTGTTCTGTTCCAGTCGAGGCGCCGATTCTAGCGCGGCGTCGCCAGCGTATTCGTGTCTGCGATGCTGCGGATCAGCAGCAAGGCCTTCGGCATGTCTTCCGCATAGGTTGCGCGCGTCCGACTGGCCCGGTAGTTCGGCGTATTGCCGATTGTCGTCGACGGTCATGTTCCGGGCTCGGGGCACGCGTCCACCCATCGAATGATACGAGTCGCGGCAGATCCGATCTGCGCGATAATCGCCCACTCACGCGCGATTACCGCGCATCCAGCCACCTGCTCCCGATGATGAAAAAGCCCGAACTCGACCGACGCGACTGGATTGCCGGCCTCGAAAAAGGCCTGGCGATCCTCGAGGCGTTCGACAGCCAGCATGCGCGCATGACGCCCACCCAGGCCGCCGCGCGCACCGGCCTCACGCGCACGGCCGCACGGCGCTACCTGCTGACGCTCGAATCACTCGGCTACGTGTACACCGACGGCAAGCTGTACGGCCTCACGCCGCGCGTGCTGCGGGTCGGTTGGTCGTACTTCGACTCGGCCCGCCTGCCGCGCACGGTCCAGCCCTATCTGCAGCAATTGAGCGCGTCGCTGAACGAGTCGGCGTACGTGAGCGTGCTCGACGGCTGGGAACTCGTGTTCATTGCGCGCAACGGCGTGTCGCGGGTGATGACGACCGGCTTCGTGCTCGGCGCGCGCGTGCCGGCGCCGCTGACGTCGCCCGGCGTCGTGCTGCTCGCCCATCATCCGGATCGCGAAGCCGTGCGCGCGTGGCTCGACGACACCGAACTGCCGCCGTTCACGCCGCACACGATCACCAACAAGGCGCGCCTGCTCGAACAGATCGACCAGGCCCGCGACGCCGGTTTCGCGGCGATCGAACAGCAATTGCAGGTCGGCGTGCGCGGGATCGCGGTGCCGTTGAAGAACCGTCACGGTGAAGTGGTCGCCGCGCTGAGCACGAACATGCCGATCGGCGCGGAGACGACCGACGCGGCCGTGCGGCGCGTCCTGCCGCACCTGCAGGAAGCCGCGCTCGCGATGCTCAACGTGCTGTAGCGATGCGCGGAGAGGAGGAAGCCGCGCGCCTGAACGGGCTGCGCAGCGTCACTCGATCCGCCACCAACGCGGCAGCAGATCGCGCACTTCGCGCCGGCGGTAACGGTCGTCGATCAGGTGCACGACGCCTTCGTCGTGCTCGGTGCGGATCACGCGCCCGGCCGCCTGCACGACCTTCTGCAAACCCGGATACAAGTACATGTAGTCGTAGCCGTTGCCGAAGCGCGCGTCCATCGCACGCCGCATCTGCTCGTTGACGTCGTTGACCTGCGGCAGCCCGAGCGTCGCGATGAATGCGCCGATCAGCCGCTCGCCAACGAGATCCACACCTTCCGAGAACGCCCCGCCCAGCACCGCGAAGCCGACGCCGCGCCCGCCTGCATCGAAGCGCGCGAGAAAGGCGTCTCGCTCGCTTTCCGCCATGCCGGGCGCCTGCGCCCAGACGGGCACGTCCGGGTGCCGCGTCTGCATCAGCGCGACCACGCGCCCCAGGTAGTCGAAGCTGCTCAGGAACCCGAGGTAGTTGCCGGGCCGCGTCGCGTATTGCGTGGCGATCAGGTCGGCGATCGGTTCGAGCGAACGGTCGCGGTCGCGCCAGCGCGTCGACACGTGGCTCGCGACGCGCACCGTCAGTTGTTCGGCGCGGAACGGCCCGTCGACGTCGAGCCAGCCCGTGTCGCCGGGCAACCCGAGCGTGTCGCGATAGAAATGAAACGGGCTCAGCGTGCCCGAGAACAGCACGGTCGCGCACGCGGCTTCGTAACGCGGCGCGAGAAAGCCGGCCGGAATCACGTTGCGCACGCACAGCGTCGACTGGACGCGGCGCCGGCGGCCGGCCGACACCACGCCGTCCAGCGCCGGCTGGCGCGGCATGGGTTCGCCGTGCAGCGTCGCGTCGAAGATCGACGCGCTGTCGAACGCTTCGGCCAGCACACCGAACTGGATCGCCTCGAAATGAAACCGCAGCAGCGCATCGCCATTCGCGCGCGGCGCGTCGGCCAGGTGTTCGCCGATTGCCGCGACGAGGTTCTGCACGGCCGACACGATCGGGCCCGGAATCTCCGGATACGCGGCATAGCGCTCGGCCTGCGCGCGACTGACCGTCCCCCAGGCGCGGGCGAGCCGGTCGAACGCCTTGCGCAGCGCCGCGGGCGCGACCTCGCGGGCCGCCGCGAAGGCGAACGGATCGAGCGATGCGCTGTACATCCTCCTCGCGCGATCGAGCAGGTTGTGCGCCTCGTCGACGAGCACGCCGACACGCCACTGGTTCTGCTGCGCGAGCGTGTGCAGCATCGCGCTGCCGTCGTAGTAGTAGTTGTAGTCGCCGATCACCATGTCGGACCAGCGCGCAAGCTCTTGCGACAGGTAATACGGGCAGACGTCGTGCGCGAGCGCGGCTGCGCGCACGGTCTCGCGATCGAGCAGCCCCGCCTCGATTGCCGCATCGCGCGCGGCCGGCAAGCGGTCGTAAAAACCTTTCGCGAGCGGGCACGATTCGCCGTGGCACGCGCTGTCCGGATGCTCGCATGCCTTGTCGCGCGCGACGAGCTCCAGCACGCGCAGCGGCAGCGCCGGCGTGCCGGCGCCGAGCGTCGTCGCCGCTTCGAGCGCGAGCGCGCGTCCGGGCGTTTTCGCGGTCAGGAAGTACACGTGATCGAGCTCACCCTCGCCGCAGGCCTTCAACAGCGGAAACACGGTGCCGAGTGTCTTGCCGATGCCGGTCGGCGCCTGCGCCATCAGGCAACGCTCGTCGCGTGCCGCGCGATAGACGGCCACCGCCAGCTCGCGCTGCCCGCTGCGGAACTGGCCGTGCGGAAACGCCAGCGCGCGCAGCGCCGCATCGCGCGCGGCGCGATGCGCCGTCTCGCGCTCGGCCCAGCCGACGAAACACGCGCACTGCTCGGCGAAGAACGTCGCGAGTTCGGCCGCCCCCAGCGTTTGCGTCAGCACCGTCTCGCGCTCGGACACGATGTCGAAATAGACGAGCGCGACTTCGATTTCCTGGAAGCCGCGCGCGTCGCACATCAGGTGCGCGTAGACCTTCGCTTGCGCCCAGTGCAGCGCACGGTGATTGGCCGGCATTGCGTCGAGGCTGCCGCGATAGGTCTTGATTTCCTCGAGACGGTTTGCCACCGGGTCGTAGCCGTCCGCGCGGCCGCGCACGGTGAGCGTGCCCCAGGTGCCCGTCAGCGCGATTTCGGTTTCGTAGCGCGCGCCGCGGTTCGACGTGACCGCACCGTGGCCGGCGATGCCTTCGAGCGCGGTCGGTGCGGGCGTGAAGCGCAGGTCGAGATCGCCGCGTCGCGCGGTGAACTCGCACATCGCCCGCACCGCGACGACATAGCTCATGCGGACAGTCCCGCCGCTTCGGCGTGCGCGACGCCCTCACCGGCCCACTCGACATCGATCACGCGCACCGGAATGCCGTGCGCGACGCAGTACGCGAGCCAGCGCGTCTGGTTGTCCTGCAGACGGTCGCCGGGGCCTTTCACCTCGATCAGCTCGTAGCGGCGCTCGCCGGGCCAGAAGCGGACGAGATCGGGCAACCCCGAGCGGTTGCCGCGGATATCCGCGAGCAGGCGCGTGAACCACAGCCGCAGGTGCTCGGGCGGCAGGCACGCGAGCGCCTCGTCGAGCAACGCGTCGGTCAGCACGCCCCAGAAGACGAACGGCGATTGCAGCCCCGCCTTCGTCGCGAAATGCCGGCGGATCGTGTCGCGATAGGCGCCCGAATCGAGTTGCGCGAAGCACGCGGCAAACGCGTCCGCACGGCGCGCGACGAAATCGGGTGCGTGCAGATCGGCCGGGCCGCGCTGGAACGGATGGAAGAACGCACCGGGCACCGCGGCGAACACGGGTTCCCAGCACAACAGCCCGAACAGCGAATTGATCAGCGTGTTTTCGACGTAATGGACCGGCGAAGCCGGCTGCGCAAGATGGTCGCGTACCGCGAATTCGACGCTGACGAACGCTTCGGGGCGCGCCATTACGAGCGTCTCGCGCGGCACGTCCGCCGCGGCGGACGCACGTTCGACGCGCTGGCCGAGCCGGCGCTGCAGGCGCGGCAGCATGCGCTCGACACGCTGGCGCTCCTCGTCGCTCTCGAAGCCGCCGCGCGCATCGAGCGCCAGCGCGAGCGCATCGTCGTCACGCCCGCAGCGTTCGAGCACGCGGATACGGCGATGGCGGCTGCCGGGCCATGCGCTGCGCGCATACGCGTCGAGCGCGCCGTCCCAGTCGGCCCGGCGCTCGCACGTCTGCCCGAGCGCGAACAGCAGCTTCGCGCGCCGCGTCGCGAGCCAAGGCTGGTCGCAGCCGACCGCGTCGATGGCGCGCACCAGGTCATCGAACGGCAGATCGTCGGGCCACGCGTCGAGGGCCTCGCGGCACATCTGCAGCGCGAGATACGCGTCGACGTCGCCGCGCTGCTGGAACGCACGCGACGACGGCGCGATCGGCACGCTTTCGTACTGGAACACGCCGAGATCGGCAAGCACGAACTCGCTCCAGTCCTGATGCAGATTGCCGAAGAACATCAGGCGCAGCCGGTCGCACAGTGCGCCAACGGTCACGCGCAGCACGCGGTCGCCGGCTTGCGGGCACCACGCGTCGAGCGGCTGCGCGACGTCGTGCGCGGGCCGCAGCCGTTCGAGCCAGTCGGGCTTGCGCTCGCCCGCATGCGCGGCGAGTGCCGGGAAGATGCGCAGCAGATCGGCCTTGGTCGACAGTGCGAACAGCTCGTCGAGCGTCAGCGCGGGCGCCGGATCGACCCAGCCGAGTGCGACGAGCGGCGCGGCCGCGTCGAGCGCGCAGCCGATTTCGTCGTAGACGAGCTTGCTGGCGCGGAAGTCGGACCCGTTGCGCATCAGCATCCGCACGAGCAGCGCGCGCGACGCCTGCGGCAGTGTCGCGAACTGCCGGACGAACGCGTGCTCGTGCTCGTCGAACAGGTCGTCGTAACGCGCGCCGAGCCAGGCCAGCGCGCGTTCGAAATTGGTCAGGTAGTAAAACGCCGGGGGCGTCGGCGATGCAGGCGTCACGGGGATTGATCACTGTACATTTGTACAGGTCGGAATCATATCAAATGTGACGCCAACTGCCGCACGCCCCGTCGGCGATCAACTGCCCGCCCTGCTCAGAACTGGTAATTCACCGACATGTCGAACACGCCGTTGGTCGACTGCTGCGTGATCGGGCTACGCGCGGCGCGGCCGACGAGCTGCTCGATCGCGCCGTCGATCGTCACGAACCAGTGCTTGTTCAGGAACCAGGCCACCGTCACCCCCGCACCGACCGACTTGAGCCCGGCCCCCGACGAATAGGCGGGCAGCCCGGAACGCGCGGCGGCGCCCTGGTTCACGCCGAACCAGCTGTTCATGTAGCGCGAATCGGCGAACGACACGGTCGGCCCCGCGAACCAGAAGAAATGCTCGTTACTGCCGGGCAGCGGCATGTACGCGGAGAAATCACCGACCCAGCCATTCGAGCCGCCGATGCTGCGCCGGATATCCGCGCGCAGCACGAGCGGAAAATCCTTCGAGATCACGTAGTCGGCCGCCAGTTTCATCACCGGTGCCGCGTTGATGTTGTCGAGGCCGTTCAGGTGCTGGATGTCGTCGGCCGAGCGGCGCCCGAGGTCGTAACCGACGGACAGGCTCACGCGCCAGTTCGGCCCGCGCAGCACGTTTGCACCGAGCCCCTCGCCGGTCGACAGGAAGAACAGGTCGCGATAGCGGATATCGACAGTCGGGCCGCCCATCACACGATAGCGATCGGAGCCCGCATAGCGCGGCTGCAGCGTCATCGCGGCGCCCATGCTGATATCCCAGGTGGAGACGTTCGGCTCGAACAGTTTTTGGAGCGGCACGCCCGCCGAGTATTGCCACTCGCCGAGCGGCGAAGGGGTCTGGGCCGACGCGTCGCGGACGCCGGCCGCGGTGAGCGCCGCGCAGGCCGATACGCCGGAAACGAACCGGCGTGCGCCGGGTGACAGCAAAAAGCGAGCAACGGTCATCAAGGTCCCCGTCGGTTGCGCGAAACGAACCTGAAGAAAAGCGCATTGCGCCTCTTGGGCTGCAGCGGGTGGCAGCCTGCGGCGCGAACGTAGTGTGCGCTGAATTAACGGACATCCTACGCGACACACGCGCGGACGCAAAGCGCCCGCTGCGCGCGGGCACTTTGCCGTACGCGGGGACAGTCCGGTGGAGCTAGGGGTATTCAGAATCGCTCGACGTGATAGTCGCCGGCCAGCGCGGCCGGGCTGCGCGTCGACATCATCCGCGAGAACCCGTCGGCGAGCCGACCGAGCGCGAGCTGCTTCTGGCTCGCATCCCAGTGCGTAAAGGCGTCGTACGCGGCATCGTCGAACGACACGGTGACGGCGGCCGGGCGGCCGCTGGCGCGAAAGCCGATCTGCAGCACGCCGCCCGGCAATTCCTCGATGTGATAGCGCAACGAGCGCGATTCGAAGTAGCGGCCCAGCACCTGAGCGATCGCGCGCTTGTCTGGCGATTGCACGTGAATGTCCATGAGGGTCCTCCTTTTATCAGTGTTCGCGCGGATGGTTGTGATGCATCGCCTCCCGGCATCCGCATCGGTGGCGGGTGCGACGGCGGATCGCCCTGCGGCAGCCCGTCGGGCACGGGCGGGTCGACGGGATCGTCGTGCCCGGGCGGCGGCGGGTCCGGATCGACATCGGGCGTCGTCGGCTCGGGGCGGTGCAGCATGGATAGCGTCTTCATGTCTCTCCTGCGCGACGGCGCGCGCATCTCGATGGCGTCGGCATCGCGAGCAATCGCCATGCCCGCTCGTGCGCGCCCGGTGCCCGCCCGGTCGGACGCTGCCGTGCACTCAGTCGTCGTAGGCCGCCATCACCAGCCACATCGTGCGCCCCTCGGCGGTCAGTCGTACCGCGAGCGCGAACCGGTCGGACGGCATGCATTCCGCGACGAGCGCCCGCTGCGCGCGCTCGGGACCGTCGTAGACGGTGTCGTTCAGTTCGCGTACCTCGTCCTTGCCGTCGAACATGCGCCGCTCGGGCCGATAGACCAGCGACTCGCGCTTCCACGTGGCGAAGCGCTCGCGCACATGAGCGAAATCGCCGCCGCATACGTTCGCGTCGTAACGTATTCTTTCCCTGGATGCATTCATCACGATGTCCTCTTGTCCACGCCGGCGGCGCGCGTGGCTGCGCCGCGCCCCGTGCGGTTTCGCCCACGCGCAATCGTCGTGCCGTCGGCCCGCGCAGGCATGGCGCTTGCGCCTGCATCCATGACCAAGGAGGTTCGACCATGACCGTTCACGCCCCCGGCCGCCACGACGCCGTGTCACCGGCTGCCGGACTGCTCTGGCTCGCCACGTCGCGCCCGCCGCCGAAGGACAAGACGGAGGAACGCATCGACGAGGGACTCGAGGAGACGTTTCCGGCCAGCGACCCGCCCGCCGTGGGCGGCGCGACCCGTATCGATCCTGCCAAGCCGTCCGGCGAGCACGAACGTCGCTCGCCGCACGTCCCTTCACCGCCCCGCGACCACGGCTGACGGCGGCAACCGGCCCCCGCGGCGCTGCGGCGCAGCGGCGTGCCGGAGCAATCCGGAGTTGATGTGATGAAACGCCTTGAACGCAGATGGCATGAAATCAGCGGCGCCGCCGGCGTCGCCGCGCTGGCGGCAATCGAAAGCGCAGTGGTGCTCGCGATCGTCGCGATGACGGGCGTCGGCCACTGACGTCGTGCCTCGCCCGTTCACGGCTGCCGCCGTGGAAGATGTACAAGCGGGCTGGCAAATTTCTCCGTCGCCTCGCCGGCCAGGGTCTGTTCACGCTGATAACGGGCCTGCGCTGGCGTCGGGCCCCGCGTGTGCGGCCCACGCGCGGCACGCCATCTGCTCCCGGAAAGTCCTGCTCACGAAGGAGGCGTTCATGTATCGCGTTACCGAGATCATGTCGCGCGACGTGGTGTGCGTCGCGCCGACCGACACGATTCGCCACGCGGCCGAATTGATGCGGCGCTTCGATATCGGTGTGCTGCCCGTTTGCGACGGCACCGAGCTCGTCGCGATCGTGACCGACCGCGACCTCGCGGTGCGCGGGCTGTCGCACGGCCATTCGTCCGATACGCCGGTGCAGGCGGTCGCGTCCAGACCCGTGCAGTGGTGCGTCGAGGACGACGGTGTCGGCGACGTCCAGCAGCGGATGGCCGACGTGCAGCTGCATCGTATGCCGGTGCTCGACCGCAACCGGCGGCTGGTCGGCATCGTGTCGCTCGGCGACATCGCGACGCGCGCGGGCGGCCCCGAGCGCGACGAGCTGGCCAATACGCTCGAGGACGTGTCGCTGCCGCGCCGGCGCTGACCGGCGTGCGTTGAACCCGCGTGACCCATCCGGGTGCCGCTTCGACCAGGAGGTGTTCGATGACAACGGACAGACCGTCGCGCGACGAAACGCGCATCGTGGGCGGCAACCGCCGCAGCACGGGCGCCGGGCCGGGGCCGGACGTGATGGCCGCCCGCACGCTCGAAGGCGATCGCGTCCTGACGATGGACGGCGACGACATCGGCCAGATCGCCGACATCATGCTCGACGTGCGCTCCGGCCGGATCGCGTATGCGGTCGTGTCGGCGGGCAGCCCGCCCGGGATCGGCGACAAGCTGCTCGCGGTGCCGTGGAACGTGCTCGTGCTCGACATCGAGCGCCGCTGCCTCGTGCTGCCCGTCGCCACCGAACGCGTGCGCGAAGCTCCCGGCTTCGACAGGAACCGCTGGCCCGCCATGGCCGATCCGGAGTGGGCCGAGGCGCTGCATGCGTACTACGGCAGGTCTCCGTACTGGCTGATCGAGGAAGGCGAAACGGCGCTCGACTCCCCGCCGTACGAGGCGTCGCCGGGCGGCCCCGAAGCCCCTGGAAAACCTGACGGCGGCAAGCGGTAGCGCGATCGGCGCTCAGTGCGCGGCCGCCACCGTCTGCGCGAGTTGCCGGGCGGCGGCCAGGTGCGCCTTCAGCGTCGGCAACGTGTTGGCCGCGAACGCGCGAAGCTGCGGATCGCGGCCGTCCCGCGCTTCTGTCTCGTAGATCCGGATCGCCGCTTCATGCGCGCGCGGGCCCGCCAGCGCGACATAGGCCGCGTCGAACGCATGACCTTCCTTGCTTCGCAACGCGGTCACCGCCGGATCGACGAGCATCCGCGACTGGACCGGTACGCCCTTGGTCGCGCCAAGCTGTCGCAATTCGCCGGCGATCCGTCCGTGATCGTCGACCATCCGCCGCGCGAACGCCTTCACGTCCGGGTTCGACGAGCGGTCGAGCGCGAGCTGGCTGGCCTGCCGCTCCACCTTGCCGATCATGCCCGCCTTGTCGACGAATTCGACATCGATACCGGTCGGCCGCTGCGTCATGCCGGCCTCGTCGGCCGTCGTGCCGGGGCGAATGACACCCGGTGCGACCTGTGCCGACGAAGCGGGCAACGCCTGCGCATGAGCGAGTACGGCGATCGATGCGCCGACGGTCGCGGCCAGCACGATCGCCGCCGGCCGATGGATTCGATTCGTTTTCATCCGGACCTCCGTGGGTCGCGACGGAGCGGGCCGGCCGCGCGGGTTGCCGTTGCGTCCATCGCGCACTCCGTTCGTCATGACCGGGCGAGCGGCCACGCCGGCTACTACCGGCCTCACCCTTTCCGATCGTGCGCGGCGTCCGGTGCGACATCGGCGATCACGCTCGCCAGCGTCGGCATGTCCACCGGCTTGCGCAGATACGCGTCGAACCCGGCCGCCATCGCTCGGTGCCGATCGGCGTTGCCGGCGTGGGCCGTGACCGCGACGACGGGCAGATGCCCGCTGCTGCCCGGCAAATGACGGATGCGGTCGAGCAGCCAGAAGCCATCGCCGTCCGGCATCGCAAGATCCGACAGCACGACGTTCGGCGCCTGCCTTTCCACCGCGTCGAGCGCGTCATGCCCCGACTGCGCGGTCGATACCTGCGCGCCCATCGTTTCGAGGGCCGCGGCGAGGCTCGCGCGCGATGTCGGATCGTCGTCGACGACGAGCACGCGCTGGCCGTCGAGCGTCACCGGCTCCGGCGTGCCCGCCGCGTGCAGCAGGTTTTCGGCCGGATCGTCGACGTCCCAGCCAGCCGGCAGCGTGACCGTGACGGTCGTCCCGCGCCCGATACCGGCGCTCGTCGCGACGACATCGCCGCCGTGCAGTTGCGCGATGTTGCGCACGATCGACAGGCCGAGCCCGAGACCGCGCGCCGGCGACGCGAATGCGCGTTCCGGCCGGCTGAACGTCTCGAACAGGTGCGGCAGGTATTCCGGCGCAATGCCCTGCCCCGTATCGGCGACCGACAGCCGCACGCGCTCGCCGGCCCGGGCCAGCGACACGACGATGCGCCCGCCCGGCGGCGTGAACTTGATCGCGTTCGACAGCAGGTTCGACAGGACCTGGCGCACGCGCTCGCGGTCCGCCGGAATCACGCAGGTCGGCATCGCGTATCGGGTCGACAGCTCGAGCCCGCTCGCCCGTGCCGTCGCGTCGAGTTCACGCGTGGCATCGCGCACGACCCGCACGAGATCGACCGGCACGCGCTCGAGGCGCAACCGGCCGGTCGCGAGCGACGACGCGTCGAGCAGGTCGGCAACCATGTGCGACAGCGACCGCGCGCTGCGATCGATCGCGTCGACGGCCTGTTGCGCGAGCCCCTGGCCGTCGATGTTGCGCAGCACCTCGACCCAGCCGTAGATCACGTTCAGCGGCGTGCGCAGCTCGTGCGACACCGTGGCCAGCAGTTCGTCCTTCAGCCGGTTCGACGTGTCCGCCTGTGCGCGTGCGTCGCGCGCGCCGCGCAGCGAGCGCAGGTTGCGCCGCTCGCCGCGGCGCCGTTCGTGCGCGTCGCGCAGCGTGATCGACAGGCCCATGCAGTTGCCCTGCGCATCGACCATCGGCGATGCCGCGAAAGTCGCCCGAAAACGGCCTCCGTCGCGTCGCACACACAGCACGTCGAGCGGACCGACCGGCGCGTGCAGGTTCGCGAACGACGCGGGCAACGGATGTCGCCGCAACCAGCGCGGCGCGATCATCGCGGCGACGTCGCGCCCGGCGGCTTGCGCCGCGTCGATGCCGAAGATCCGCCGCGCGGCCGGATTCCAGCTCGTGATCCGGCGCGCAACATCAACCGCGACGATCGCGTCGGGCGAAGCGTCGACCACACGGCGCAACAGCCGGTCGTCAGGGACGGGGACGCGTGCAGCCGGCGTCGGTTCGCGATGCGGCTCGCGGGCATCGGCGTCGCCGTCGTCATCGGGTGCGCGCAGACGATCGTTCGCGAGCAGCGGCTTCACGGCCATCACGGACATGCACTCGACGAAGCTGATCGCGACGAACGTGCCGCCCTGCGTGAGCAGCGCGGCCAGCGGCGCATCACGCCACCACAGCGTGCCGATCACGACCACGCTCAACGCGACCGCAACCAGGCCACCGCCGAACGACGTCAGCCACGCGGCAGCCGCAACGCCTGCATAAAATGGCAGCGGCGCAAATGGCGCGTGCCCGCCGACGACGTGAACCGCCCACGCCTGTAGCGCGGACGCCAGCCCGACGGCCAGCACGATCCATGCACCCTGCCGTATCAACTCACGGGTCAGGGGCCTCATTGCATCCTTGCCTCGCGCCGGCTCCGGTCGCACGGCGTCATGCCGCAGGTCGACCATCCGGCCTGCCGTCGAGCGTGCCGGGCGAGCCTGATGGGCGCCGCATATGGCATGCCTGACGCGGGTCGTGGACGGCCGCCTGCCTGACTCGCCGGCTGTGCGGGGTGCCGTGACCGGTTGAGCGCCGGCCGGTGTCGCGCGCCGCATCACCGCACGATGGTCACGACCGTTTTTTCATCGAAAGTCTGTAAAAAAGCACCGATACGACCCCGGATAGCCAGAGACGCCCTCATTCGCCTCAGGAATCGATGGCCTGTCTCTTCCGTCCCCGCCGCGTACATTGGAAATTTCTATTTCGCGGCACCTTCGTGGTCGTTTTGCTGTCGATGAAAATATTGCAATCAACGGAGCGCGTGGTGCCGATTTTCAAAACGGTCCCGCCAATACCGATCCATGCCAATGGGAGAAACCGCAAACCGGTCGAAGCAGCGTGCAGACGGCCGCCGGTTGTCCGGCCGGTCCACCGCGATGCGCACGCTGCTCGGCCGCATCGAAAAGATCGCCCCGACCCGGGCCAGTGTGATGATTGCCGGCGAAAGCGGGGTCGGCAAGGATATCGTCGCGCGCCGGCTGCACGATCTCAGTGCCCGGTGCGACGGCCCGTTCGTCCCCGTGAACTGCGGCGCGATTCCGCCCGATATCGCGGAATCGCAATTGTTCGGGCACGAGAAAGGCAGCTTCACCGGCGCAATTGCGCAGCGGGAAGGCTTCTTCGAAGCCGCGCGCGGCGGCACGCTGCTGCTCGACGAGATCGCGGAAATGCCCGCACCGATGCAGGTGAAGCTGCTGCGGGCGATCGAATCGAATGTGATCGTGCGGGTGGGCGGCACCGAGCCGATTCCGCTCGACGTGCGCATCGCGTCGGCCACGCGCCACAACCCGGCCGAAGCCGTGCGCGACGGCCGGCTGCGCGAGGACCTGTTCTATCGCCTCGCCGCGTTTGCGCTATACGTGCCGCCGCTGCGCCAGCGCGACACCGACATCGAGACGATCGCACTGGAATTCGTCGACGCGCTCAATGCGCGGCACCATGCGCACAAGCGGCTGACCGAGGCCGCGATCGCGGCGCTGCACGCGTATTCGTGGCCCGGCAACGTCCGTGAGCTGCACAACACGATCGAGCGCGCCTACATCCTGGCGGACGACGGCATCGACGTCACGTTGCCGAAGCCGGCAATGGCGCCCGAACGCCTGTCGGAGAACACGATGGCGCTGCCGCTCGGCGCGACCTTGCACCATGCGCAGCAACGCTTCATCGCGGCGACGCTGCGCCACTTCGACGGCAACAAGCCGCGTGCCGCGAAAGCGCTCGGGATCAGCCTGAAAACGCTTTACAACCGGCTCGCGCTGATGCGCGACGACGGCCGCGCCTGAGCGGCGCGGCCGATTTTTCCACGAGCCGCGTCAAGCGACCTTGAACCGCCCGACCGTGGTCGCCAGCGCGTTCGCCTGCGACTGCAGCGCGGTCGCGGCGGCAGTCGACTGTTCGACGAGCGCCGCGTTCTGCTGCACCATTTCGTCGAGCTGCGTGACCGCGCGATTCACCTCCTGGATGCCGCGCGTCTGCTCGTTCGCCGCGTGCGTGATCTCGGAGATGATCGTCGTCACGTTGGACACGTTGGACACGATCTCGCGCATCGTGTCGCCCGCCTGACGCACCTGCCCGGACCCGGCCGACACGCTCGCGACCGTCGATTCGACCAGCACCTTCACTTCGCGCGCGGCCTGCGCGCTGCGTTGCGCAAGGCTGCGCACTTCCTGCGCGACGACCGCGAAGCCGCGGCCCTGCTCGCCCGCGCGCGCCGCTTCGACGGCCGCGTTCAGCGCGAGGATGTTGGTCTGGAACGCGATCCCGTCGATCACGCCGATGATGTCGCCGATCCGGCCCGACGCTTCCTCGATCTTCTCCATCGTCGCGACGACGTCCGACACGACCACGCCGCCGTGCGACGCGATCCGCGACGCGGCCGCCGCGCGTTCGTCGGCCTGGCCGGCGGCGGCTGCCGATTGACCCACCGTCGCCGTGATCTCTTCCATCGACGCGGCCGTTTCCTCGAGGCTCGCCGCCGCCGATTCTGTGCGCGACGACAGGTCCTGGTTACCCGCCGCGATCTCGTTCGCGGCCGTGCGCACCGATTCGCTCGCATCGCGGATCTGGCGCATCACGTCGTTCAGCTTGTCGACGAAGCTGTTGAACGAGCGGGCGATGTCGGCCACTTCGTCGCGGCCGTCGGCCGGCAGGCGCTGCGTCAGGTCGCCGGCGCCCGAGCCGATCGCGGCCATGGCCTGGCGCACTTGCGACAGGCGGCGGAACGCGGTCGCGGTGATCGCGCCGATGATCAGCGACGCCACACCGACGATCACGAGCAGCGTGATCAGCGAAGCTGTCAGCAGCGAGCGCATCCCGGCCGTCGCTTCGCTCTTGTCGAGCAGCACCAGCGCGTACCAGTCCGTGCCCGGCACGGGGCGCGCGCGCACCAGCTTCGCGTCGCCGCCGACCGTCACCTCGACGGGCGCGGTCGCGGCCGCGATCGTCGCGCCGTTCGTCGCGCCGAGTTCGGGCGACACGTCGGCGACCGGCTTCAGCGTGAGCTTCGGGTCCGGGTGCGCGACCACATGGCCGTTGCTGTCGATCAACATCCCGAAGCTCGCGGGCGTCGGGTGAATCGACTTCACGTTCGCGATCACGGTGTCCATCGCGACGTCCGCTGCGACGACGCCCTTCAGCGCACCGTCACGCAGGATCGGCACCGCGAACGTGACGACGAGGTTGCCCGTGCCGGCGTCGACGTACGGCGGCGTGACGACCGGCTTGCCGGCCTGCGCGGCCTGCTTGTACCACGGGCGGCCGGTCGGATCGTAGTCGGGCGGAATGCCGGTCGGGTCGGAGAAGTGGAACGCCTTGTCGGCGTAGCCCGCGTAGACGTTGGTGAAGCCGCCGGCCGTGGCCATCTGCTTGAACACCGGCAGCGGATCGGGCGTCAGTGCGGCGTCCTGCAGCGACGCGATCATCCGGCTGCGGGTGGCGACCCAGTCGGCGATCCCGACCACATGGCCGCTGGCGACGGAGGTCAGGTTGCGGTCGATCGCGTCTTCGTTGTACGAGCGCGCGATGAAATAGTTGATGAGCGTGGTGGCGACCAGCGCGAATACGACGATGGCGACGCACGCGGCAAGGATGCGAGCGCGGATGGACGAGAGCATGGCAACGACTCGGTAAGGGAGCGGGAACGCCCGGTGGACGAATTGACCGGGTAAACGGCAATCGCGCCACTTACTTGAGGCTGCTGTGACAATTCAGTGAAACGTATGACAAAACGCAAGGCAGGTTGTCAGCAGATCGTCAGGATGACCGCGATGCGCGGCACGGTGCGTGCACCGCCCCGGACGCGACGGCAGCACCGTCGATCCCGGGCACGGCGATCAAAAAAAGACTTTGGAACGGGCCGGTTTGCTGTCGACCAACGCAGGAATGTCGATCAGGATCCGGCCCTGGCCCGGCGACGGATCGTGTGACGCCCGCGGCGTCGGCCGCGGCGCTCGCCCGTCACAGGCGATGGCTCGGACGCGGATCGGCGTCCGCGGGCGGCCCGTCGGCACGCGTGTCGTCGTGGAGGTCGTCCTGCCGGCGCATCCGTTCGCGCAGGTGCCGGATCGCGAATACGTGGATGTAGTCGTGCACCCGCGCGTCGGACGACAGTATGCGTACTTCGTCGTCGAGCATCGCACGCAGCTGATCCGAACCGATCGCGCGCTGTTTGGCGGCTTCCTTGAGTGAATCGAGCAAATTGTCCTTGGACATCGACGGACTCCTGACAGTCGAGGAACGAAAAGAAGAAGGTACCGGAAGCTTAAAGACTGAACGGCGGCGCGGCGTGCGATGCGCCGGCGCGTGTTTGCGCGCGATCAACGGCACGTTGCGTGCCGCCGTGCCGGTTCGTCCCGAACCGGCCGCGCAAGGTCCGCGGCGCAAACTGCCCGCGAACGAGACTGGAAGCCCTGCCACGCCACCCCGGGGCGCGGCATCGGCCGACGGATGAGCGATGCAACGCTGCTCGACGCCGATGCACCGGCCAAGTTAGACCGGACGAAATCATGCGTCAAGCGACCTCCTCCACGCGCCGCCCATTCATCCGAACGAACGGGCCGGCGCGTCGCCGCGACAGCCGATCGGCCGCCCTGCGTGTCAGCGGATTCCGATAGGCGCCGCGCAATACCTGACAGCGACTTCAGCGCGCGCCGCTTGGCAGCGCACGGGCGCGACACGATACTGGTGACATGGACGATACGTTCATACGGGTCATCGCTCAGCCGGCCGTCGAGCCGGCACGCGGGGCCTGGCGCAGGAGACCAACCATGGCACATCGCAACTTACCGGGCCGGGACGGCCAGCGGCGCGCGTCGGGCAAAGCGCGCGCCCAGCCCACCCAGGCCGTGTCGGCCGGCAATCTTCCGTCCGACAATATCGACACCTTGCTTGCGCTTGCACGCGAAGCCGGGTTGCTCGTCACGCTCGACGGGCAGATCGGCCGCGAAAAGTACCAGAGCGTCGCGGGCTCGGTGCTCGCGTTGCAACGGTTCGCCGCGGCACTCTGCGCGCGGGCCGCACCCGACGCGCCGGCCGATGCCGAGCCGCGTCGCAACGCGCGCCCCGGCTGGCCGCACGCGAACCGCCTGCGCAACCGCATGTGCAGCGCGTGTACGCCGCTGCATGTCGGGCGCCAGCGTCCGCGGGTGCGCCGCGGTGTTGGCCGACGGCACGACCTCCGGTCGATGCTTCGCTTCACCTGAGCATGCAAGCATGCCGATGTACGGCACGGGGGCCGTGCAACGGCTGCGCATCTCGCAAGGTCAGCAGCGCATGCGGCACGCCGTGCCTGAGCGGCAGCGGTACGCATGCCGCGACCCTCACCGATCCGCATCGGCGCCACCGCGCGCCATCACGCATCGTGACGCGCCGTTCGACACGGCCGCCATGACGACGATTCCTGCGGGGAAGGCAATCCAGACGGGGCCAACAAAAACACGAACGAGGAAAGCGGACGGGGTGGCTTTCACCCCGCCCGTCCTCCAAGGCAACCGTAGCTGCCTACCCTCGTGCCAGAGAGTTCTCGGTCGGATGGCGCGCGGTGCATCGCACGTTGCGGCTCCGGAAATCGATGTAACGGCTCCACCGATCACCGCCATCAGCGCGCGTGTTGCAGCGTGGCTGCGCGGTACATGCACGACAGACCCACTGCGTTGCCGGATGTTCCGTCAATGTCTCACGCGCGAAGTGCGCGGTTTCTGATGCAGGTCAAGCCAAGTGCGCTTCGATCGCGACACCGCGCGAATTATTCGGTACCGCGCACGAGCAGCACCGGCACCTGTGCGAGATGCGCAATGCGGCGTGCAACGCTGCCGATCAGCCAGGCGGCGATGCCGCGCCTGCCATGCGTGCCGACCACCAGCAGTTCGGCGCGCCAGTGCACGGCGTCGCGCATCAGCGCATGGGCCACGTCGTCGCTGGTCGGGCGGGTTTCAATGACACTGCGCTTGCTCGGGTTTCCGGTCGCATGGAACAGCGGGCCGATCTTTGCGAGCGCATCCTCGCCCTCCGCGCGATAGGCATCCTCGAGCGCGCGCACCGGCACGATATCCGTCAGACGAACCGCGCGATCGATCACGTAGGCCGCGTACAGCAACGTCGTCGGCGTCGCGAAGCCGAGCCCGACGCGCACCGCTTGCAGCGACGGCTCGCTGCCGTCGACCGCGAACATCAGCCGCTGCAGGCCGCCGTCCGACGGCCGCGCATAGGCGGCTGGCACGATCAGCAGCGCGCAGCGCACGCGTGTCGTCAACGTGTCCGACATCGCGCCTTCCACGAGCCGCAGCAGCCCGTGATGCGGATTCGCACCGACCACCAGCACGTCCGCTTGCCATGCCGACGTATCGCTCACCAACGCATCGGCTACCGAACCGCCCGTCACCGACGTATCGATGATGGCCTGCTCGACTTCGATGCCGCTGCCGGCGAACAACGCCGCGATCCGTTCGTTGATGGCCTGCGCTTCGCGCATCAGGTCCTCGCGCGCGGACGTCAGCAGTGCGTCGATGCGCGGGATGTCGGGCAATACGAGGCGCGGGTTGTCGATGGCGCAGATGATGCGCAATCGCATGCCGGGGCGCAGCAGCGTGCGCGCATAGCGCGCGGCGGACAGCGATTCGGGCGTCGGGTCGACGGCCAGCGCGATCCGCGCAAGCGTCGGGATGGGCTGGGCAGGCTGCATGGCGAAGGCCTCCGTGCGTGCGCGTCGTCGCGAAACGACGCCGGGAGCTTCGCGCGGAAGCGGCGCACGGCAGCCGAACAACCGCCGCGGTCGCGGGCGGTCACGGAAATCGGCGGGTTGCCACGCGAAGCGCGGACAATCGATTCGTCCAGCATAGATCGTCCGGCCCGCGCGTGCATGATTGCGATCAAGGGTCGCGCGGGCCCCTGCCCATGCTGCCTACGACTTCGTCGGCACCGATGCCGCCGGACGGTTCGCGTAGAACAGCGCATACGTGATGCCGAGCAGCACGATCCATACCGGCCCGATCACGAGTGCGACGCGCGTATCGGGCGTGAACGCCATCAGCACGACGACGAGCACGAGAAAACCGAGCGCGACGAACGAACCGAGCGGATAGAACGGCACGCGGATCGGCAGGCGCGCGATCTTGTCCGCCGACAGCGTGCGGCGAAAGCGCATCTGCGCGATCAGGATCACGCACCACGTCCAGATCGCGCCGAATGTCGACACCGACGTGAGCCACGTGAACACGTGCTGCGGCGCGAGATAGTTGAGCAGCACGCCGATCAGGAGCAGCGTGACCGACACGATCACGCCGTACACCGGCACGCCGTTGCGATTGACCTTGCCGAGCGTGCTCGGCGCCTGGCCCTGCTGCGCGAGGTTGTAGAGCATCCGCGCGGTGCTGAACAGGCCGCTGTTGCACGACGACAGCGCCGCGGTCAGCACGACGAAGTTGATGATGCCGGCGGCGGCCGGGATGCCGAGCCGCGAGAACGTCATCACGAACGGGCTGCCCTGCGTGCCGATCTGGTCCCACGGATACAGCGACATGATCACGAACAGCGCACCGATGTAGAAAATCAGCACGCGCCAGAACACCGAGTTCACGGCCTTCGTCAGCGACTTCTCCGGGTTGCGCGCCTCGCCGGCGGTGAGGCCGAGCATTTCCACGCCGAGATACGCGAACATCACGATCGGCAACGCGGCGACCACACCGTTGATGCCGTTCGGCATGAAGCCGCCGTGCGCCCACAGGTTCGACAGGCCGATCGCGACACCGCCGTTGCCGATGCCGAACGCGATCATCAGCCCGCCGCCGATGATCATCAGCACGATCGTGACGATCTTGATCAACGCGAACCAGAACTCGAATTCACCGTACAGCTTGACCGCGATGAAGTTCACCGAGCCCATCGCCATGAGCGCCGCGAGCGCCCAGATCCAGTTCGGCACGCCGGGGAACCACATGTGCATGTAGACGCCGACCGCGGTGATTTCCGCCATGCAGGTGACGATCCACACGAACCAGTAGGTCCAGCCGGTCAGGTAGCCGGCGAGCGGGCCGAGGTAGTCGCGCGCGTAGCGGCTGAACGCGCCGGCGACGGGATTGGCGATCGCCATCTCGCCGAGTGCGCGCATGATCAGGAAAATGGCGATGCCGCCCAGCAGGTAGGTCAGCAGGATGGCCGGGCCGGCGACGCGGATCGCGGTGGCCGAGCCGAGGAACAGGCCGACGCCGATCGTCGCGCCGAGCGCCATCAGGTTGATGTGCCGCTCTTCCAGCCCGCGGTGCAACTGGTCTTCTGGTTGTTTCAAGTCCGTCTCCTGGCAGCCGCGAACGGGCCGCCGTCATTGTCGATATCAATGCGCGACCGTTCATGCCGATCCCGGCATGCCGAAAACGAAATAATCTCCGCCGTCGTTTTCCAAATAAGAAACGACATGGATACTGCGTCAATCCGATGGGAATCGCCGCGAATTATCCGTATTTTCCGGAACAATCCGGAAAACGGATCGGGCCTTTCACGGAATACGCCCGTGCGGCCCGTGCGACGCGGCTGTGCGCGTGACGGACGACGACGGGATCAATCGCTTTCGGCGCGAACGAACGCGCGTCGAATGTGCGCGATCAGGCGCACGCAATATGCAGGCGGGATTATAGGGAGGATCAGCGGTTTCGCGCCAGTCGATTTTCGGAAGAATCGCGGGGTTTGAAACCGGTAATGGAATTCGAATGCGCGCGACGCTCGCGTGCGGATTTATTTCGACAGCGTCGCGCGCACCGTATATTCGCCTTCGATTGCTCCGTGCTCGGGACGTACGAAATAACGCGACGAATCCAGATCGGCCGGCAGCGGCTCGACCGGATAGCCGTGCTTCTCCCACGCGTCGAGTCCGCCCTTCAGCGCGCGGATGTTGTGGATCATCTTCTTGCGCTGCATCTTCGCGATCAGGCGCTTCGCGGTGGCCTCGTTCGGGCACACGCAATACACGACGATCGGCCGCTTCAGCATTTCGGGATCGAGCAGGTCCGGCGAATCGAGATCGACCGGCACCGCGCCGGCGATCCGGTACGGTTCGCGCTCGCGGATCGCTTTCGGCCGCGCGTCGAAGATCAGCGGCGGCTCGTCCGACGTCATCATCTCGACGAGCTGCGGCGGCGAGATGCGCACCTGCGCAAGATAGCGGCGGAACTGCACGCGACGCACCCAGCGGTACAGCAGGAACGTGATGAAGATCGCGAGGAATGCATCGAGGATCGTGCCGCCGCTCGCGCGCACCCACAGCACGAACTGGACGATCTGGTCGTGAATGGCCGCGCCGCCGATCAGCCAGAACGCGGCCCACAGCGATGCGCCGGCCAGATCCCAGAACAGGAACACGCCGACGCCGATCGCGGTCGTGCCGAGCAGCGGCGCCGACACGAGGCCGAGGCCAGGCAGGAATTTGGACAATACGAGCAACGGCGCGCCGTATCTTTCGAATACGTTACGTGCGAACCGCAGCGTCGTGTCGAGCGACAGCGAGAAGCGCACGAGGCCGTTCAGCAGGCGCCGGCCGCGCGTGCGGCCCATGAAGAACCACAGCGAATCGGCCAGCATCGTCGCACCGATCGCCGCCGCGAACATGCTGAGCCAGGACGCCTGCCCCATTGCCGCCATCGTGCCGCCGAGAATCAGCATCGGCACGGCCGGCACCGGCACGCCGAGCTGCGTGATCAACACGCTCGCGAACACGGCCCATGGGCCGAGCGACGATGGAATAGCGATGGGAAAGTGCCACACGGCGGCGCTCCTGGAAGGCATGCAGTGGCGCGACGGGGGCCGTCGGCACGGCGGGGCAACGGCCGCCGCGGCACGCCCGCAGCCGACCCGATGCACCACGGCATTCTAAACGGGTTTGGCCGCGACCGCGCGGAACACGCACCGCCGGCACGGGCTTGGCACCCTTGATGGCACGGCCGTGACAGTCACAAGTCGGTGCGCTGGGCAAGCTGCCCGACGTGTTCCGCGTAATCGGGAAACGCGGCGGCCAGCGCGGCCGCATCGGCCAGTTCGAATTCCGCGAACTCGAAGCCCGGCGCCACCGTGCAGCCGACGAGCGCGACATGCTCCGGCAACGCGCAGCGCGCGCCGAACCAGCTCCCGGCCCGCACGACCGCCTGGAACACGGTGCCCGGATGCGTGAGCGGGTTGCCGAGCCGGTGGATCGTCAGCCCGTCGCGCTCGTCGAGCACCCACACTTCGATCGGGTCGCCCGCGTAGAAATGCCAGACTTCGTCGGAACGGATCCGGTGCCACGACGAATACGCGCCGTCGCACAACAGGTAGTAGATCGCGGTCGACGCGGCGCGTGGCGCGCCGTCGGCCGGACGCACGACCGAATCGGTCGCACGGTAGGTTTCGCGGAAATAGCCGCCTTCGGGATGCGGCTGCAGGTCGAACTGGCGAATCAGGTCGGTAGCGGAGATCGGCATGGCGGATGACGTCGGTAAGGTAAGGAACCGGGCAGCCGGCGTACGGCCTCGCTTCGCTCATCGCGATCGCGGCCGCATGTCGCCGGATGCTGCTGCGTCGATCGCCGCGGCCATGCGCGCGGCGAACAAGCGGACACCGGTCGATGCTGCCAGAACTGCGTGTCCGGATGCAACCGCCGGCACGCGATTGTGCGCGCGAGGGACACCGGGCATGCCGCGCTCGCGCGGTCGATGCGACGGCAGCGACAGCCCCGCTCACACGCCGCGCGCGTCGCGTTTCCGTTTCATCCGGCCGTCATCCGACGAATGCGCGAGACGGCGCGAGACGGTCGCCGCCCGCAACCGCCCGTGCGTCCACGTCAGCGCCGTACCCCGCGCGTCACGCAGCCGCCGGCGTGCCGGGCTCGCTGTGCCGCACCAGCAGCACGGGCCGGTCGGCCGCGCGCAGCAGCGATTCGGCGACACTGCCGAGCAGCAGCCGGCGCAGGCCGTGCCGCCCGCTCGTGCCCATCACGATCAGGTCGGCATCGGCTTCGGCCGCCGTGCGCATCAGCACCGTGGCGACGTCCTCGCCGTAGGCGTCGAGCGCACGCACGGTGCCTCGCACCTGCTCGTGCGCGAGCGCCGCCTTCGCGTCGTCGAGCACCGGCGTCGCCGCATCGGCCGCAGCCGCATCGCCGTCGCGCGCGGCCGCGAAGCCCGCATCGACGTCGACCAGTTGCGGCCGGTGCTCGACGACGTACGCGCAGGTCACTTCGCCGCCGGACGCCGCCGCGATCCGGATCGCCTCGTTCAGCGCGAGACGCGCGCTCGGGCTGCCGTCGAGCCCGACGAAAATCCGCTTGTACATGGTCCGTCCCTCCGACCGGGCACGCATCGCGCGTCGCGCGACGGCGGCCCGTTATCGCCACCCGGCCCGGTGCCGGGTGGCCTGCCGAACAGTCTGCCCCACGTGCCGACGCGCCCGTTGATGCGCGTCAAGCGCGGCCGGCGCGTCCGCTGCTTCACGCCTGGCTGCCGCTATTTCTAGTGACCCCATTACAAAAAACGTGTAAATCGCGCACAATTTCATCTTGAAAATAGATGTTGCGTGCAGCCCGTGCGAGTTTGCCCGGTTTTGCTGCGCTGCCCCCGTGCCACGGGGCGGCCCCCGACAACAGAATGGCCATCGAATGACCGCAAGTGGAACCCCGACGCGGGACGCCCGAGGGCCTACGCGCCTCCAGATCATGTTACGCCAGCCGCTCGCGGCCGGCGTCGTTGCACTATGCGCCGGCGCCGTGCTGTCGCTCGGCGTCGCCCTGCTCGTGCGCGAGCAGTGGCAAGGCGCCGTCCATACGCGTTTCGAACGCCGCACGACGCATGTGACGGCGATGCTCCGCCATGAGCTGCAATCCGGCGCGGCCGTGCTCGAAGGCGCGCGCGGCGCGTTCAACCTCGTCCCGGGCATGACGCCCGAACAATGGCGCCGGTATGCGGAGATGCTCGACCTCGACAGCGGGCGCTCGCCGGTCCGCCAGATCGGCTATGCCCCGCTGCCGCCCGCGACGCGCACCGCCCTCGCCGGCGCGAAGCCGCTGCCGGCCGGCACGCTCGCGACCGCCGCGCTCAGTGCCCCGGCGTCGAATTCACCGGTCGTGCGCTTCGGCGCGTTCGACGCGGCGCCGCTCGCGCGTGCGCTGCAGACCGGCGACGTCGCGCTCGGCGTCCACCCGGCCGACGACGACACGTCCCGCGAGGCCCGCACCTTTACGCTGTTCCTGCCGGTTGCCGTGTCGCCGCGTGCGGCCGCCACACCGCCCGGCCCGCGCGAAAACGGCGCCGACGGCGTGCTGTTCGCGGCGTTGAGCCCGCGGCGCCTGGTCGAGCGTGCGCTCGACGCGGAACGCGGGATCGACGTGTGGATCACCGCCGGCGGCGATCGGCGCGCGATCGTCAGCGTCGAAACGACGACCGACGAGGCCTCGGCTTCTCCCGACCTGATGCGGCGCACCGACGAGCTGAATTTCGGCGGCACCGTGCTGACGCTCGCATATTCCGCGGACGGCCGCCCGAGCGCCACCGGCGCGCAGCGCGCGGCCGGCACCGTGCTCGCCGCGGGCCTGATCGCGTCGATCGCGTTCGCGGTGCTGATCCATGCGCTGCTGCGCGGCCGCTCCGCCGCCGATCCGGGCGCGAGCAGCCGCGGCATCCTCAACGAGGCGCGGATGATGGGCATCATCCGTTCGTCGATGGAAGCGATCATCACGATCGACGAAAAGCAGACCGTCGTCATCTTCAATCCGATGGCCGAGCAGGTGTTCGGCGTGTCCGCGATGGAGGCGATCGGCGCGCCGCTGTCGCGCTTCATCCCCGAGCGGTTCCGCGCCGCGCACGCCAAGCACGTCGATCAGTTCGGCGTGACGGGCGTGTCCGAGCGGCAGATGGGCCGCCAGCGGGTGCTGTTCGGGCTGCGCGCCAACGGCGAGGAATTCCCGATCGAGGCGTCGATTTCGCAGATCCGCGACGCGTCGGGCAAGCTCTATACGGTGATGCTGCGCGACATCACCGAGCGGCAGCGCGCCGATAACGCGCTGAAGCAGTCGCGTGAAGAATTGCGCGAACTGTCGGCGAACCTGCAGAACGTGCGCGAAGAGGAAAAGACCCGCATCGCGCGCGAACTGCACGACGACCTCGGCCAGCAGCTCACCGCGCTGAAGATGGATCTGTCGGTGGTCGAACAGCAGCTGCGCGTGCCGGGTCGCACACAGCCCGACGAAGACGTGCAGACGCACCTGCAGGGCATGCGGCGGCTGATCGACGCGACGGTCGCGTCGGTGCGGCGCATCGCGGCCGACCTGCGGCCCGTGATGCTCGACGATCTCGGCCTCGTGCCCGCGATCGAATGGCTCGCGAACGATTTCACGAACCGCTACGGGATCGATGTCGAGCGGCACATCGAAACCGGCGGGCTCACGTTCACGAGCGCGGGTGCGACCACGTTGTTCCGGATCGTCCAGGAAGCGCTGACGAACGTCGCGCGCCACGCGGATGCGACGCGCGTCGCGCTGCGGCTCGACGTCGAGGAAGGCTTCTGCGTGCTGCGCGTCGCGGACAACGGCCGCGGCTCGGCGCCCGGCGGCCCGGCCCATGAAGACAAATCGTTCGGCCTGATCGGCATTCGCGAACGCGCCCACATGCTGGGCGGCTCCGTGACGATCGACACCGCGCTCGCGCGCGGTTTCTCGATCACCGTCGCGTTCCCGCTCAGTACCGTCCAACAGGAAACGCCCATCACATGATCAAGGTGCTCATCGCCGACGACCATACGCTCGTACGCGACGGTCTGCGGCACATCCTCCAGAACGCCACCGGATTCGAAGTGGCCGGCGAAGCCTGCGACGGCCCGTCGACGATCGCGCTCATACGCGCCACGCCCGCGCAGGTGCTCGTGCTCGACCTGTCGATGCCGGGCCGCAACGGCGTCGAACTGATCAAGCAGATCAAGGACGAGAAGCCCGCGCTGCGCGTCCTCGTGCTGACCATGCACGCGGAGCAGCAATACGCGGTGCGCGCGTTCCGCGCCGGCGCGTCGGGCTACCTGACGAAGGAAAGCGCGAGCGCCGAGCTGGTCGGCGCGGTCACGAAGGTGGCGTCGGGCGGCGTCTACGTGAGTCTCGCGATGGCCGAGCAGTTCGCGCAGAGCCTGAACGAGCCGGCCGAGACGCTGCCGCACCAGCGGCTGTCCGACCGCGAATTCGACGTGTTCCGGCGGATCGCCGCCGGCCAGACGCTCACCGAGATCGCCAACGCGCTATGCGTGAGCGCGAAGACGGTCAGCACGTACAAGACGCGCATCCTGGAAAAGATGCAGATGCCGCACGAAGCGGCGCTGGTGCGTTACGCGATGCGGCACAAGCTGCTCGACGAAACGGACGACGTGTAACGGAGGTCGTGTAACGGATGACGCCCGGCAGCGGCTGGATGGCAGGTGCCGCCGGCCGCCCGGCATGCGCCCGGCCGGGCGGCGCACCCCGCTTACCCGTTTATCCGCTTACTTGGCCGGCACGGGGCACGCGAGATCGCCTTCCTCGCACGACAGATAGCCCTTCAGCGTGTCGGTGCGCGCTTTCGTCAGATCGTCGAGGCAGGTCGACACGACCATCGGATACACACTGCCGCCCTCGGCGTTCGCGCTGGAGAAGTTGCATTCGGCATCGCGGTACGCGATCCACGCACGCTGCGCATTCACGAGTTTGTCGGCGAGCGGCCGCGCATCGCGCAGGCGCGCGGTGACGGCCTGGTAGGTCCGGTTCAGTTCCCCGTCGGATTTCTTGTACGCGCGATCGGCGCACGCCGTCATCGCCGCCTGATCCGTCGCGTCGGCACAATTCGCCTGCGCATGGGCGACGTTCGCCGCGAGCGCGAGCGAGCACAGCAGACCAGTCAAGACACGCATGGATGCTCCTTGTTGTTCGTTGAAGTCGTGGAACCCGGTGCCGAGCTTGCCGAGCTTGCCGCGCTGTCGCCCATCGGCCGCCGTCTCGTGGCGACACCGATCGCGATGCTAGCGTACGCGGTTCCGGTTGTCAGCGGGTTCAACGCAAAAGCCGGGAGTGTGCGTGACGAAAGGATGGCGCAACGGGCTCGCGCTCCGCTGGACGTCTGGGCAAAAAACGTCAGTAGCGGTACGCATAGCCGGTGCCGATGTATTCCGCCGTCAATCTGCTCGCCGTATCGGACAAACCGAGCAACTTGAGGATCTTTCTGGTTTTACGCCCATTGATCAATTCATGGCGAAAGGCCAAAAGCGCGAAGAGCGCCACAACAGACATCGTCATTGCCAGCATGAACGGCATCAGGCCAAAAAATTGGCCCCGTGTGGATATCCCGAACGCATAGATCACGGCTTGGCCAAAGAATAAAAGCGCGGTCACAGCGAGGTAGGCGTAAAGCAAGGATGTGTTGAAAACGGGCTTCAGGCCGTCAGGGCAAGGCGGCTTGAATACGATCAGCCTCGCAACCGGGTTGTGAAGCGCCATCAACAATCCGCTTTTGTCACAGACGGCGTCGACATGCCCGCCATTCTCGATCGAGATACAGCCGAACCAGCCTTTGAGCGTTCGCCCCGCCACCTCTATCTCGATCCAGTAACCCTTGGGTGGTTTGGGGCGGCCCCGTTCAGGATCGCTCTGTGGCGCCATACGATTTTTATCAACGGCCTCAAGCAATAAAGGCGCGAACTCTGCTGCCGTTTCCCCGATTTGTTGAAATTTTGATGGCGAATACATCTCGCGCGAAAAGCGCAAATTTGACACTGTTCCGCTGACCAAATACAGGCGCATCGCTTCTCCGTAGATCGAAACCGTTATTCCTGTCTCCGGCGATCTTACTCTGACGATGCAACGCGGAAGCGTATCCGGCGTACGTTGCATGCGACATGATGATTGGCACGGGTTGATATCGCATGGATCCATCGCCAGTTTTCGCATGTCCGGCGCTTTCCACGCGGCTGAAAGCATTGCGCCGCCGCGTTCCAATGCAAAGAGCCCGCACTCCAACCGGGTGCGGGCTCTTTTCAATGCGAGGCTTCCAGCGGCGGCAAAGGCCGCCATCCGGCAACGTGCTCAGTGGCCGAAGAACACCGACGAACGGTCGGTTGCGGCCGGCACGACCACGCGCTGGCCCGACTGCGACGCTGCGGCAGGGTTCGAACCGTAGCCCGTTGCATCAGCTTGCGCACCGGTGTTCTGCGCGGCGGCGATCTTGGCCTGTGCGGCCTGGATGTTTTCCGGGTAATTGATCCAGTCGTTCGGGTTGTAGCCGGCCTTTTCGAGCTGGACCAGCTCGGCGCGCACTTGCGCGCGCGTCAGCGGCTGCTGGTTCGATTGGGCGAACGAGACGACCGGTGCGGCCACCAGGGCGGCCAGTGCAACTGCCTTGATCAGCGATTTCATGATGCGTTACCTCCAGGATTGTTTTGTCAGGCGCTTCGGACTCGGGGTCGTTGCGCATGAGTAGAAGTCTAGGAGGCCACGCTATCAGGGTAAATACTTAAATCACGAATTCACTGTTGACGGAAAAAGGACAATCGCTGCGGAATATGCCGAATCATCAGATGATTAGCGGCATTCACGCATTGAATACCGTGGCGCGGTACCCGGTGCGCGCAGCCCTGCATCAGCGCCGCCGGCCGGTATCCGGCGACGCCATCAACCGGTCGAACAGCAGCGCCTTGAGGCGGATCAGGTCGTCGGCGCCTGTTTCGCCGAACGCCGCGTGATGCAGCGTCAGCGCGGGCGCGGCCGGATCGGCATGAACGGCGCGCACCGTGCCGTCGAGCGCCAGCAGCTCGACCCGGTCGCCCGCCGCGTACGGAAGCTGCACGCGCAAGGTTTCGCCGATGGCGGCGATCGGCCGGTCGACGGCAATCGACAGGCCGCTCACGCTGATGTCGTGCACCATCCCGATGCCTTCCGCGCCCTCCGACCCGCCCGCGCAGCAGGCGGCGATCCGCACCGGCACGCGCGGTTCCGCGCGCGTGCGCAGCCGGTCTACGAAGCCGGGCGGCGACAGCACCAAGAACCGCGCGGCGCCCGCTTCCTGCACCGACTCGACCGTCGCGCCGAAACGCGACACCGCGGCACGGCCGATTGCCACGGCCTCGATGTCGTCGCCACGCGCGAAGTCGAGCGCGGCCGCCGGCTGCGGCTCGACGAACAGCGCGCCCGATGCGGCGATGCCGATCAACCGGCAGCGCTGCAGCCCGCGGGTCGTGCCGACCCGACGCCGGATGCCGATCGAAGCGCCCGGCGACAGTCCCATCCGCTGCGCGTGAGGCACCGCGTCAGGCGCGCGCGGCTCGGCCGCGGCTTCGGCGTCGTCGCGCCGTCGTACCGGACGGAAATGGTCGAACAGGAAAGCATGCTGCGCGGCATCGTGCAGCGTCGTGCCGGCCGGCAGCAGTGCGGCGCCGTCGGCATCGAAGAGATCGAAGCCGAGCGGGACGCCGGCGGCGAGATCGTCGCGCGCGAGCGGGACGTAGTCGGTAGATAGCCTCATCGGGGCGGCGCGGAGCGACCGCGCGAGCTGTCATGACAACATGATTACGGCAGCATCGCGCGAATTCTGAACGGCTCCGCTACTGCGAAGCGCCGGGCGCGTCGGGCGCGGCCTGCACCGGCGCGGGGGGCGGTGCAGCCGAAGGGGCGGCAGCCGGTGCGGCGCCGAGGCCCGTGCTGCTTCCGCCCGCCGCACTCGCCCCCGCCGGCAGCTGCGCGGGTTGCGACTGCGATGCGCCCGCCGACAGCGCGGCGGCCGACGCGGCCACTTCGGACGCCGGCACCCATTCCTCGACGATGCCGCCCGATGCCGCTTCGGGTGCCGATGCGGCTGATGCGGCCGACGCCGCGCCCGTATCAGCGTCGGGCGCACGCTCCACCCGCTGCGTCCTGACCGGTGCGGGGGCCTTCTTCGCCTCGGGCGGGAACCACGTGTCGACCAGATCCGTCACGCGCTCGCGCAGCGACGCGAACCAGCCGGGCGACGGCTCGGTATCGAATTTCGCCTTCGTGTCGACGATCCGGGCGCGCTGCGCACGCTGGAAGAAATCGCCGACGATCGGCAGCGCACTGTGCGCGCCCTGCCCCCAGTAGTCGCTGCGCAACGTCACGCGGCCGTCGTCGAACCCGACCCACGCACCGGCGACGAGGCCGGGCTGCATCAGGATGAACCAGCCGTCCGCGTTGTCCTGCGTCGTGCCCGTCTTGCCGGCCACGTCACCCCGGATCCCGAAGCGCGTGCGGATGCTGCCGCCCGTGCCGCGCGTCACGACGTCGCGCATCACGCTGAGCAGCGTCTTGTCGGTTTCGGCGTCGAGCGCGCGCTCGGGCGGTGCCGGCGCGTATTCGGCGAGGACGTCGCCCTGGCGGTTCTCGATGCGCGTGACCATCTGCGGCTCGACGTACAGGCCGCCGTTTGCGATCGTCGCGTACGACGCGACCATCTCCTTCAGCGTGACCGGGCTCGTGCCGAGCGCCAGCGACGGCACGCGTTCGAGCGGGCTTTCGCGCACGCCCATGTCGCGTGCGAGCCTGGCCACGGCAGCCGGCCCGACCTTCTCCATCACCTGCGCGGTGATCCGGTTGCGCGACAGCGCGACCGCGTCGCGCAGCGTCATCGGTTTGCCGGTGGGCGGCACGTCGTCGTTCGGCCGCCAGATCTCGCCGCCCTTCAGCGGAATCTCGACCGGCTGGTCGATGAAGGTGTCGTCCGGCTTCATCCCGTTCGCGAACGCGACGCCATAGACGAACGGCTTGAACGTCGAGCCCGGCTGGCGCCGCGCCTGCGCGACGTGGTCGAACGGCTCGTTGGTGAAGTCGCGGCTGCCGACCCACGCACGGATCTGCCCGTCGCGCGGATCGATCGCGAGGAAGCCGGCCTGCACGTCGGTCTTCGTCTTGCACAGTGCGCGCATGAAACCGCGGTCGGCCGCGAGCAGCTTCATCGCGGCCGCGTCGTCCTTGCCGGCATCCTGCGCGGCCTTGTACTCGGGCGACTCGCGCATGAAGGTGCGGAACACCTCATTGTCGGTGCCGCAGCCGTCGCGGCCGCTCCACGCGCTGTTCGCGATGCCCTGCAACTGGTTGCCCTGCAGCGTGAGCGCCTGCGTCGCCATCTGCTGCAGGCGCGAGTCGATCGTCGTGCGCACGATCAGCCCGTCCGAGTAGATGTTGTAGTCGTTGCGGTCGGCCCACGCGATCAGCCATTTGCGCAACTGCTGCGCGAAGTGCGGCGCCGGCCCCGGCGGCTCCTTCTGGCGCTCGAAATCGACCCGCAGCGGCCGGCGCTGCAACTGCGCGAACTGCGCGGGCGACAGCTTGCCGTACTTCACCATCTGGCCGAGCACCGTATTGCGCCGCTGCAGCGCACGCTCGGGGTTCAGCACCGGGTTGTAGTAACTGTTGCCCTTCAGCATCCCGACCAGCGTCGCGCTGTCGAGCACGTCGAGCTCGTCGGCCGACTTGTCGAAATAGGTACGCGCGGCCATCTCGACGCCGTACGCGTTGTACAGGAACGGCACCGTGTTGAGGTAAGTCTCGAGGATCTGGTCCTTGCTGTAGACCGCCTCGATCTTCAGCGCGGTGATCGCCTCCTTCACCTTGCGCGTGAGCGTCGGCGCACGGCCGATCTCGTCCGGATACAGGTTGCGCGCGAGCTGCTGCGTGATCGTCGAGCCGCCCTGGCGGCTGCCCGAGAACGTATGGAGCGCGGCCGATGCCGTGCGCTTCCAGTCGAGGCCGTGGTGCTCGTAGAAGCGGTGATCCTCGGTCGCGATCAGCGCGTCGACCATGTGCGGCGAGATCTGCTTGAGCGGCACCCATTCGCGGTTCGACGGCTTGAATTCGGCCAGCAGCTTGCCGTCGGCGGACAGCACCTGCGCGGGCTGGTCGACGCGGGCCTTGCGGATGTCGCCGATGCCCGGCGTGAACGGAATGAGCACGACCACGTACACCACGAACAGCGCCGGCACGGCGGCGCCGGCGAGCAGGACGCCGCGGCGCGTCGGGTGGCGGACATGCTGCCACGCGGTGGCGGCGAGGGGCTTGACCCGCGCGACGGCGGCAGCCGCGACGGGTTGGGCGCGCGCGACCCATCTGGCACAGAAGGCACGCACTGACGACACGTTTCGGCGATTCACGCGGGTGGAGCTCGGCTGAAAAGGGTGCATCGTACCAAACTCGCGCGGGCCGCCGGACGGCGATGGCGTGGCGGCGGCACACACCGGGCGGCCGAGCGGCCGTTCACACGCAAAAAAGGCGCGCGCCCCGTGACGGGAACGACGCGCCAAGCCTGGTACGACAAACGGGCGGCCGCGCCGGGCGCAGCCGATCGGCGCGGCAACTCAGCGCACGAGAAAACCGTAGGTCAGCGGATCGCGCTCGTCGACGATCCAGTTCGCGAACCCGCAGATATGCGCGCTGCCTTCCACTTCCGGAATCACGGCCGGGATGTCGCCGACCGTCGTTTCGCGCAGCACGCGCCCCTTGAAGACCGTGCCGACGATCGATTCGTTGACGAGCGTGTCGCCCGCCGCGAGCAGCCCGCGCTGGTAGAGCTGCGCGACCCGGCCGCCGGTGCCGGAACCGGTCGGCGAGCGGTCGACCTCGCGATCCGCGAACACGCAGCAGTTCGCCTGCGTCGAGCCCGGGTGGCGCGGCGCATTCGCGATGATCGTGCCGTAGATATGGTTGATTTCCGGGATCTCCGGATGCACGACCGGGTACTTCGCGTTCGCGGCGGCCTTCACTTCCGCGCCGAAACGGATCAGCTTTTCCACCGCCGCTTCGCGCACCGGCAGGTCGAACGGCGCACCGTCGACGTAGAAGTAGAACGCGCCGCCGTACGCGATGTCGCCGGTCACGGTGCCGAACGACGGCGTCTCGACCGACACGTCGCGCTGCCAGATGAACGACGGCACGTTGACGAAGCGCACCGGTCCCGCATGCTCGCCGTCCCACTTGACGAACGCTTCGATGAAGCCGCACGGCGCATCGATGCCGACCCGCGTTTCCGGTACCGTGCGCTGCACCCAGCCGAGCTCGACGGCCGCGGTCGACAGCGCGATCACGCCGTGCCCGCAATGGTCGCTGTAGCCTTCGTTGTGCACGAAGATCACGCCGAAATCCGCGTTCGGCGACACGGGCTCGGTCAGGTAGCCGCCGTACATGTCGGCGTGGCCGCGCGGTTCGAACATCAGCGCGCGGCGGATCTCGTCGGCGTTTTCCTTGAGCCACGCGCGGCGCTGGACGATCGTGTCGCCGGGCGCGCGCGGCAGCCCGCTCGTGACGATGCGGAACGCTTCGCCGCCGGTGTGGACTTCGACGGTGGAAAGGGATCGGGAAATTTTCATGGGGAATCGAAAGCGTTGAAACGAAGGACGGCGGCCGCGCCGCCGTCCGATGGCTGGCTGGCCGTTACTTCGCGTACGGTTCCGGCAGGCCGTTGCGGATCACGTACACGGTGGTCGGCGCGCCCTTCAGGTCGCCGTTCGCGTCGAACGAATAGGTGCCCGCGACGCCCGTGTAGTTCGACTTCGCGAGCTGCGCGATCAGCTTCGCCTTGTCGGAGGTCGTGCCGGCCTGGACCATCGCATCGGCGAGCAGCTTCATCCCGTCGTAGTAGTTCACGCCATAGACCTGCGTATCGGTGTGATACGTGTCGTGGTACTTCTTCAGGAATTCGCGGCCGGCCGCCGTTTTCTCGAGCGCGACGCCGCCCTGCGCGCAGTAGACGATCGACGCCGCGTCGCCCGCGACCTTGCCCATGTCGGCCGAGCAGATGCCGTCGCCGCCGAGCAGCTTCGCGCGCAGCCCGCGCTGCTTCATCTGCTTGGCCATCGGCGCGCCCTGGGCCGCATAGCCGCCGAGGAAGATCACGTCGGGGTTGCTGGCCTTGATCTTGGTGAGAATGCCGAGGAAATCGGTGGCCGACGAGTTCGTGAATTCCTGGTCGACGATCCTGATCCCGTTCGCCTTCGCGACGTTCATGAACTGCTCCGCCACGCCTTGCCCGTACGCGGTGCGATCGTCGATCACGGCGGCGGTTTTCGCGTTCAGCGTCTTCGCGGCGAAGGTGGCCATCGTGCCGCCGAGCTGCTCGTCGCTCGCGCCGATCCGGAAGATGTTCTTGAAGCCCTGCCTGGTCAGCGCCGGGTTCGACGCGACCGGCAGCATCGGCACGCCGGCAGTCGAGTACACGCGCGATGCGGGAATCGCGACGCCCGAGTTGTACGGCCCGAGCACCGCGACCACGCCCTTGTCGACGAGGTTCTGCGCCACCTGCACGCCGGCCTTCGGGTCGGCCTGGTCGTCGTCGGAGACCAGTTTGAACGTGACGGTCTTGCCGGCGACCTTGATGCCGGCCTTGTTGAGTTCGTCGACGGCCAGCCGCGCGCCGTTTTCATTGTCCTTGCCGTTCGCGGCCTGCGGGCCCGTGAGCGGCGCCGAATGGCCGATCATCACGACTTCCTGCGCGTGCGCGGAAGTCAGCGCGCCGGCGGCGATGGCCACCGAGAGCGCGGTAACGAGGTGTCGCATGATGTCTCCTGATTGGTTTTGTGTGAAACCAATGTAGGATACGTGTGGTCACCATGCAAGCAATTTCAAAATAAAAACTTCTATTCTGGTCATTTTTCAGACCAGAACGAGCCCGGCACGGTCACTTCGGCGTGATGTCGCGCCGCACGCGGCGGATGTGCTGCTCGACATAGAACGCCGCCGCATCGGCGTCGCCGGACACGATCGCCTCGTAGATCAGCCGGTGTTCGGACACGTAGAGCCGGATCCGGCCCGCATCGTAGATGCCGTCGTCCTTCAGCCGCTTCCACAGCGGCTGGTCCATCGTCTTCGCGACTTCGTCCGCGATCTTCACGATCAGCGCGTCGCCGGTCATCAACGCGAGTTGGCGGTGGAACAGCCGGTCGCTCTCGTTCCACAGCGCGCGCTGATGCGGATCGTCGACGTCGGTGATGGTCTCCATCTGGGCCAGATAGCGTTCGGCGCCGGGGTCGGCGCGGCCGTGCGCAGCCGCGAGGCGCGCGATCGCGGGCTCCAGGATCAGCCGCACGTCGAGCGTCGACGTCGGGCTGAAATCGGGCTCGGACGCCCGGTGCGCATCGCCGCGCTCCGCGAGCACGTCGAGCGGCGACGCGACGACGTAAGTGCCCGAATTGCGCTTCGTGAACACGAGCCCTTCGTTCTGCAGTGCGCCGAGCGCCTCGCGCACGGCCGGCCGGCCGACCTGGAACAGCACCGCGAGCTCGCGCTCGGACGGCAGCCGCGACTCGGCGGCGTAGCGCCCCGCGCGGATCTCGTCGCGGATCTTCTCGGCCACCTGCTCGTAGATCTGCAGCGGCCTGAAACCGCCTTCGAGTGTGTCGGGACGCGCGGACATCATCGTTTGGCTCCTGCCCGGTCGCGGGCGTGAATCTGGAATGGGTTCGCACTATACCGGAGCGCGCCGGCATCGAGGCCATGGCGGCCCTTCTGGACAGATATTAGAACCAAAACCGGCGGGGCGCTTTATTTTCTGGGTTGCTAGCGGGCCATCAAGTGGTATAGATTCGATCCACACTGCCCTGTGTCACGGTATCCGGCAGCCCTGTGGCGGGTGCGGCATGCGCCCGCCGTCCACGCTCACCGACGCATGCGACGTACACGATGACCGCTCTCTCCCCGATTCCCGTTTTCGATGCGGCCGACACGGCCGCGCTGCTTGCCTATCCGGCGCTGCTCGCCACGCTCGGGCAGGCCGTCGCCGACTATGCGGCGGGCGAGATCGTCAGCCCCGAACGCCTGGTCGTGCCGCTGCAGGCGGGCGGCGTGATGCTGTCGATGCCGTCGAGCGCGCGCGACCTCGCGACCCACAAGCTCGTGAACGTATGCCCGGGCAACGGCGCGCGCGGGCTGCCGACGATCCTCGGCCAGGTCACCGCATACGACGCGAGCACCGGCGAGATGCGCTTCGCGCTCGACGGCCCGACGGTCACCGGGCGCCGCACGGCGGCCGTCACCGCGCTCGGCATCCAGGCGCTGCACGGCGCCGCACCGCGCGACATCCTGCTGATCGGCACCGGGAAACAGGCGGCCAATCATGCGGAAGCGCTCGCCGCGATCTTTCCCGAAGCGCGCCTCCACGTGCGCGGCACGAGCGCCGACAGCGCAGCGGCATTCTGTGCCGCGCACCGCGCGCAGGCGCCGCGTCTCGTGCCGCTCGACGGCGACGCGATTCCCGATGCGATCGACGTCGTCGTCACGCTGACGACGAGCCGCACGCCCGTCTATCGCGAAGCCGCGCGCGAAGGCCGGCTCGTGGTCGGCGTCGGCGCGTTTACCGCGGACGCGGCCGAGATCGACGCGAACACGGTGCGCGCCAGCCGGCTGGTCGTCGACGATCCGGCCGGCGCGCGCCACGAAGCCGGCGACCTGATCGTCGCGCAGGTCGACTGGCAGCACGTCGCGTCGCTCGCCGACGTGCTGGGCGGCACATTCGACCGCAGCGGGCCGTTGCTGTTCAAGAGCGTCGGCTGTGCGGCGTGGGATCTCGCCGCGTGCCGTACGGCACGCGATGCGCTGGCTGCGCGCCAGGCCGGCTGATCCGGCAGCGCTACCCGTCTGCCGCGCTCGCGGCGTCGCCACCTCGGGGCCGCTCCGGCGATTTCCCGTACGCGTTGTAGGAATCGCCCTACAACGCGTCGCAGCGGCCTACATCAACTTCCAATTCGGCCGATTTCATTTTTGGCGGCGCAACACGATACTGCCGGCATGAATGCCAGCCAGTTACCCGCCGCGCTCCGGGTGTTTCTCGTCGATCATGCCGCCGCCGTCCGGCAGCGGATCGCGCTGCTCGTCGGCGCGATCCGCGGTGTCGCCGTCGTCGGCGAGGCGGAAGACGGCCAGGAAGCGTTGGCGCATATCCGCAGCAGCCAGGCGGACGTGGTGATCGTCGACCTGCGGCTGGCGGACGGCAGCGGCCTCGACCTGATCGGGACGCTGTCGAAGGCCGCGCCGCGCATCGTCACGATCGTGCTGACGAATCATTCGGCGCCGGCATTCAGAGAGGCATGCGCATCGGCCGGAGCCGACTACTTCTTCGACAAGACCGTCGAATTCGACGCCGCATGCCAAGTCATCGAATCCCTGGTGCACGCTCGCGTGCATCGCCCCTGACGAGCCGGAGTGACTCATGTCAACAGCCACCCCCTGCGCCGCCGACGTATCCATCACGCCTCGGCCGACGATTCCGCTTCGCGCGGTCACGCGCGCCGACGCCGCCAAACATCCCGCCGCACGCTGCTCGGTATGTGCGATGCGCTCGATGTGCCTGCCGCCGCACCTGACCGCGGCCGAATACGGCCGCCTCGACTCGATCATCTGCACGACCCGGCAGGTGCGCCAGGGCGAAGCGCTGTTCCGCACCGACGACGCGTTCCATAGCATCTATGCAGTGCGCGCGGGTTCGTTCAAGACGGTGATGATGCATCGCGACGGCCGCGAGCATGTGACGGGCTTCCAGATTGCCGGTGAAACGCTCGGTATGGACGGCATCGGCGGCGGCCAGCATTGCTGCGACGCGATCGCGCTCGAGGACAGCGTCGTGTGCATCATCCCGTTCGGTGCGCTCGAAGCGGCGTGCCGCGAAATCAAGCCGATGCAGCACTTCCTCTACCAGATGCTGAGCAGCGAGATCGTCCGCGAATCGAGCCAGATGCTGCTGCTCGGCACGATGTCGGCGGAACAACGCGTCGCGCATTTCCTGCTGAACCTGTCGTCGCGCTTCGAGGCGCGCGGCTATTCGGCGACGGAATTCAACCTGCGGATGACGCGCGAGGAAATCGGCTGCTATCTCGGGATGAAGCTCGAAACCGTGAGCCGGATGTTCTCGCGGTTCCATCGCGAAGCGATGGTCGAAACGCGCGGCAAGCGCGTGCGCATCATCGACTCGCAAGCGCTCGCACGGGTCTGACGGATCCGGGTTACACCTGGCGGCGCAGCGCGCGATGCATCATCGCACCGCGCCGCCGGCCGCCGCGTTGCGCAGCCCCACCCTTGCACCGGCCGCCTGGCACGCGATCAGCACCTGTTCGGCCTGCGTGAACACACGGCGCAGCACGTCGTCCATGTCGTCGCCCACGCACGGCGGCAACGGCCAGCGCGCCGTGTCGTGCGTCACGAGGTCGAGCCGCGCGTCGTAACAGCGTGCGCCATCGGCGGCGGCAAGCGATTCGATCGTGAGATGGCAACCGGTGATCAGCGCGCGAAACCGCTCGAGCCGCACCAGCTGCGCGCCGGCTTCGGCTTCGACCGCGGCGGTCCCCGCGAATCCAAGGCAGGCGATCTGCATGCCCACGCCCATGTCGTGTCTCCTGACGGGGCCGCCCGCTCGTCGACCGCCTTGCATGTGCCGCCTGCATCGAAAGGCGGCGGCACGTGTTGCCCGTGGCACGGCGCGATTTCTCCGATCGCTGCCCGGCCGATAGTCTGCCCGCGCCGTCGCCGGCGCGGGTCCGTTCATACGTTGAAAGTTTGCGACGTCTTCATCTCGATCCACGTCATGCCGGCCCGCAACCCTTCGATCATCGCCTCGCGCTCGGTCGGATACGCGTGGCTGTGCTCGAACGTGTGATGAAAACGCGCGGCGCCGGTGCCGTGCTCGACCGACACGCGGCAGCGGAATTCGCCCGATTCGCACGGGCGCGTCTCGACTTCGACGGACCAGTCGCGTTCGTGGATGTTGCCCTGCAGTGTCATGCGCCCTCCTGCGGTATCAGTCTCCGAGCCGGAAGTGGCCGCTGTGCAGCAGCACCGGCCGGCCGCCGATTTCCTCAAGCATGCGTCGTGCCATCGCCTCGATCGCCGACCGGTGCGCGTCGAACGCAGCCAGCAAGTCGCGTTCGAGCAGCGACGGCGCGCCGAAATGATCTTCCAGCGCCTCGGCCGTGACCGCGCACTGTACGCAACGTCCGTCGACCAGTGCCGAAAACGCCACGACCAGATCGCGTGCGCAATATTCGGGTGGTTCCGGCGGGAAGGCAATCTGCATCTGTCCGCCTGTCATCGTCGTAATCGCTCCATGACGAGAGCATAGTGGCGCGCGCGCCCGCACGCTTGACCCACGTCAACCGGTTCGCTGCGCCGCACGATAACGGCACGGCAGCGTGCCGGCGCGGCCGCGCGGCACCGCCACGAACGGCTTTCAGCCCGCGTCGGGCTCGATCGCCGCGCCGCGCTGCGCGAGCAGTTCGCGCAGCACGCCGCGGTGGCAACGGCGCTCGTCGTCGCAATAGCAGCCGATCGAAAACGCTGTGGTCGCCGACAGCGCGGCCAGCAGGTCGAGCACCTTCGGCGCATCGCCCTGCGCCATCTCCGCACGGAAGTGACGCCGGAACGCGTTCCATTCGGCATCGGTTTCGGCGGCCTGCGCCCGGGCGACGAGTTCCGGGCTCGGCGACAACGTCGGCAGCCATACATCATAGTAGTTGCGCGACGCGAATTCCGCCTTCGGCACGCCGCGCGGCGGCCGCCGCACCGTGCCGATCCGCAGGCCCTCGCCGGCCGCGCGCGGCGTGCCGAGCTGGATGATCCGGATGCCCATGTGCTTCCTTCCGAGTCGCGTTGGATGCCGTGATCGTACGCCCGCGCCGCCTTCGCGTCAGCCGGGTGGCGCACATTCGGCCGTACGACGAAAAACCGGCTGCCCCCTTGCGGAGACAGCCGGTTCGGCCAGCCGCGTTGCGCGCCGGGGCGCGCCGCGCTCAGACGCCGCTCTTCAGCACCTTGCCGATGGCATCCGCGACGATGGCGACGTTCGAGTCGTTCAGGCCCGCGACGCACATCCGGCCGGAACGCAGGATGTACACGCCATGCACTTCGCGCAGCGCATCGACCTGCGATTCGGTCAGGCCCGTGTACGTGAACATCCCGCGCTGCTTCACGTAGCGCGTCAGTGCCTCGCCGCTGACGTGGTCGCGCAGGCCGTCATGGATCGACTGGCGCATCCGTGCGATGCGGCGGCACATCGCCGCCAGTTCCTCTTCCCACTGCTTGCGCAGCGCAGGCGTGCCGAGCACGGTTGCCACGACCTTCGCGCCGTAGGTTTGCGGATTGCTGTAGTTCGAGCGCACGGCGCCGGCCAGCTGGCCGAGCACGCGATCGGCCGCGGCGGCATCCTCGCAGACGACGCTCAGGCCGCCCACGCGCTCGCCGTACAGCGAGAAGTTCTTCGAGAACGAGTTCGCGACCAGCGCCGGCACGCCGCGGCGGGCCAGCTCGCGCACCGCGAACGCGTCCGCGTCGAGGCCCGCGCCGAAGCCCTGGTACGCCATGTCGACGAACGGCAGCAGCCCGCGCGCCTCGATCACGTCGATCAGCTTCTCCCACTGGCCTTCGTCGAGATCGACGCCGGTCGGGTTGTGGCAGCATGCGTGCAGCAGCACGATGCTGCGCGCCGGCAGCGCATCGATCGCCGCGAGCATCGCGTCGAACTTCAGGCCGCCCGTCGCCTCGTCGTAGTACGGGTACGAGTTCACCGTGAAGCCGGCGCGCTCGAAGATGAAGCGATGGTTTTCCCAGCTCGGATCGCTGAGCCACACCTGCGAATCCGGGAAATAGCGCTTCAGGAAATCGGCGCCCACCTTCAGTGCGCCGGAGCCGCCGAGCGTCTGCAGCGTCGCGATGCGGCCGGCCGCGCGGGCCGGGTGATCGGCGCCGAACACGAGCGCCTGTACGGCGTCACGATACGCGGCCAGGCCGACCATCGGCAGGTACGGCTTCGCGCTGCTGTCGCGCTGCAGCGTGGTTTCGGCTTCGCGCACGGCGCCCATCACCGGAATCCGGCCTTCTGCGTCGAAATAGATGCCGATGCTCAGGTTGACCTTCTGGTCGCGCGGATCTTTCTGGAAGTTCTCGTTGAGCGTCAGGATCGGATCGCCCGGGTACGCGTCGATGTGTTCGAACATGGCTTGAGTCGGTCTCGTTTGGAAGAATGATCGGTCGTGGCCTGCGTCAGCGTGCGGATGCGCCGTCGTGCACCGCATAGCCTGCATTCTTCTGACGGAAGCGATACCCGACCGCGAGCACCGCGAGCCATACCGGGATCAGGTACACCGACAGGCGGAGATCCGGCGTCAGGTACATCACGACGAGAATGCCGGCCATGAATGCCAGGCACAGGTAATTCGTGAAAGGATAGCCCAGACTGCGGAAGGAAGTCTCCTCCCCGGCTGCACGCTTGGCCTGGCGGAACTTCAGGTGGATCAGCGTGACCATCGCCCAGTTGATGATCAGCGCCGACACGACGAGGCCCATCAGCACCTCGAACGCCTTGCCCGGCATGAAGTAGTTGACCAGCACGCACAGGCCGGTCGCGAGCGCCGACGCGCCGAGCGCGGCGAGCGGAATGCCGCGCTTGTTCACCGAGCACAGCACCTTCGGTGCGTTGCCCTGCTGCGCGAGGCCGAACAGCATCCGGCTGTTGCTGTACACGCCGCTGTTGTAGACCGACAGCGCGGCCGTCAGCACGACCACGTTCAGCACGTTGGCCACCACGTTGCTGCTCAGCGCGTGGAAGATCAGCACGAACGGGCTGCCGCCGGTGACGACCTTTTCCCACGGATACAGCGACAGCAGCACCGCGAGCGCGCCGATGTAGAAAATCAGGATGCGGTAGATCACCTGGTTGGTCGCGCGCGGAATGCTGCGCTTCGGATCGTCGGCCTCGGCCGCGGTGATGCCGATCAGCTCCAGCCCGCCGAACGAGAACATGATCGCGGCCATCGACATCACGAGCCCCGACACGCCGTTCGGGAAGAAGCCGCCGTGCTGCCACAGGTTCCGGACACTCGCCTCCGGCCCCGCATGGCCGCTCGCGAGCAGCCAGCCGCCGAAGCCGATCATCCCGACGATCGCGGCAACCTTGATGATCGAGAACCAGAATTCCGTCTCGCCGTACGACTTCACGCTCGCCAGGTTGAGCAGGTTGATCGCGACGAAGAACACCAGCGCGGACACCCAGGTCGGCACGCCCGGCCACCAGTACTGCACGTAGATCCCGACGGCCGACAGCTCGGCCATGCTGACGAGGATGTACAGCACCCAGTAGTTCCAGCCCGACAGGAAGCCGGTGAAGTGGCCGACGTACTTGTTGGCGAAGTAGCTGAACGAGCCGGCGACGGGCTCGTCGACGACCATCTCGCCGAGCTGGCGCATGATGAAGAACGCGACGATGCCGGCCACCGCGTAGCCGAGCAGCACGGACGGGCCCGCCATCTTGATCGTCTGCGCGATGCCGAGGAACAGCCCCGTGCCGAGCGCACCGCCGAGCGCAATCAGCTGGATGTGCCGGTTCTTCAGCCCGCGCTTCAGGCCGTCGCTCTCGTTTCCAGAAACCATGTCTTCTCCACTCTGTCCGCCTCCGCCTGCAGCGGGGTGCGGCGCGCCTCGGTGTGCCGGGCGCTGTTTTGGTGTGCCGGGGCCGTTCGTGGAGCCGCCGGGTTGGGGACTGCAATCTTCGCGTGGCGGCGCCCGATTCGCGTCGGCGTGCCCGCCAGACCGGCCGCCGACTGTCGCCGCGCCCGCATTGCTGCGTTCGCACACGAAAATCCGGCGTCAGTTTAGCGTCGCGACGGCGAAATCGGGTTTCGTAACCCGTTCATGCAAACCCTACATTATGAGATAAGATTGCATCCAGGAGACAGATGAGGAAACAAAAATGCATGAACCGGTTCTGGATCGCCTCGATCGCCACTTGCTCGCGATCCTGCAGGAGAACGGCCGCGCGTCGAACCTCGATCTGGCGAAGGCCGTCGGCCTGTCGCCCGCGCAGACGCTGCGCCGCCACCGGCGGCTGGAGGAGATCGGCGCGATCCGTCGCTACGAAACCCGGCTGTGCCCCGACACGCTCGGTTTCGGCGTGACCGCTTTCGTGCACGTGACGATGGAGCGCGGGCATATCCGCGACCTGTCGAAGTTCCAGAAACTGGTGTCCGATCTCGCGCAGATCCAGGAATGCTTCTCGGTGACGGGCGACATCGACTATGTGTTGAAGGTCGTCGCGCACGACCTGAAAGGCTTGTCGCGGTTCCTGCTCGAGACGCTGATGCGCATTCCCGGCGTGAGCGGCGTGCATTCGAGCGTGTGCCTCGACGAGATCAAGTGCACCAGTGCGATGCCGGTCGAGGCCTGATGTAGCGGGCCGTGCGCCAGGCCGGCCCCGTCATCTCGCCACTTCGAATGCACTGATCAGCAACGCCCCCGCCGCGATCACCGCGCAACCGGCCGCGCGGCGCGGCGTCAACCGCTCGCCGAGATACACGCGCGCGATCAGCGCCGCGAACACCACGCTCGTTTCCCGCAGCGCCGACACCGGCCCCATCGGCGCGCGATCCATCGCCCAGATCACGATGCCGTACGCGAGCGCCGCGAACACGCCGCCGCACGCGGCCTTCGCCGTTTCCCCGGCCTCCTGCGTCAGCCGCAGCGGCCCCGCCCGCAGCCGGTAGTAGGCCGCTATCATCGCGCCCGTCAGCACGAACATCCACGCGGTATAGCCGACCGTGTTGCCGCTTTCCCGCACGCCGATCCCGTCGACCACGCTGTAGGCCGCGATCGACACGCCGGTCGCGAACGCGGTCGGCAGCACCTGCATCATCCGGTGCTTCGCGCCGCGCCCGCGCTCCAGGCCGATCGCCAGGATGCCCGCGCAGATCAGCACGAGCCCGCATTGCGCGCCGACATTCAGGTGCTCGCCCGCAAACGCCGCCGCACCGAGCGTGACGAGCAGCGGCGCGGTGCCGCGCGCGACCGGATACGCGACGCTCAGGTCGCCGTGCTCGTACGCGCGCACCAGCAGCAGCGTATAGACGACGTGCAGCACGGCCGACGCGACGACGCATGCCCAGCTCGCAGGCGTGATCGGCGCCGCGGCCGGCAGGAACAGTAGCGCGAACAGCCCGATCGCGATCTGCAGCACCGTGGCCGACCGGAGCCGGTCGCCGCTGCTGCGGACGAGCGCATTCCATGATGCGTGCAGGAACGCCGCACACAGAACGGCAAACAGAACGGGGATCGGCACGATGAATTCTCGCTGACGGTCGGCCACGCGAATTCGTCGCCGCAGGGCATTCATCGTAGAAATACGTCATCCGATTGTCAAAAAACGCGCACTGCGCCGCACCGTGCTCCGACCGGTCGATGGCGCCGCGTCCACCGCCCCGCGCGGCATCCGCGGCAATCGGCCCGCGCGCCTCGGGATGTGACGCGAAGGTGGCATGCGGTCCGCCCCTTTCCGTTCACTTTCACATCACATTCCGCCGTAATGAAACCGATACCGCGGCGCAATCGCGACGAAACCACTCCGTCCCCATATCTTCATACGGGACTGTTCCAATGCGCGTGCTCGCTCAAGAGCTTCGCGCCGAACCGACACGGCGACGGGGCCGCTCTCCACCATCGAAGACCTTACCTGGAGTTTCCCGATGTTCCGTCAAGCCTTGCTCGTCACCGCCTGCGCAGCCGCGGCGCTGGCGCTGTTCGCCTGCGGCGGCAGCGACGATCCCACGTCGACGCCTGCCGTGTCGTCGCAGGATGCGCTGCAGACCGCCACGCCGATCAAGCACGTCGTCGTGATCTACGGTGAAAACATCTCGTTCGACCACTACTTCGGCACCTACCCGAACGCGACGAACCCGTCGGGCGAACCGGCGTTCGCCGCCAAGTCCGGCACGCCGACGATCAACGGGCTGACGGGCACGCTGCTCACCGCGAACCCGAACTTCACGAACACGGCCAACGGCACCGACGCGGCGAACCCGTTCCGCCTCGACCGCACGCAGGCCGCGACCGCCGACCAGAACCACGCGTACACGGCCGAGCAGCAGGCCGAGGACAACGGCCTCGCCGACCTGTTCCCGAAATACACCGGCAAGGGCTCGTCCGGCGGCGCCGGCGCGTTCGGCACGAAGGGCCAGGTGATGGGCTACTTCGACGGCAACACCGTGACGGCACTGTGGAACTATGCGCAGCGCTTCGCAATGAGCGACAACACGTTCACGACGGTCTACGGCCCGTCGACGCCGGGCGCGCTGAACGTCGTGTCGGGCCAGACCAACGGGATGCAGATCGTCAAGACGTCGAAGCAGCCGTCGACGCTCGCCGCGACCTCGTACTACATCAACGACGGCCAGGGCGGCTTCACGATGATCAACGACGTCGACCCGGGCTTCGACGTGTGTTCGAGCACGACCGACCAGGCGATGATGACCGGCAAGAACATCGGCGACCTGCTGAACAGCGCGAAGATCACGTGGGGCGGCTTCATGGGCGGCTTCAACCTGTCGACGACGAACGGCAACGGCACCACGGGCTGCGCGCGCAGCACGGTCGCCACCGCCGTGAACGCCGCGACGGCCGACTACATCCCGCACCACAACTGGTTCCAGTACTACGCATCGACTGCGAACCCGCAGCACACGCGCCCGAGCTCGATCGCGGCGATCGGTTCGAGCCTCCAGACCGACGGCAAGACGGCCGAACCCGCGAACCACCAGTACGACACGGACGACTTCTTCGCGGCCGTGAAGGCCGGCAACTTCCCGTCGGTCAGCTACCTGAAGGCGCCGGCCGCGCAGGACGGGCATGCGGGCTATTCGGATCCGCTCGACGAGCAGGCGTTCGTGACGAAGGTCGTCAACTTCCTGCAGCAGCAGCCGGACTGGCAGAACACGGCCGTGATCGTCACCTATGACGACTCGGACGGCTGGTACGACCACGTGTACACGGCGCCGACGCACGCATCGTCGGACGCGGTCGACCAGGTCAACGGCAGCGGCAAGTGCGGCACGGGCGGCACCACCGGCGTGAACGGCGCGACCGTGAACGGCCGCTGCGGCCCGGGCGTGCGCATTCCGCTCGTCGTGATCTCGCCGTACGCGAAGCAGAACTACGTCGACCACACGATGCTCGACCAGGCGTCAGTCGTGCGCTTCATCGAGGACAACTGGCTCGGCGGCCAGCGCATCGGCGGCGGCTCGTTCGATGCGACGGCAGGCGACCTGCGCGCGTTGTTCGACTTCACGTCGAAGCCGAACACGACGCCGCTGTATCTCGACCCGACGCTCGGCACCGCTTTGAGCTCGGCGCCGGCGATCTGACCGGTATTGCCTGACCGCATGGCCGGCGCATCACGCGCCGGCCGTTTCCATTTCAACGCGTCGCTTCGTGCGACGCCCGTTTTTCGACCGACAGCATGACAGCTCGCCCCGCGTTTCCGTCTCCCGATGCCGCCGGCACGCCCGCGCCGCGCCCCCCTTCCCGCCTGGTGCGCCGCGCGGCGTTCGTGCTCGGCGCGGCCGTGATCGGCTATGGCGCATTCGCGATCGCGTTTCCCGCGCGGGTGCCGGCGGCGATCGGCACCGTGGTCGCCGACTGGACGGGCGCGAACCCGCATCCGGTCGTGCTGCAGCGGCCCGCCGCGCAACCGCTGTCGGCGGTCGCGCAGCTCGGCCGCGCGCTGTTCGCCGATCCGTCGCTGTCCGCGTCGGGCAAGCAGTCGTGCGCGTCGTGCCACAGCCCCGATCATGCGTATGGCCCGCCGAACGCGCTCGACGTGCAGCCGGGCGGCCTCGCGATGACGCAGCAGGGCTATCGCCCGCCGCCGTCGCTGATGTACCTGTACCGCCAGCCGAACTTCAGCATCGGCCCCGATGCCGGTGAAAACGACGCCGCGCCGAGCGTCGCGCAGCAGGCCGCGTCGGCGGCCGGCGTCGTCAAGGCGCAGAAGGTGGCCGGCACGTCGGCCGCGCCGCAGCTCGTCCCGCAGGGCGGGATGTTCTGGGACGGCCGCGCCGATACGCTGCAGCAACAGGCATTCGGCCCGCTGCTGAATCCGGTTGAGATGGCGAACGCGAGCGTCGACGACGTCGCGCGCAAGCTCGCGCAGTCGTCGCATCGCGCGCAATTCGAGCAGCTGTTCGGCGCGCGCGTGTTCTCCACGCCGCAGCTCGCGGTGTCGGAGGCCATGTTCGCGATCGCGCGCTACCAGGTGGAGGATCCGTCGTTCCATCCGTACGACAGCAAGTACGACCGCTGGCTCGAAGGCCGCGCGCGCCTCACGCAAGCCGAACTGCGCGGGCTGCGCCTGTTCAACGATCCGGAGAAGGCGAATTGCGCGGGCTGCCACCTGTCGAAACCCGGCAAGGACGGGCTGCCGCCGATGTTTACCGACTACCAGTACGAGGCGCTCGGCGCGCCGCGCAACCGGGCGCTCGCGCAGAACCGCAACCCGGCGTTCTACGATCTCGGCGTGTGCGGGCCGTTCCGCGACGACCTGAAGGACCAGACGCAGTATTGCGGGATGTTCCTGACGCCGACGCTGCGCAACTCGGCGACGCGCCACGTGTTCTTCCACAACGGCGTGTTCCACACGCTCGACCAGGTGATGGCGTTCTACAACGAGCGCAGCATCTCGCCGCAGAAGTTCTATTCGCGCGGCGCGGACGGCAAGGTCGACGAGTACGACGACATCCCGCCGAAGTATCGCGCGAACGTCGACGTGACCGATGCGCCGTTCGATCGCAAGCCGGGCGACAAGCCCGCGATGACGGCGCAGGACATCAAGGATATCGAAGCGTTCCTCGGCACGCTGAACGACGAGCCGGTGCGGCACTGAGCGCCGGTTGGCCGCCGCGTCGGGGCGCGTCGCGTCAGCAGCGCGCGCGGATGCAGAGGAAGGCCGGGGCAAGCGACAGCTCCGCATGAAGCCGCTCCGATGCGGCCTTCATCTCGGGCAGCGGCTTCGGCTCGACGAACCGGTCGAGCCGCCAGCCGCTGTCGGCCACGGCGTTCAGGATGTCGGCGAGCGGCCGTCGCCACGCCTCGACATAGGGTTTCGGTTCGCCGAAACCCGACCAGTGAAAGCCGAAGCGGAACGTATCGAAATAGGTGCCCTCGCCGCGCGTGCGTTCGTCCATCCAGTCGCGCATCGGATGCGCCATCGAAAACACGAGCGTGGCGCCCGGCCGTGCGACGCGCCGGAATTCGCGCAGCGTCGGCAGAAGATCGCGCACGTAGTCGAACGCGAGCGAACAGACGACCTTGTCGAATGCTGCGTCGGGCAGCCATGCGAGCGACCCCTCCAGATCGCCTTCCACGATGTCGACGGGAAGGCCCGCGCAGCGCGTTTTCGCGAGCGCGACCATCTCCGGCGTGACGTCGAACGCATGCACCGTCGCGCCCTGGCGTGCGAGGTGCGCACTGCAGATGCCGGGCCCGCAGCCGGCATCGAGTACCGTCAGGCCAGCTACGTCGCCAAGCAGCGCCATCGTCGCAGGTCGCTCGTAGAGCGCGTTGTGCGCCTTCGTCGGCGCGATGTCGGCATAGCGTTGCGCGAAGCTCGCGTACGCCCGGCGGCCGGGTGGTTCGTTCGGATCGGTCATGCAGGCTCCGTCGGCGGAAACTGGAGGTGCCGATTCTGCCCGATCGGATGCCGGATGGCGACTCGGGGTCCCGCCCGTGTCACGACAGGCTGTCGAGCAGCCGATACCAGGCCACGCCGGCCGCGATATAGAAACGCTGCAGCCCGTGAAACGGAATGGGCCGGATCGGCGTGCGCCGCAACGGCAGCGGCAGTTGCGCGTCGCCCGACAGGTGCGCGGCCAGATGCTTGCCGAGCGTCGTCGCCATCGCGATGCCGCGCCCGTTGTAGCCGAGCGCGATCGTCACGCCCGGCGCGGGCTCGTGCACGTGCGGCATGAAATCCGCGGTGATCGCGACGCGCCCGGCCCAGCGGTACTCGAAGCGGACCCCCTTCAGTTGCGGATACAGCAGCGTCGTCGCACGCTCGAGATGGCGCCAGTCGCTCGTCGCACGCGGCTCCGCGAACGGGCCGCGGCCGCCCATCAGCAGGCGTCCCGCGGCATCGCGCCGGAAGTACAGCAGCAGGCGCCGCGCATCCGATGCGACCTCGCCGCCGGCGAGGATGTCGCGACCGAGTTCCGGCGCGAGCGGTTGCGTCGCGACGATGAAGCTGTTCGCGGCGATCACCGACTGGCGCAAGCCGGGCCACAGCCCGTCCGTGTACCCGTTGGTCGCGATCACGACGCACTCCGCCGATACCGTCGCGCCGCCGGCCGTCGCGACCTGCCAGCGGCCGTCCGCCCTCGTCAGCCCGACGGCGCGCGTCAACCCATGCACGACCGCCCCGCTCGCCTGCGCCGCGCGCACGAGGCCGCGCGTATAGCTGAGCGGCTGCACGCTGCCCGCGCGGCGATCGATCCAGCCGCCCGCGTACGCATGCGTGCCGAGCCGGCGCGCGACGTCGTCGCGACCGAGCAGTTCGACCGGTGCGCCGCGCGCGGCCCACTGCTGCGCACGCCGGGCGACCGTGTCGAGCATCGCGGCAGTCGGCGCCGGCTGGATCCAGCCGTGGCGTCGCGCATCGCAGTCGATCGCGTACCGCGCGATCAGGTCGAATACCGTGTCGGCCGCACCGCCGACCACGGCGGCAAGCTGCTCGCCGGCTTCGTCGCCGAACCGGCGGACCAGTTCGTCGGGGTCGTATTTCAGGCCGGGGATCACCTGGCCGCCGTTGCGGCCGGACGCGCCCCAGCCCGGCTGCGCGCTGTCGATCACGCGCACGTTCACGCCGCGTTCGGCCAGGTGAAGCGCGGTCGACAGGCCCGTGAAGCCAGCACCGACGATCGCCACGTCGCACGACGCGGACGCGTCGAGCGCGGGAGTATCGGGCGCCGGCGCGGCGGTCGCCGCCCACAGCGAGTCCGGCCACCGGGAGTCGGGCCATCCGGGTGCCGCGTTGCTTGCACTCATGTTCGATCCGGGGTGGCGGCGTCGTCCGACGCCAGCAGTCGACGCAGGAATTCCTGCGTGCGGGGATGTTTCGGCTGCGTGAGCACGTCGCGTGCGGATCCGCTTTCGCAGATGGTGCCGTCGTGCAGGAAACACACGCGGTCGGCCACCTCGCGCGCGAATGCCATTTCGTGCGTGACGACGACCATGGTCATGCCGTCGCGCGCGAGTCCGCGCATCACGCCGAGCACTTCGCCGACGAGTTCGGGATCGAGCGCCGACGTCGGTTCGTCGAACAGGATCGCCTGCGGCTCCATCGCCAGCGCGCGTGCGATCGCGACGCGCTGCTGCTGCCCGCCCGACAGCTCGGACGGATACGCATTCATCCGGTGCGCGAGCCCGACCTTGTCGAGCAACGCGCGGGCCTGCTCGCGCGCTTGCGCGGCCGGCGTGCGGCGCACGTGGACCGGCCCTTCCATCACGTTCTCGAGCGCCGTGCGATGCGAGAACAGGTTGAAGCGCTGGAACACCATGCCGACCCGCATCCGGAGCTCGTGAATCCGTTTCGAATGCGCGTCGACCTTCACGCCGTCGATCGTGATCGCCCCTTCGTCGTAAGTCTCGAAGCCGTTGATACAGCGCAGCACGGTCGATTTGCCCGAGCCGGACGGCCCGATCAGGCACACGACCTCACCCTGCTGCACGTCGAGGCTGACGCCCTTCAGCACGGCGTGTTGCTGAAAGCGCTTGTGTATCGCATCGATCCGGATCATGCGCTTCTCCTCAGCGAGAGTCGCTTGCCGAGCCGGTTCACGCCAAACATCAGCGGCAGGCCGAGCGCGAGATACAGCAACGCGACGAGCGTATAGACGCTCATGTTCTGAAATGTCGACGACGCGATCAGCTGGCCGGCGCGCGTGATCTCCGCGACGGTGATCGTCGACGCGACCGATGAATCCTTCAGCAGCATCACCAGCGTGTTGCCGTACGGCGGCAGCGCGATGCGGAACGCCTGGGGCAGCACGACGCGCCGCATGATCATCGGCCCGCGCATGCCGATCGCGTGCGCGGCTTCGATCTGGCCGCGGTCGATCGCCTCGATGCCGGCGCGGAAATTTTCCGCCTGGTAGGCCGAATACGCGATGCCGAGACCGAGCACGCCGGCCTGGAACGCCGACAGCTGGATACCGAGATCGGGCAACACGAAGTACATGTAGAACAGCTGCACGATGATCGGCAGGCCGCGAATCACGTTGACGACCGTGCTCCCGACCGTCGATACGGCACGGTTGGGCGACACCTTCAGCAACGCGAGGATCAGCCCGAGCACCGAGCTGAGCACGAACGCGCATGCCGTGATCTCGATCGTGACCACCGCCCCCTTCAGCAGGATCGGCAGGAAATCGATCGCGTTCTCAAAAAACATGAGGTCTCCTATGCGACGGCCCGGCGGCACGCCGCAGTGGGTGCCCGCGATGCGCGGGCGATACCGCTCGGGAATCCCGGGCGCGCGCTCAGCTCATGTGCCACTTCTGCAGGATCTGCTGCAGCGTGCCGTCGCCCTTCATTTTCCGGATCGCGCCGTTGAGCTGCTCGAGCGTCGCCGTGTCGCCCTTGCGCACGATGAAGCAGACCTGCCCCTTCACGACGCTCTGGTATTCGGGCACGAGCCGCACCTGGCGGCTGACGCCGTGTTCGATCTGGTACGCGACGATCGGCTGGTCGGCGAAGCCGGCCTTGATGCGGCCGAGCGCGACGTCGCGCATGATGTCGGCGATCGAATCGTAGGTCCGGACTTCCTTGAAGATGCCCTTCTTGTTCAGCGCGTCGACGAACGCCGTACCGACCTGCGCGCCGACCACCTGCCCCTTGAAATCGTCCATCGACGTATAGCGGCCCGGGTCGTCCGCCTTCACGATCAGGCCTTCGCCGAACGTATAGACCGTGTCGGAGAAGTCGACGACCTGTTGGCGCGCCGGCGTTTTCAGCATCGCGGCCGAGATGATGTCGATCTTCTGCGTGGTGAGCGACGGGATCAGCGCCGAAAATACCGTCTGCTGCACGTCGACGCGAAACCCGGCCGACTTCCCGGCCGCGGTGATCGCATCGACCATCATCCCCTGGATCGAATTGCTCTTGACGTCGAGAAACGTGAACGGCACCCCGGTGGCCGTCGCGCCGACCTTCAGCGTGGGCTCGGCCGCGACGGCGCCGGCCGATGCGGCGGAGAAAGCGATGCAGGTGGCGAAACCGGCGGCCAGTGCGCCGAACCGCTTGATGAACGAAACCATGGTGTCTCCTTCTCGGGTACTTCGGTGCGCCGGCCGGTCGCGGATCGACACTGCGACGATGACCCGATCTTAAAACGAATCAAAAATATCGCCAAAAGATTTATACGTATCGATATGCGATACGATATGATGCGATATCGAATCGATTCGGCCCCTTGCCCATGGAAACGTCGCCCGACCAGTCAAACGACCTGTTGTTCAACCAGTCGCTGGAGAAAGGGCTGAACGTGTTGCGCGCGTTCAGCGCGAAGCGGCGCACGATGACGCTGGCGGAAGTGGCCGATGCGGCCGGCATGACGAAAAGCTCGGCGCAGCGGATGGTCTATACGCTCGAGAAGCTCGGCTACATCCGCAAGCATCCGGTTACGCGCCGCTACCAGCTCACGCCGCACGTGATGCGGATCGGCTTCAGCTATCTCGCGGCCGATACGCTGATCGACGTCGCGAATCCGTTCCTGTCCGAACTCACGAACCTGACCGGCGAAACCACCAACCTCACCGAGCCGGACGAGGATGAAATGGTGTACGTCGCGCGTTTCGTGTCGACGAAGTTCGTGCCGATTCACATGCCGATCGGCAGCCGCATCCCGATGTACTGCACCGGCTCCGGCCGCGCGTTCCTGAGCGCGCTGCCGCCGGAAGAAGCGCGTGTGCGGCTCGACGGCATGGCGCGCACGCCGCATACGCCGCGCACGGTCACGGCGCTCGACGAGCTCGTCGCGCTGCTCGACAGCGCGCGGCTCGAAGGCTACGCCACGAACCAGGAGGAACTGTTCATCGGCGACATGTCGATTGCCGCGCCCGTGCTCGGCAGCCAGGGGCAGCCGGTGGCCGCCGTGCACGTGGTGGCGCCGACGAGCCGCTGGACACTCGACGACGCGCGCCGCAAGCTCGCTCCGGCCGTGATCGACTGCGCGCGCGGGATCAGCAATTCGATCCGGACGCTTGAATAGCGTCGGCAAAATGGCACACCGCGCGCCGTTGCATGGCGCAACGGCGTTCGATCGCTACTGCGGCTTTGGCGAATGCTCGGTTCGATAGGTACTGTTCGGGCGCAATACAAGCTTCTTCGCTGCGGCGTCCAGTTCCTTGCCGTGATACAGATCGATGCATTTCAGGAAATCGAACTTCACGTCCCTGACTTCCGCTTCAACCACCGGATTCCGATAATCGCGGGCCAGATACTTCGAGACCAGCGCCTGAATGACGTCCGGCGCACGCTCCATGTCGTAGTAGGTCCAGTCGCGCAACGCGCTGGTGCTGCTGCCGATGTCCTTGCTCACGCCGGGCTCGCGCTTGTAAGCGGTAGTCAGGCAGTTGGCGAGCACCATGTCCTTGAAATTCTGGATGTAAGTCCGTGAACCGGCCTCCGGCGACGCTTGTGCGGCGTCCTTCGCCACGGCTATCGCCGGTTGAAACACGAAGCAGGCCAACGCGGCAGCGACCCAGGCTTCCCTCATGACAGACTCCAGAAATTTGCGCGATCGGTACGATACCGCGCACCCGGCTCGTTGAAGTAGCAATGGTCGTAACACGTGCGCCCGTTGAATAGTGTGGCGTGGCCCTGTGCGTCGCTCCATCCCGACACCTCGAACAGGATGACACCCTGTCGCCCTGCGAGCGACCCGCCGTTTGATGGTGGATATTCGACGCGCTCGGCTTTCCCCCACCGTTGTTCGAGCAAACGAATCAAATCCCTGACACGAAAAAAGTATTGCCGATCGTCTCCGCCCGATACCGTTTGCCCGGGGATTCGCGGCATCACCATCCCTGCTTCGCCGAGGATATAACTCATCCTGACCGCGCAAGTATTGCTCCAACGCTGTGTCGGATCCGGATTGTTGACGTTCTTCTCGACGTATCCACCTATCACTTTCGCGACGCGCGCACCGGAATTTGCAGGATCGTAGATTCGCTGAGATGCCGCCCATGCAACGGCAAACGATGGTCGTTTCATTTCGGCTCCTTATTGTTGAGATGAATTCGACTCGAGGAAATGCATCGAAGGCTCGCGACTGCTCATGTCCCGGATACCTTCGAAATCGAATCAAGGCGTCAGAGTGCACGAATTGAAAGTTTTTCGTAATACTCGAATTTCCCGGACACCGATTTCTTTCTACTCCCCCGCGTTTTCCCCGATCCCGTTCGACTTGACTCGATGCCTTCGATCGTCAACACTTCGCACATCGCAAGTGTGATCACACATCACAGATCAAACCTCGGAGAACCCGTCTTGGCGCCTCGCATCGTCCCGCCCGCACTGAAAGCCGTTGAACAGGAAACGATGGCCGACAAGGTCTACCAGCAACTGCGCGAAGCGCTGATGAGCGGCCGTTTCGCGCCCGGCCAGGCATTGAGCCTGCGCAGCGTCGCCGAGGCGGTCGGCTCGTCGACGATGCCCGTGCGCGCCGCACTCACCCGACTGCACGCGGAGCGCGCGCTGGTCGATGGCCCGAATCGCGCGCTCGTCGTGCCGCCGATGACGCTCGACATGCTCGACGAATTGCGCGACGTGCGCATCGCCCTCGAGGGCTGCATCGCCGAACGCGCGTGCGGACGCATGAGCGACGCGCAGATCGCGGCCGTGCGCAAGATCTGCGAGACGATGCAGGCGCACGTCGAGGCAGGCCGCTCGCGCGCTTACCTGCAAAGCAATTTCGCGTTCCACAGCGCGATCTACGCGCACGGCGCAAGCGAAAGCACGCTCGCGATCGTCGAGAACCTGTGGATGCGCGTCGGCCCCTTCCTCAACATGGTCGCGCTCGATATCCCGCACATGCGGCGCTCGATGGATGCGCACCGCGCCATCGTCGATGCGCTCGAACGGCGCGACGGCGCAGGCGTGCGGGCAGGCATCGCGCTCGACATCGGCGGCGCGGCACACGATCTCGCCGAGACGCTGCGGGCGGAACAGGCCCCGCGGACCGTGAACGCGAAGCCGTAGCGGCCGCCTGCCGCGGGCGCCCGGTCGCGAGCGTCCGCGATCCGACTACATCAACGATGGAGACAACCCGGCATGACAGCTTCCGACCTGCTGAAACCCTATGACGGCCTGCGCGTCCTCGTGACGGGCGGCGCATCGGGTATCGGTCTTGAAATCGCGGACGCGTTCGCCGAATGCGGCGCGCACGTGCATGTATGCGACGCGTCGCAAGCCGCGATTTCAGCGCTCGCCGACCGGCCGCCGCGCGCCGGAGCCGGAGCCGGCGCGATCAGTGCGACGCTGGCCGACGTATCCGATCCGGCCGCCGTCGAACGCGTGTTCGCCGACGTATCGGCCACGCTCGGCGGCCTCGACGTGCTCGTCAACAACGCCGGCATCGCCGGTCCGACCGGCGGCATCGACGAAATCGACCCCGTGCAGTGGGAACAAACGGTCGCGATCAACCTGACCGCGCAATTCCAGTTCGCGCGCCACGCGGTGCCGCTGCTGCGCGACGCGAAACACGGCGGCGCGATCATCGCGCTGTCGTCGGTCGCAGGCCGGCTCGGTTACGCGTTCCGCACACCGTATGCGGCCACCAAATGGGCCGTGGTCGGCCTCGTTAAAAGCCTCGCGATCGAACTCGGGCCGCTCGGCATTCGCGTGAACGCCATTCAACCCGGCATCGTGCGCGGCCCGCGGATGCGCCGCGTGATCCAGGCGCGTGCACAGCAGCTCGGCATCGGTTACGACGAGATGGAGACCCGCTACCTCGAGAAGATTTCGCTGCGACGCATGACCGATCCGGCCGAGATCGCCGCGACCGCGCTGTTCCTGTGCTCGCCGGGCGGGCACGGAATCACCGGGCAGGCCATCTCCGTCTGCGGCAACGTCGAAGTGCTCTGACGCACCCTGCATCGTTCACCGAAAGGAATCCATCCGTGGCCAACGCTCGCAAAGTCATCATCACCTGTGCGCCGACCGGCGCGATCCATACGCCGTCGATGTCGCCGTACCTGCCTGTCACGCCGCACGAGATCGAAACGGCCGCCGTCGCGGCCGCCGAGGCCGGCGCGGCGATCCTGCACCTTCACGCACGCAATCCGTCCGACGGCAAGCCGACCCAGGATCCGGCCGTGTTCGCCGAATTCCTGCCGCGCATCAAGGCGCAAACCGATGCGGTGATCAACCTCACGTCGGGCGGCAGCCCGCACATGACGGTCGACGAACGCCTCCAGCCCGCGCTGCATTTCCAGCCCGAAGTCGCATCGCTGAACATGGGCTCGATGAACTTCGGGCTGTACCCGATGCTCGAGCGTTTTCGCGAGCTGAAGCATCCGTGGGAACGCGAACATCTCGAGAAGAGCCGCGACCTCGTGTTCAAGAACACGTTCGCCGACATCGAAACGATTCTCACGCGCTGCGGGGCGAACGGCACGCGCTTCGAATTCGAGTGCTACGACATCTCGCACCTGTACAACCTTGCGCATTTTGTCGACCGCGGGCTCGCGAAGCCGCCGTTCTTCGTGCAGAGCGTGTTCGGCCTGCTCGGCGGGATCGGTGCGCACCCGGAAGACCTGATGCACATGCGCCGCACGGCCGACCGCCTGTTCGGCAGCGATTACGTGTGGTCGATCCTCGGCGCCGGCCGCAACCAGATTCCGCTCGCGACGATCGGTGCGGCGCAAGGCGCGAACGTGCGCGTCGGGCTCGAGGATTCGCTGTGGATCGCGCCGGGCAAGCTCGCGGAATCGAGCGCCGCGCAGGTCCTGAAAATGCGGCAGGTGCTCGAAGGCCTGTCGCTCGAGATCGCGACACCGGCCGAGGCGCGCGCGATGCTCGCACTCAAGGGCGGCGACGCGGTGAATTTCTGATCGCCGGGTAGCCCCCCAACACCAGAATCCGCAAGCGCAGTGACAAGGCGCCGGCCCGAGCCGACCGGCGCCAGGACGCCCATCATCGCCCCGCTCCGTTCGAGCGCTGCCGGCGCGGCTCCGTCGTCTGCCCATCCGCTGCATGCATCGCAGCGGCATCTGCCGAACGCGGCGCACCGTGCTTGCCGTGCGCGCCGGTTCGCCCTTACCGGAGTCGTCCGCATGTCCACTCATCACGCCCAGGCCCTGTCCGCCGCCGGCGACGCGAGCGCGTCGCTGAACCGGCTGCTGTTCCGCAAACTCCTGCCGCTGCTGATCGCCGCGTATGTGATCAGCTTCCTCGACCGCACCAACATCGCGTTCGCCAAACATTCGATGGGGGTCGATCTCGGCATTTCATCGGCCGCGTACGGACTCGGCGCGGGGCTCTTCTTCCTGACCTATGCACTCTTCGAAATTCCGAGCAACCTGATCATGCATCGCGTCGGCGCGCGCTTCTGGATCACGCGGATCATGATCACGTGGGGGGCACTGTCGGTCGCCATGGCGTTCGTCAGCGGCGAGACGTCGTTCTACGTGATGCGCCTGCTGCTCGGGGCCGCCGAAGCCGGCCTGTTTCCCGGCGTGATGCTGTACCTGACGTACTGGTTCGGCCGCGAGGAGCGTGCGCGCGCAACCGGGTATTTCCTGCTTGGCGTGTGCATCGCGAACATCGTCGGCGGGCCGCTGGCCGGCGCACTGATCGAGCTCGACGGCACGCTCGGCTTCCACGGCTGGCAGTGGCTGTTCGTCGTCGAAGGCATTCCGGCGATCCTGCTCGCATTCGTCGTGTGGACACGGCTGCCGGATCGTCCGAGCACCGCACCGTGGCTCGCCCCGGAAACCGGGCGTGCACTCGAACGCACGCTGGCCGCCGAGCAGGATGCGGGGGCCGGCGCGCACGGCGGCCATGCATTCGGCACCGCGCTGCGCGATCCGCAGATCTGGCTCGCGATCTTCGTGTACTTCTGCCACCAGTTGACCATCTACACGGTGATTTTCTTCCTGCCGGGCATCATCGGCGCATCGGGACGCTTCTCGCCGTTCGCGGTCGGGTTGTTGACCGCGCTGCCCTGGCTTGCCGCCGCGTGCGGCGCCGCCACGCTGCCGCGCTTTGCGCGCGAGTCGCGGCATTCGCGCCGGATGCTGTGTGCGGGGCTGGTCGTGATGGCGGCCGGGATGGTCGGCGCCGCGCATGCGTCGCCTGCCGCGGGGCTCCTGTGCGTGTGCGTGGCCGCATTCATGTTCTTCGTCGTTCAGTCGATCGTCTTCACGTTTCCCGCGTCGCGGCTCGCCGGTAACGCACTGGCAGGCGGACTCGGGCTGGTGAATACGTGCGGGTTGCTCGGCGGTTTCGTCGGGCCGACCGTCGTCGGTGCGATCGAACAGGCAACCGGCAACGCGAAGAACGGGCTGACACTGCTGGCGGCCGCGCTCGTCATCGCGGCGTTCGCCAGCCTCGCGTTGCGGCACGGACACGAGCGGCCAGGCGCACGGTCGCCCGGCTGACGGCAGGCCGGATTCGGGATCGCGAGAGGCGGACGCATACGCGGCCCGCCTCTCGCGTCGCCCCGTCAGAACAGATACATCCCTGCGACGAACACGACGCCCGAGAACAGCAGCGTCGTCACGCAATAGCCCATGATGTCGCGCACGCCGAGCCCGGCGATCGCCAGCGCGGGCAACGCCCAGAACGGCTGCGCCATGTTGGTCCAGGCCTCGCCGTACGCGATCGCCATCGCGGCCTTGCCGAGATCGGCGCCGAGCGCCTGGGCCGCCGGCATCACGAACGGGCCCTGCACGACCCAGTGGCCGCCGCCGGACGGCACCGCGAAATTGATCACGGCCGAGCTCAGGAACGCGAGCAGCGGGAACGTGTGCACGTTCGCGATATCGACGAACCACTTCGTGATCACGCCCGCGAGCCCCGAGTGATCCATCAGCGCCTGGATGCCCGCGTAGAACGGGAACTGGATCATGATCCCCGATGCGCCGCGCGCCGCACCGGCCACCGCGCGCGCATAGGCCATCGGCGTACGGTGCAGCAGGATGCCGGCCGCGAGGAACGCGAGGTTCACGGTATCGATGTCGAGCGCGAAGCCCTTCTGCACGAACTTCAGCACGAGGAACGCCGCGCACAGCGCCGCGACGAAGACCGACAGCAAGCGGCTTTCCTCCAGCCGTTCCGCGAACGTCGCATCGGGCCCGAGCTGGCGCTCGACGCTCGGCGGTTCGGCCAGCAGCGCCGGATCGACACTGACAACGTCACCCGGCTTCGGCATCATCATGCGCGCGAGGAACGGCAACATCACGATCAGGCCGATCGTGATGAACGCGTTGTAGCCGGTGAAGATCGTCTCCGACACGGGAATCAGCCCGATGGTTTTCTCCATCGGATTGCCCTTCGTGGCCGCGACGAGCGGGACCGATCCCGACAAGCCGCCGTGCCAGCTCAGGAAGCCCATGTAGGCGGACGCAACGAGCAGCCGGTAATCGCTGCCGGCGACACGGCGCGCCACTTCGCGCGCGAGCATCGCGCCGAGCACGAGGCCGAAGCCCCAGTTGATCGCGCACGCGAGCGCGCCGACGAACGCGACGAGCATCACGCCCTGCCCGGGCGTGCGCGCGGTGCTCGCGAGCGCCACGAGCATGCGCTTCACGGGCGGCGAACTCGCGAGTGCGTGACCGGTGACGAGGATCATGACCATCTGCATCGAGAACGCGAGCAGGTTCCAGAATCCCGAACCCCACATCGTCGTGAGCTGCACGGGCGTGTTTGGCGTGAGACCGAACGCGAGCGCGAACGTGACGATCGTCAGCAGGATCGCGAAAATCAACGGGTCGGGCAACACGCGGTGGACCACCTGCGTGAAGAATTGGGAAATGCGCTGAATCAACTTGAGCTCCTCGTTTCCTGATAGGGACGTCCGCGCGTGTCGTTGTTGGTTGAGGCGCGGAAACGCGCGGATTCTTGCACAGAACCGCGCAGTCTGCCTTGATGCCTTTGGTGGCCATTGCGCCGGTCAATTTCAGGTTCTCGAATCCGTCACAGGGGCGTCACGGAGTTCGGGCGTCGGAACACCCATCTGTGAATCACCGCCGATAGCGGGCGCAAACCGGAATCGATGGCGGAAAGTGCAAACGCAAAAACGCCCGCCTGGATATGAATCTGGCGGGCGTTCTGCGTTTCATGAAGCGATCCGGCGTGGTTCGCATGAACAGGTGTCAGGCCAGTAGCCTGCGACCTTCAGAAGGTTACGATTCCCAGCGCCCGCGCTCCATCGCCTCTTTCAGCATTCCGAGTGTCAGCGACCTGCCGCCCAACTTCTCGCGCGCATCAAGGCTAAACGGCGATTTGACAACCGCAGCGAGAAACGAACCCATGCCGAGCTTCGCGGACGGGTAGTAATGGTGAATGTCGAACGCGGACAGGTCGACACCGAACGCCTCCCCCCATCGCTTGATAAGCGTGTCGATAGCGTCCGGCTCCATGTCGAGATCGTGATAGAGATCCGTGTCCCGATTCAGTTCGATTCGACGGACTGGAAGCGCGCCGATATCGCCCGTGATAAATGCTTCGAGACGCTTCCATGTGTCAGCCATACAGACGATCCTCGGGCTTCACGATGCCGTTGTAGGTCTTTACCGTGTGATAAGTGATCAGCGATACATCGGTTGCCAGCATTACCCATCCGACGCCGGGAATCGCACGCCCGACGAACGCACCGATATTCCGCGTAAATTTGATGCGCAACATGATAAGGCTAGTGAACGAGGTAACGGTAGGCAATATCCGGTGCTTTAGCTCGTACGGCAACATACGACGCGCAACGACAGACGCGATGGAGGTGCCCTTGACTGCGTTCGCGAACTTGCCGCGCGTGGGAATGAAACGCTGCCCCAGCAATACCATCGCGATGCCAACCGCATCATCTACACCCAACGCCTTGCCGGTTTCTTCGATGAAGATCAGCAAGAGCAATTCTTCACGGCGCAGGCCCTCATGAATGCCGTACTTGTACGAAGTTGCCATTTTCTCTCGGACAGTTTGAGTTTGAGCGAACTGGCAAAGCTATCGTGAATAACGCAGGGAGGACAACGCGTCCGCCGGGTCGGCGACCGCTGCAGAACCGTGTCGGGATGCAATAGATCGATTACGCGCGGTTCGCTTCAGCGATGTTCGGCTTGAACTTCCGATCGTTACGGCTTCGTCGTCCAGCACGAGCGTCGCGGCAACGGTATTCACCAGAACGGATACAAACCGTCAATTTTTCTGGTGGCTCGCCGGTTTCTGATGGTGGTGCGTTTCCTGCTTCCTGACCACTCATGCGCGTCAGCGCATAGCCGCTGCGTGTTCGCGCACCGTTGCAACCGCACTTTCCCGCCGCTCCGCCAGCCGCTGCGCGAACCGGTACGCGACGAGCGAGCCGGCCACCGCAAGCAGCATCGGCACGAGGCTGTCATGATCCGCGCGCGTGAATTCGAGCAGCAGCACGACCGCCGTGATCGGCATCTGCATCGACGCGGCGAGAAACGCGGTCGCACCGATCAGTGCGCATCCGCCGATCGACGCGCCCGGCCACACGAGGCTCCACAGCCCGCCGAGCACGACGCCGAGCAGCGCGCCGTTCGCGAGGCCCGGCGTCAGCAGGCCGCCTTCCGCACCCGCCCGCAGGCTGCCCGCCTCGATCAGCACCTTCAGCACGAGCAGCGCCGCGGCGAGACCGATCGTCAGTGTGCCGTCAAAGCCCAGCGACGCCGGGCCCTTGCCGTTGCCGAGCAATTGCGGAAACCGCATCGCGAGCACGCCGATCACCGCGAAGTTGGCCAGCGCGAGCACGGGCAGCCGCCAGTCTTTCGGCGCGTTCGCCCGGGCCTGGGTCGTGAGCCGCACGAAGCCGTACGCGGCAAGACCGAACAGCGGCCCGCAGACGATCGACCACACCACGAGCGGCGTGCTCAGCACGAACGGCGGCACCGTGTACTGGTGTTCGTTGCCGAGGCCGATCCACGCAACGGCCGCCGCGATCGCCGACGTCGCGACCGCGATGACAAGCGCACGCAGTTCGAACGTGCCGAGCAGCACTTCGAGCACGAAGATCGCGCCGCCGAGCGGCACGTTGTAGACGGCCGCGAGGCCTGCGCCCGCACCGCACGCAACCATCAGCCGGCAGTCGTGGGGCGTGAGCCCCGCCGCATGCGCCAGCCGCCCGGCAAGCAGCGAACCGATCTCGCGCGGCGCGACTTCGCGGCCGAGCGGCGAGCCGAGCGCGACTGTGACGATCTGCAGCAGCGCGTGAACCGTCGTGCTGACGACCGGCATCCGCGGGTCGGCCGCGCGCACCGCGCGGCGGATACTGACGAGCGGCCGGCCATACCGGTACAACGCCCACCAGCCGCCGCCGGCGACGATCCCGCAGACGATCAGCACCGCGAGGCGGCGCAGCGGATCCGCGCCGCTCGCGCCGGTCAGGAAGCTCTCGGTGCCGATCACGTGCGCGACGCTGTAGCCGTACGCGACGTGCTGGATCGCATGCAACAGCAGCGCGAGCAGCATGCCGCCGAGGCCCGCGCCGACGCCGGTCAGGATCGTGACGACGGCCACGCGCGCGAACGGGCTGGCGGCCGGCGAGGAGGATGCGGGAGCGGACGGGAGATCGGGGCGCATGGAGTCGGCGAATGGAGTCGAAAGGACGGCGCGCAACACGCACGCCGCCGTCAGGACCGCATCGTAGGCCGGCACCCATCATGAGACAAACGTATTTTTCGAATCGACTGATGCATTCCATGAATACATGCCGCCGGACGGGCCGGGATCGCCCGCCGCGTGCATCAAGTCCGCGTCAATCCGGATACGTGACGCGCTCCGGTTCGCGCCGCAGGATCACTTTCCCGTGGCGGATCGACAGCGTCGCCTTGGCCTGCCGGCGCACCGCTTCGTAGTCGCTGTCCGCGTCGAGCACGACGAGATTCGCCGGACGCCCGACTGCGATGCCGTAGTTGTCGCCGAGATGCATGGTCGTCGCGCTGTGGTCGGTCACGAAGTCGAGGCAGCGCTGCAGGTCCTGGTAGCCCATCATGTGGCAGATATGGAGGCCCGCATCGAGCACGCGCAGGATGTTGCCGTTGCCGAGCGGATACCACGGGTCCTTGATCGAATCCTGCCCGAAGCACACGTTGATGCCCGCGCGGTCGAGCTCCGCGACGCGCGTGACGCCGCGCCGCTTCGGAAACGTGTCGAAGCGCCCTTGCAGGTGGATGCTCTCGGTCGGGCACGAGATGAAGTTCAGGCCCGCGCGCTTCAGCAAGCGGAACAGCTTCGAGCAGTACGCATTGTCGTACGAGCCCATCGCGGTCGTGTGGCTCGCCGTCACGCGCGACCCCATCCCGCGCACGCGCGTCTCTTCCGCGAGCACTTCGAGGAAGCGCGAATGCGGATCGTCCGTTTCGTCGCAATGCACGTCGACGAGGCAGCCGGTGCGCTCCGCGAGATCCATCAGGAAGCGGATCGAGCTGACACCCTGCTCGCGCGTGTTCTCGAAGTGCGGAATCCCGCCGACGACGTCCGCGCCCAGGTCGATCGCCTGCTCCATCAGCGCGCGGCCGCCGTCGAACGATTCGATGCCTTCCTGCGGAAACGCGACGATCTGCAGGTCGATCAGCCCGCGCGCCTCGTCCTTCACTTCCAGCATCGCCTTCAGTGCGGCAAGCGTCGGGTCCGTGACGTCGACGTGCGTGCGCACGTGCTGGATCCCGTGATCGCGCAGCATGCCGATCGCCGCATGCGCGCGCGTCTTCGTGTCCTCGTGCGTGATCGTCGCCTTGCGTTCGGCCCAGCGCTCGATGCCCTCGAACAGCGTGCCGCTCATGTTCCACGCGGGCTCGCCGGCCGTCAGCACCGCGTCGAGGTGAATATGCGGCTCGACGAGCGGCGCAATCGCCAGGCGGCCGCCCGCGTCGAGGTCCGCCATGCCCGTGGGCGCGACCGGTGAAGGCTGGGCGTCGACCCGCGCGATCGTGCCGCCGTCGATGGCGATCGTGAACAGGCCGTCGCGGCCGCGCAGGCGTACGTTGAACAGATTCATGTGGAGTCTCCCCGTGGCATCCATGAAAACGGCCACGCGCTTTGCGCCGGCGGCCGTGCGATCCAGTTGACGAGTATCGACGAGACTCGGCGATCGGTGATGCGCACGCGTCTTCTCATTCGTGTGACACCCGTCGTCGGCGTGAACGCCTCATTCTCCGCGCGCCGGTCAAGCCGATCAACCGCCGTGCCTCGCCCCGCGCATGTTGCAACGACGCGACAGCCGGTCACCGAGGAGCAGATGCCATCCGTGCGCGATCGAGCAAAAACCGCCGGCCTCAGGCGCGCGCGGCACATCGTGTCAGTTTTGTGAAGGACTCTTGCCGGATCCGGAAAGGTGCGCTCGCGGCCCCGGCGGCCTCGCGCGCGCGATGCGTTCCTATACTTGCGCCGAACTTTCGTTCCCAGTCCCACACGCAGGAGCCTTCACTTGAAAAAAACCCTCATCGCAGGCGCATGCGCCGCCGCACTGTTCGCCCCGCTCGCTCACGCACAGAGCTCGGTCACGCTGTACGGCCTGATCGACGCCGGCATCGTCTACACCAACAACGCCAACGGTGCATCGCTGTGGCGCCTGAACAGCGGCACCGTCAACGGCAGCCGCGTCGGGTTTCGCGGCACCGAGGATCTCGGCGGCGGCCTCAAGGCGCTGTTCGTGCTCGAGAACGGCTTCAACGTGAACAACGGCGGGCTCGGGCAGGACGGCAAGCTGTTCGGCCGCCACGCGTACGTCGGCCTGAGCCAGAACGGCTACGGCACGCTGACGCTCGGCCGCCAGTACGACACGATGGTCGACTTCGTCGCGCCGCTGTCGGCCACGGCCGGCGACTTCGGCGACGCGAGCTTCGCGCATCCGTTCGACAACGACAACCTGAACCACTCGCTGCGCATCAACAACGCGGTCAAGTACACGAGCGAGACCTATGCGGGCTTCAAGGTCGGCGCGATGTATGCGTTCTCGAACGCGACCAACTTCGGCGCGAACCGCGCGTACAGCGTCGCGGCGAGCTACACGAACGGCCCGTTGAAGCTGGCCGGCGCGTACCTGCAGATGAACGGCACGAAGGGCTCGACGAGCGCGAGCGCCGGCGCGACCGATGCGGTCGAAGCGAAGAGCCTGAACCAGGGCGGCTGGTCGATCGGCTCGGACCGCATGCGTTCGTACGGCGGCGGCATCAGCTACGGGTTCGGCCCGGCCACCGTCGGCTTCGTCTATACGCGTTCGCAGTACGACAACACGGGCTCGTTCGGCTCGACCGGCCAGGTCGCGTTCAACAACTACGACGTGAACGTGCGCTATGCGGTGACGCCGGCCGTCAGCCTCGGCGCGGCCTACGTGTACACGGACGCCAGCGTGTCGAACCCCGACAGCAAGCACGGAACCGATCCGAAGTGGCACCAGGTCGACCTGCAGGCCGTCTACAAGCTGTCGCGCCGCACGGACGTCTATGCGGAAGCGATGTACCAGCACGCAGCGGGTCGCGGCTACCAGGCGTTCATCAACGGCTCGGGCGGCGCATCGAGCACCGCGAACCAGATCGTCGGCACGATCGGCATGCGCACGCGCTTCTGACCGGCGCGATGCCTCGTCGCCCGACGGCCACGAACCTGCGTCCGCACACGGGTTCGCCGGCCGCGGGCGGCCTGCCCCAATGTTGTTCCATCTGGAAGACAGCCTGCCTGGAATCGGGGTTTTTACGCGCGCGGGCGCTGCGTAGACTGCCAGCAAAGGTCGGGGTCACGCATCGCGCGTCGAACCGGCCGCCCACCCCGCCCCCAGGAGAACCTCGTGAAATCGCTCGTCGTTACCGCCGCCGCTGCCGTCCTGCTCGCTGCACCGGCGCTGTCTTTCGCCCAGTCGGCCCAGTCGCCCGTCACGCGCGCGCAAGTGCTGCAGGAGCTGATCGATCTCGAGTCGGTCGGCTACAACCCGGCGCGCGGCGAAGTCAACAACTATCCGGACGACATCATGGCGGCGCAGGAACGACTCCACGAAAAGCGTCTCGCGCAACGGAAGGCTGCGCAGGCCGCCTATGGCCACGCCGGCGAACCGACGACGGAATCGGGCGCGGCTGCCAAGCCCGCGCTGTAACCGCATGACGCAGCGCCGTGCCCGCATGAACGATGTCGTGCAGGCGCGGCGCGGGTTGCGTTGGCTTCGATTGGCTTCGATTGGCTTCGATTGGCTTCGATTGGCTCGAAGAGAAGACACCGGCAGTGCGGCCATGCGCCGGTGCAAACCTGCCGCTCAGGCGGCCTGCGGTTCGCGATCGATCGCGTTCAGCATCTCGACGTCGCGCGCGATCATCCCCGGCACCTGGGCACGCAGCATCTCGACCCAGGTCCGCACCTTCGCATCGACGAAGCGGCGCGACGGATACAGCGCGTACACGTTCATTTTCTGCAGGATATGCGCGGGCAGCACGCGGACGAGCGTGCCGTCGCGCAGCGCGTCGATCGCCGAGTACAGCGGCAGCATGCCGATCCCGATGCCGTCGCGGATTGCGAGCGCGAGCGATTCGGCCGTATTGGTCTGCACCGGCCCCGCAACGTGGATCTGCTCGACACCCTCCGGCCCCTCGAGCACCCATTCGTGCGTCGGAAACGCCGGCGTGCACAGCGTCAGGCACGCGTGCGCAGAGAGATCCTGCGGGCGTACCGGTGCGCCGTGGCGTTTCACATAGTCGGGCGACGCGCAGAGGATGCTGAAGGTCGAGCCGAGCAGGTGCGACACGAGTTCCGAATCGGGCAGCGACGACGCGGTCACGACGGCCATGTCGCTCGTGCCGTCGAACAGGTCGGGCATGCGCTGCGACAGCGACAGTTCGATCGACACGCCCGGAAACTGCGCGTGATAGCGCGTCAGCGCGGGCAACACATAGTGATGACCGACGCTCGCGAAGCTGTGCATGCGCAGTACGCCGGCCGGCCGTTCGTGCGCGCAGCTCGCTTCTTCTTCCGCGCGGTCGACGTCGGCGAGGATCTGGCGGCAGCGCCGCAGATAGCTTTCGCCGGCCGACGTGAGCGCGAGACGGCGCGTCGAACGATTCATCAGACGGGTGCGCAGGCGCGCCTCGAGTTCCGACACCGCGCGCGACATCGCGCCCGTCGTCGAATTCAGCGATTGCGCGGCGGCGGTGAAACTGCCCGTCTCGACGACGCGCGAAAACACCCGCATGTTTTGTAGCGTATCCATTCCTGTGAGCAACCTGTAGCGGAGCCGCTATTTTCCTCCACGGGATGCGACAGATTGTTACTCCGGCTGCAACTATCGTTTCCCCGCAGCTGCGTTAATGCGCGGGCGCCGCCCTCCTACAATCGGCGCCTCAACAGTCGAACGGACCCGTTCGGACGCGCCGCGCACCGTGCCTGGCCCCGTACCGGTCCCCTCTTTTCATGAAGCCACAACCTGCGATCGAGCCTCCTTCCATCGAACCGGCACGATGGAGAACCTGGCTCGATCCACTCGGCGACGCGGCGCGCGACTGGGCCGCGAGCGACGGGCTGATCTGGCTGCACCTCGCGAAAACCGTGTTCGCGGCGCTCCTCGCGATGGGCATCGCGATGCGCCTGGAGATGTCGCAGCCGCGCACGGCGATGACGACCGTGTTCGTGCTGATGCAGCCGCTGTCGGGGATGGTGTTCGCGAAGAGTTTCTACCGCGTGCTCGGCACGGCGGCCGGCCTCGTCGCCGCGCTCGCGCTCGGCGGGCTGTTCGCGCAGCAGCCCGAGCTGTACATGGCCGGCATCACGCTGTGGATCGGCACCTGCATCGCGCTCGCGGTGCGCAACCGCCACTTCCGCTGGTACGGCTTCGTGCTCGCCGGCTACACGGCCGCGCTGATCGGCCTGCCGGCCGTGATGACCCCGCAGACGCTGTTCCAGTCCGCGCTCACGCGCGCCGCGGAAGTCGCGCTCGGCATCGCGTGCTCGGGCGCGGTCAGCGCGCTGATCCTGCCGCTCAGCTCCGCGAAGGCGCTGATGCGTTCGCTGGGCACCCGCCATGCGACGTTCGCGGCGTTCACGGCCGGCGCGCTCGCGGGCGACGTCGCGCGCGGCGATTTCGAGCGGCGCTTCGCCGATTTCGTCGACGACATCGTTGGCTTCGAGGCCAACCGCGCGTTCGCGTCGTTCGAGGATCCGCACATTCGCGCGCGCAGCCGCCGCCTCGCGCGGTTGAACAGCGAGTTCATGAACGCGTGCACGCGGCTGCATGCGCTGCACCAGCTCGTCAAGCGGCTGCGCGCCAATGGCTCGGACGCGGTCCTCGATGCACTGGCGCCGCACATCGACGCGCTCGCGCAGCGCTTCGCCGCACTGCGCGACGAGCGGCAGCGCGGCGTCTCACCGGCCACCGGCGCACTGCTCGAGCTGCGTCGCTTCCACAGCGCGTTGCCGAAAGCCGCGCGCGCATCGCGGCGCGACATCGAAGCCCATGCGGCCGGCGGCCTGCTCGACTTCGATACCGCGATCGAGCTGCTGTACCGCTTCATCGGCGAATATCTCGGCTACGCCGACACCTATGCGTCGCTCGACCAGGACGATCACGCGTTCGAGCGCTCGGTCACGCACTACGCGGTGAAGACCAATTCGTTCTTCGTCGGCTTCGCGTTCCTGCGCACGATCGTCGCCGTCGGCGCGATGAGCGCGTTCTGGATTGCGTCCGAATGGCCGAGCGGCCCGCTCGCCGTGATCGCCACCGCGATCGCGTGCGCGCTCAGCTCCACGTCGCCGCGCGCACCGAAGTTCGTCGCACAGATGAGCGTCGGCGCGGCGTTCGCGACCGCGGTCGGCTACGTGTTCCTGTGCTACGTGTATCCGAACATCGAGGGCTTCCCGCTGCTGTGTGCCGCGCTCGCGCCGGTGCTCGGCCTCGGCGCGTTTCTCGCGATGCGGCCGGGCTTGTCCGGCTACGGGATCGGCTTCGCGGTGTTCTTCTGCCTGCTCGCGGGGCCCGACAACGCGATCGCGTATACGCCCGAGGTGCTGATCAACAACGGCCTGGCGATCGTCATCGCGATGCTCGCGTGCTCGCTCGTGTTCGCGGTCGTGTTCCCCACCCACATGCCGTGGCTCACGGGCCGCATCGCGCACGACCTGCGCCGCCAGGTCACGCTGGCGTGCGAAGGACCGACGGAGCGCCTCGCGCAGCGCTTCCAGTCGAGCACGCACGACCTGATGGCGCAACTGCGCACACTGCTCGTGCGGCGCACGCGACAGCATCGCGACGCGCTGCGCTGGATGCTGTCGACGCTCGAGGTCGGCCATGCGGTGATCGACCTGCGCGACGAGCTGAACGCGTTCTGCGAATCGAAGCCGCCGCAAACGCTGCGCTGGACCGGTTCGATCGACGCGGTGCTGCACGAGCTGCCGCGCTTCTTCGACGATCCGACGCCCGGCCACCACGCGCGCACGCTGAAATCGGTGAACCTGGCGATCCGCGCGGCGCAGCACACGCTGCAGGCGTGGTATGCGGTGCCCGACGAGCGGCACCGGATGCAGCGGATCGTCGGCTGCCTGCACTTCATGCGCAGCGCGCTGCTGGACAAGGACGCACCGTTCAACCGGCACCGCCATTGACGATCGGTGCGCGCGCAACGAGATCCTTGTTCCGGATGGAAATAAGCTCTACAGCCGCGGTGATTAATCTTTAAGCAGTGCGAGCCTATAGTTTCCTCACTGCCAGCGAGACTGGCACTCACCCCGGAGAAACCAAAATGAAGCCGCTGCACCTCGCCCTCGTTGCCCTGTCGCTCACCGCTGCCGTTGCTCACGCACAGCCGGCGCCGGCAGACGCCGCACAGCAACCGGCGAACCGCGCTGAAGCCGTGAAGGCCGCAGGCCGCGTCGATCGTTCGCAATCGAAGCAGGAAGACCCGAACGCATGTGTCGGCCCCGTCAGCTTCTGCAACATCTACTTCGGCAGCTGAGCATGACGCCGCGTCGTCACGGCCAGGCCCGCGCCGCCCGCGTTGCATGCGCGGGCGAGCGGCGGCCCGGCCGATCGCGGCATCGCCACGCTACCCCACGCCGCTTCGATTGAAGCGGCGCATGCCGTTTCAGGCGCCGCGCCCCGGCCGCCAGCCCACCTCGCGCAACGCATCCAGCAAGCGCGCCTGCCCCAGCCCTTCGACCCGCGCCCCGCGCGACTCGACGTCGCCGCCCGCGACGAGCGCATTCACGATCGCTTCCTCCACCGCTTCCGCCGCTGCGACGAACAGCGCGGAAATATGGTCGTTGTTGACCATCTTCACGCCGGTGGTCGGTGCGCCCTTGCTGCCGTAGTTCGCCGCCGGCAGGCCGTCGTTGCCCGTTGCGAACGCCAGGAAGATGTCGCCGCTCGAATCCTCCGTACCGCCGCCGGCCCGCGCCAGCCCGACGCTCGCGCGCTGTGCAAGACGCGTGCACTGGTGCGGCAGCAGCGGCGCGTCGGTCGCGATCGTCACGACGATCGACCCCATCCCTGCCTCGCCTTGCGCGTCCGGCGCGCGGAACGGCGACGGCACGTGCCGCAGCACTTCGCCGACCGGGTAGCCGGCCACGCGCAGCATCTCGCGCACGCCGTAGTTCGCCTGCACGAGCGCGCCGACGGTCCAGCCGCCCGCATCGGCCGCGAGCACGCGCGACGCGGTGCCGATGCCGCCCTTGAACTCGTGGCAGATCATCCCCGTGCCGCCGCCCACGCCGCCTTCGGCGACCGGCCCCGACTGCGCGGCGGCCAGCGCGCGCAGCACGTGCGCGGCGCTCACGTGCTGCCCCCAGATGTCGTTCAGCAAGCCGTCGTAGGTTTCCATCACGACCGGCATGCACCAGTACACGCGGCCGGCCGCCGCTTCGCGCTCGTTCGCGACGAGCGCATCGCGCACCGCGCCGACGCTGTGCGTGTTCGTATAGGCGATCGGCGTGGTCAGCAGGCCGGCCTCGCGGATCCATTCGAGCCCCGTTGCGTCGCCGTTGCCGTTCAGCACGTGCACGCCCGCGAAGCACGGCGAATCGTGCGCTGCGCCCGCGCGCGGCTCGATGACGGTGACGCCGGTGCGGATCGATGCATCGCCGTTCTCGACGTTCAGCGTGCAATGTCCGACCCGCACGCCCGGAACGTCCGTGATCGCGTTGAAGCGGCCCGGCGTGCCGAGTCCGATGCGGATGCCGAGATCCCTCGTGCGCATGATGCAATTCCTCCAGTCTCTCAATGGTTCGGTGTGTCAGTGTTTCGATACGGCAAGTTTCGATCCGCCGCTCACAGCGTGCGGAAGGCTTCGCTGTGGCGCGCCCAGACCGCATACATCACGAGCGCCGCGACCAGCAGCCCCGCGATGATGATCAGGTCGGTGGGTTTCGTTGCCGTTGCGAGCGTGGTGTAGAGCGTATACGCGGCGCCGGCTACCGCGACGAGCGGCGTCACGGGCCACAACGGCATCCGGTAATGATGCTCGACGTCACGGCGCACGAAGCGGCTCGCGAGCGCGGCCAGCCCGACGACCAGATAGATCAGCAGCAGCAGGTCGACCGTGAATGCGGTCAGCTCGTCGAGGCTCGACACGAACACGAGCCCGGCCGACGGCACCGCGAGCGCGATCGTGGCGAGCCACGGCGATTCGAAGCGCGGATGGATCGTCGAGAAGGCGCGGTTGCAGGTGCGCGACCAGAGCGCGTGCCGGCCGCTGCTGTACAGCAGCCGGCCCATCGTGATCACGATCGCGATGATCGCGTTGAACACCGACAGGAAGATCCCGCCGCTGACCACGCGCGACACGGCCGGATTGCTCAGCGAACGCACCACATAGCCGATCGGGTCGGCGCTCTTCGTCAGCTCGGTGAGCGACGGCGCGCCGAGCACGATCGCGGTGAGCGGAATCAGTTCGACGACGAGGATCACGAGCAGCGAGTAGATCACCGCCTTCGCGACGTTGCGGTTGCCGCCGCGCAGGTCTTCGGCGAGATAGGCAGCCGAGCCGAATCCGTTGTAGCAGAAGATCGCCGTGCCGATCGCCGGGACGATCGCGGCGAGGGTCGCCGGCACGAGCGCGTTGCTGCTCGCGACGACGGGCGCGATCAGCGCGTCGGCGCCACGATGCGGCGAACCGAAGCCGAGGCCCGCGATCAGCATCAGCACGCCGATCTCGACGACGAGAAACGCGCCCGTGATCCACGCGTTGGTCTTGATGTTCAGCATGCCGAGCAGATAGCTGAGCAGCACGATCGTCAGCGCGACCGACTGGTTGCCGAAATGCGTGCCGAGCGCGTTGTTCAGGTACGGCGCGGCGCCGCTCGCGAGCACCGCCGGGATGAACACGCTCACGGACAGCACCGTGATGAAGGTCAGGTAGCCGGGCAGCGTGCCGAACACGCGCTTGGCCATCACGTATTCGCCGCCCGCGCTGCGGTGCGCGGCGCTGAGTTCCGCATAGCAGAGCGCGAACGCCAGCGCGAGTACGCCGCCGAGCAGGAACGACAGCACGGCGCCGCTACCGGCCTGCTGGATCGCGAACGGCGCGATCACGAAGATCGAACTCGCGGGCGTCACGCCCGATACGGTGATCATCACCGCATCGCGCACGCTGAGCGTCTGCGACAGCGCGCGCGGCGCGTCTTCCGTTGCAGGCGCCGCTTGCAGCGTGCCCGTCGATTCCGACATCATCGCCATTTCGTTCTCCTGTGCTTGGGTCAATCCTTTGCCACTTATTTTTGAACGCCCATACTCGGGCCCGATTGATTGCGTGGCAGTCTAGGAAGCCAATTTCAGGACCGCTATTCCCCCTTCGTGTTACGCCCTTCCGGTGGTTATTCCCCCCGACTCCGAATACATATTTCTGTCGAGCGCAGCATCGAGGGAGCGCGCCCGTTCCTCGGGCGTGCGTAACTGCTGTGCGGCTAAGACAGGCCGACCCACGATCTGGCTCCAGGAGTACTGTATAAATATACAGGTATTCTAGCCCAAGATTTCGAGTTTGAGGGTTGGAGGGCGGGTTCAACTTTCTTCCCTCCACTCGCTATCTACCGTCCCTAATTGACCATCAAACACCGTGGCCGCATCGTTTCAAGATTACTTGAATCTTTGAATCGACAGGTCTATGATGCCGCCATGGACTCGAACCTCGTTGTACGCGCGCTCGGCGCGCTCGCTCATGAATCGCGCCTGGCGATCTTCCGCGCACTGGTTGTCGCGGGCCCCGAAGGCATGCCGGCTGGTGAGATTGCTCAGCAGCTTGGCCTCTCGCCGTCTGGCTTGTCGTTCCACCTTAAAGACCTGTCGCATGCGGGCCTCGTCAACAGCGAGCAGAAGGGACGGTTCATCTTCTATTCAGCCAACTTCGATGCGATGAACGCACTGCTCGGGTTTCTGACCGAGAACTGCTGTGCGGGCGCTGACTGTTCCGTTCAAGCTGTGTCGCAGTGCCAAGGAGCTAAATCATGAAACGCATGCACATCCACGTTGCTGTCGAAGATATTGATGCGAGCACCCGGTTCTACGTTGCCATGTTTGGAGGCGCGAAACCGACGGTATCGAAGTCGCACTACCGCAAATGGGAGTTGAGCGATCCGAAGGTCAACTTCGCTATTTCGCAGCGTGGCGTAAAGCCCGGCATTGATCACCTTGCATTCAGGTCGAATCGGACGAGGAACTTGCCGAGATGCGAGCGCGTTTCGCGAGCGCTGAATTGCCTGTCACGAATCAGACGGCGACGACCTGCTGTTATGCAAAGTCGGATAAGACCTGGACCGTGGACCCACAGGGCGTCGCATGGGAGACGTTTCAAACGCTTGAGCACGCCCCTGTTTATGGAGAGTCGCGCGATCGTTCGCGCGAAGCCCGCGTTTCTTCAAATGCCTGCTGCGCCGGCGCAGATCTCAATCGGAGCAAGACGTGAACGACAAGACCTACAACATTCTGGTCCTTTGCACGGGCAACAGTGCCCGAAGCATCATGGCCGAGGCGCTTTTAACACGCTAGGCAAGGGTCGATTCCACGCGTTCAGCGCAGGCAGTCACCCGTCAGGCGCGGTCAATCCGTTTGCGATCGAGCGCTGCGAGTCGCTGGACTACGACACGGCCGGGCTGCGCAGTAAGAGCTGGGATGAGTTCGGTGCACCCGACGCGCCGCAAATGGACTTCGTGATCACCGTGTGCGACCAGGCGGCTGGCGAGGTGTGCCCGATATGGCCCGGTAAGCCGATCACCGCGCACTGGGGTTTTGAAGACCCTGCCGCATTCGTGGGCAGCGACGAAGAGAAGCGCGCGGTCTTCACCAAGGTCTATCGGCAGATTCTGACGCGGGTGAGCCAGTTTGTGAACCTGCCGTTGCACGTACTCGATCGCAATGCCGCCCAGAATGAAGTGCGCGCGATTGGCGAACGTCCCGCCGAGGAATCCAATGGGCAGCACTGATTCGGTCGCTCGCGCGAGCCGTCCGGTCATTGGCTTCTTCGAGCGATACCTGACGGTGTGGGTTGCGCTGTGCATCGTCGCGGGCATCGCGCTGGGCCAGTGGTTGCCGTCCCTTTTTCAGGCGATCGGTCGCATGGAATTGGCGCAGGTCAATCTGCCGGTGGGCGTGCTGATCTGGGTGATGATCATTCCGATGCTCATCAAGATCGACTTCGGCGCGATGGCGCAGGTCAAGGGCCACTGGCGCGGGATCGGCGTTACGCTGTTCGTGAACTGGCTCGTCAAACCTTTCTCCATGGCGCTACTGGGCTGGATATTCGTGCGCCACGTCTTCGCCGCCTGGTTGCCCGCAGCGCAACTCGACAGCTACATTGCCGGCCTCATTCTGCTGGCTGCCGCCCCCTGCACGGCGATGGTGTTCGTCTGGTCGCAGCTTTGCAAGGGCGATCCCTATTTCACCTTGTCGCAGGTGGCGCTGAACGACGCGATCATGATTGTCGCATTCGCGCCGATCGTGGCACTGTTGCTTGGCCTGTCCGCCATCACCGTTCCCTGGAATACGCTGATCGCGTCGGTGGGTCTCTACATCATCATTCCAGTCGTCATCGCGCAGTTATTGCGTCGCGTGCTGCTCGCGAAGGGTGAGACCCACTTCAATCGCACGGTGTCCCGCCTCGGGCCTTATTCGATTTGCGCGCTGCTCGCCACGCTGTTGCTGCTGTTCGCGTTTCAGGGGCAAGCAATCGTCCGGGAGCCGCTGGTCATTGCGATGCTCGCAGTCCCTATTCTCATTCAGGTGTTTCTGAACTCCGGGTTGGCCTATCTGCTGAACCGCAAGCTCGGGGTCGCGCACTGCGTGGCGGGTCCGTCCAGTCTGATCGGCGCGAGCAACTTCTTCGAACTGGCCGTTGCTACCGCCATCAGCTTTTTCGGGTTCCAGTCTGGCGCGGCGCTGGCGACAGTCGTTGGCGTACTGATCGAAGTGCCAGTCATGCTGCTGGTGGTTGGCGTCGTGAATCGCTCGCAGCGCTGGTACGAGACGGCCTGAGGAGCGAGTGTGAGCGCCATAATCATTGCACACGAGACCGTCGGAAGTGACGTCGGTCTGGTCAAGGCCCTGGTCCGTGACGGCCTCCCGGTCGATGACCTCAACGAACCGCAGCGCCGCTTTTTCGGGTTCACGACGCTTGCCGGTTCGCACGTCGGATACGGCGGCTTCGAACAATACGGGCGCGATGTGCTGATCCGCTCGGTGACAGTCGAGCCAAGCTGTCGAAGCAAGGGCATCGGCCGGAATCTCGTTGCGGTGCTGCTGCGTCAGGCCTTCGACGCGGACGCCAGAACTGCGTGGCTCCTTACGACTGACGCACAAGCCTTCTTCGAGAAGACCGGATTCAACCTTGTGAGCCGCGAGACCGCGCCTGCCGCGATCCTCGCCACGCGCCAGGCCGTTGAACTGTGCCCGGCCACAGCGATTTTGCTCTCACGCCCCATCACCCCGTAGCTCTTTAGCCGCTTCCATACGATGTCCACCGATCTTCCGAACGTCAGTCTTTCTCATCTCGACACGCCCGATCTCACAAAGCTCGAACCCCGGACGATCTCGGATCATCCGCCGCGCATCTTGCTGCTCTACGGTTCGCTCCGTCCGACCTCCTATAGTCGCTTGCTGACACTCGAGGCTGAGCGCATCCTTCGCAAGTTAGGCGCCGAGACCAGAGTGTTTGATCCACATGGTCTGCCACTCGCCGACAGCGTGCCCGCCGACCATCCGAAGGTCCTCGAATTGCGCGAAGCGTCCATCTGGTCCGAAGGCCAAGTTTGGTGCAGCCCGGAACGACATGGCGCGCTGACCGGCGTGTTCAAGAACCAGATCGACTGGCTGCCGCTCGACTCCGGAAGCATCCGGCCGACGCAAGGGCGAACACTCGCGGTCATGCAGGTGTCGGGCGGCTCGCAATCCTTCAACGCGGTGAACGCTTTGCGCGTGCTCGGCCGCTGGATGCGCATGGTGACCGTTCCCAATCAGAGTTCGGTAGCCAAGGCGTTCCAGGAGTTCGATGAGAGCGGTCGCATGAAGCCCTCGTCGTACTACGATCGTGTGGTCGATGTGATGGAGGAACTGTATAAGTTCACGCTACTCGTGCGCGACCGCTCAGATTACCTGACCGACCGGTACAGTGAGCGTAAAGAGAAGGCTCCGGCATCAGTTTCCGTCCTCGCCAATGCAGCCATGAGCCATGAGCACAGCGCACAGAACGCCGACACCGACGACAGTGAAGTCGAGTAACTCGACGGATCGCGCCGAATCGCTGGCCACCTGGGCGCTCGCGCTCGCCCAACTGGTGTCGTGGGGCTCGGTCTACTATTCGTTTTCGCTGCTGGTCGTACCCATGGAGCAGACCATGGGCTGGAGCCGCACGTCCACGAATGCTGCCCTCTCGCTCGGACTGCTGGTCTCGGGTTTCGTGGCGTATCCGGTGGGCAAATGGATCGACCACGGGCTCGGACGTCGAATCATGGCCATTGGATCGCTGATCGCGGCCGCCATGCTTCTGATGTGGTCGGCCACATCGTCGCTCACGATTCTCTTCGTAGCGTGGATCGGCTTGGGCCTGTCGATGGCTGCGACCTTCTATGACCCGCTCTTCGCCGTGCTCACGCATCGCTATCCGCTGCGATACAAGACCAAGATCACACTGGTGACGCTCGTTGCGGGATTCGCGAGCACGGTTTTCATTCCGGTCACGCAGTTCCTCGTGGATCTGGCCGGTTGGCGTCTCGCGCTCGTCGCACTTGCCGCGTGCAATCTAATCATTTGCCTGCCGATTCATGTCTTCGCAATCCGCTCCTCACGAATCGACCCGAACGCTGCCCAGCCGAGCGCGGAGCGCACGGCGGTCGATGCTGCGGCAACGCGACGTGCACTGCGCACGCCTACCTTCTGGGCGCTCGCACTGTGCTTCACAACCTACTACGCGACCTTCGCCGCGCTCACATTTCATCTGGTCCCGTTGATGGTCGAGCGCGGCGTCACCAACACGGTCCTGGACATCACCATGGCGCTGATAGGACCCGCGCAAGTCATCGCCCGCGCGGTCTGGTTCGCATTCGATCGCAAGGTCACCATCACGACAGTTGGTTTCATCGTGGTGACACTCTTTCCCGTCTCGACGGTCGTCCTGATTGTGGCTGGCAAATCCGCTGCGCTTTTGTGGATCTTCGCGCTCTGCTATGGCGCCGCCAACGGAATGATGACGATCCTGCGCGGCACGATCGTCCAGCAGTTTCTGTGGACGGAGGGCTACGGCGCGATCAGCGGCATGCTGTCGTTTCCGTCGAACATTGCGAAGGGCATCGCGCCCATCGCAGCGGCCAGCATCTGGGGATTGACGGATGGATATGTCGCCGTCGAATGGACGGTGTTGCTTGTCTCCGCGCTATCCGCCGTCAGCTTTTTTATCGCAGCGAAGTGCGCGTCGGCACGTCCCTCTTATCGGTGAGTCGATTCGGGAGCAGCGATGACTTACAACGGTCAACGTGGTGACTTAAAGCGTGCGTAGAGTGTTTGCTTTTTCTGTCGAGCGATGTTCGTCAGCATCAAAGCAAAGGTCCTCACGGACGAAACCGGCGTCTACACTGAGATCCCCGCCCTGCTCGCCGCGACGGGGATACTCGAGCCGCTGATTGATTATTTCCTGCATAGAAGCCACGATCGCAGTCTGGAATGGATGCGCAAGGTGACGCGATCGGTGCGGCTCTTTCTTGAGTACATCCAACTCAACCCCGCCGAACGCGACCCTCATCGACTGTTTCAGAATTTCGCGAAGCGCCTGTATACAGGAACGTTCAATCGCGAAACAGGAATCGACGCCACGGGCCTTTGCTGGCCGCCTCGCTCGCCGCACGACGCGGCACGCATCATCATCCATTTGAGCGACTTCTTCAATTGGTTGGGCGAAGTTCGTCCTGAAGCAGCCAGCGTCAATCCTCGGTACGTCGGCAGCACGTTCGATCGACAGATCGATGAAGCCGCTTACCAGTATCGTAGAAGCAAGGCCTTCCTTGGGCATACGTGGGCGTCGAATGCCACCGCGCGCGCCACAGGATATTGGCTTCGCTACCGGAGAATCCCGAAGGTCGCGCGAGGTGAGCCGCCAGCTTTTCCAGAACGTCACTTTGAAGCGTTGCTCTTCAAAGGCTTTCGCAACGGCGATCGTTACGACTATCGTGGCATCTTGATCACGCTACTGCTCCATGGCGCGGGATTTCGAGAGTCGGAGCCTTTTCACCTTTACGTTCAGGACGTATTTCCAGATCCACAGGACCCGCGTCAAGCCAAGGTCCTCATCCACCATCCGCACTACGGGGCCGCGCCTGCTGACTGGTGCGACGAGCGAGGACGACCACGTAAATCGAACCGAGCAGAATACCTCGGCCAGCGCTTCGGCCTTGTGCCGCGTACAGATTTGATGGACCGTCGGCATGCTGGCTGGAAAGGCGGCATGCACGACGGTCCGTACTACAAGCAGGCGTACTGGTTCGTGCCGGAGTACGGCGAGTGGTTTCTGGAACTTTGGCATCGCTATCTGAAGCAGCTTGCGCATTTCGATCGGGATCATCCGTTCGCTTTCGTGAACCTGCGGCGCGCACCCTATGGTGCGATATACACCCTCACGCAGTACAACAAGGCTCACGCGGCCGCGTGCAAACGCATTGGCCTCGAAGTTGGCAAGGCGCTTGGCACAACTCCGCACGGGCACCGACACGCCTACGGCCAGCGTTTGAAGCACGCGGGAATCGACAAGCCGATGATTCGCCGCTTCATGCATCACGCATCGATCGAGAGCCAGGAGATCTACACACAAGCAAGCTTTAGCGAAGCCCGAGAAGCACTTCAGCAAGCGGCGCACCGGCTGGATGGACTTCTTACGACGCCTCTGTCCGATTTGGTCCGTTCATCTGACTAGCCACATCTCCACGTGACCGAGCAAACACATGTACAAGACCTCTCCAACTAAACCCAAGGGGCGTCGCAAGGCGGCAAGGACCGAGCGCAGCATGCGACGCGATTCGGATGCAACCCTGACCTGGGTGGTGGAGTTCTATCCAGAACTTGCAGCCTGGAGAGGCTTCGCCTTGGAGTGGCTCGGTGGGGAAACGCATGGTCTACACCAAAGGCTGCAGGCCCTATCGACTTTCTTCGAGCGCTACCTCATTCTGCAGAGCCTGCCGCTGGACCCGAGTGTATTCCTGGCGCAAACGACACAGGTTCCAGAATTTCACCGAACGGCGTGTCCTGACTCTCCTTGGGGCATCAGCGCGAACAATCTTATCCACGCTTTTCTGCAGTTTGTGTTGCTTCGGCATTTCAGTCAGATTGGTAAAAACGATAACGCCGTATTAATGCAGGGCTATCACAACCCGGTACGTCGTATGTCGAAAGCGGGGTTGCCGAAGCGCGGCGAGAGCGTTTATTCACCACTGCCTTATGGCTACATCGACCAACTTCGGCAGATGCTGGCGGCGGGACCCCATTTTCGCGATTGGCAATGGGCACATGGTGCGCTCGGGAGCAAGATCGGCCATATGGGTGCGAGCGCGCCTGATTGGCTCGACGTGACTGAAGACGAGATTGATCGCGACGATCCGGATTGCGTCTGGCGCATACGTAAGCTGAGTCGAAACTATCGCGGTGGTCAAGTGTTGCAGATGTGGAGTCCAGTCCGATGGGTTGCACTGCTTGTGAAGCTTATCTTGCCCTTACGAACTAGCCGGGTCCGCGTACTTGACTCCGGAGAGGCAGACACCTGGCGCTATGCGGCAGGACGTTGGGAGCGAAACAGCAGCGAGATAGCAGAAGGAAGCGAATCTCGGCCGCTACAGCAGGGTGTGTTCCGGCGCGACTATGATCGCAACAACAACGAGAACGCACTGGCGATCCTCTATATCAACACGAACAAGACCGCCGACGTCTCTAAGTCAGGGCCAGAGAAGGGCTATTTACTGCCATGGACGCACGGCGGGGCGCTTCACCAGAATGTTTTCTACTGGATCGAGAAGCTGCGCAACTGGCAAGAGAAGTACAACCCCATCTCGCGTCGGACCTCATGGGCAGAACTTGATCGTCGACATATCATTGCCAAGACTGATTTTCAGTTGGCGCGCTATCCTGACGCGTGCTTTCTCTTCCGATTGCCAGAATATCCAACGGCACGAATGCGTAACTTTCCGCTTCAGGATCAGGCGCTCAATTCGTGCTGGTTCTATTTGCTGAAGGCATTCGAATCACGGCTCGCCGGGCGTTCCGAAACTCACCACAACGGAACACCGATTCGGCTGCTGCCGCCCCAGTCCAAGAAGAGAACGTTGTTCCCACTTCACAGTTTGCGAGTCTCCCTTGTCACTGCACTGGCCTTGGAAGGACAGGTGCCGTTCCCTGTGCTGCAGAAGCTTGTCGGTCATAGCCGGTTGGTCATGACCTTGTACTACACCAAGCCTGGAGCCACCCATATTCGCGACGTCCTCCTCGATGCGAAGGCTCGCCTGGATGCAAATAAGAATGCGAGCATTCAGAACTTTCTGCTCGATACCGCACACGACGAACTTGTCCGAAGTGCGATCTGCAATAGTGTGAGCAGTGTTTCAGATGCAATCCCTGAGCATCCAGCGGCAAGAAACGCGTTGGGCTGGATGCCAATGCACCACGGCCTTTGCCTCGCTGGAGGAAACGCCAGCGATTCGATGGAGAATCGTTCGATTGGCGGATGCCACAACGGAGGTCCGATGGTTTTGCCGGGGACTGCCGTTGGCAACGCAAAGCACGCTCCCGTTCCGGGAGGGAATCGCAACTGCGTTCGATGCCGCTGGTTCGTGACGGAGCCTCACTACCTTCCATCGCTCGCCGCGCACTTCAACACGATCGCCTACCATTTCGACGAGGCCCGCAATGCTTGCCTCGCGAATGAACGCGTGCTTCTTGACCTAAAGAAGCAGAAGGCTGACGCTGAAGACGCTGGCGAGGTCTTCCTTCATCTCGATGCCTTTCGGCAAGCTGAGCGCGTGTGGGAAGGATCGATGAAGCGATTTAACGACTTCGCGGAGGATCTCACCGCTTGTTGGCGGCTCATTGAGCGCTGCAAGGCTGCGCTCGACCGGGCCGTCGAAGACTCTACTCAACTAGTGGCGGTGGGCACCGCGAGCGATGTGCACATCGCGTTCGAAGAGACCGAATCGGAATTGCTTCAGCTCGCTGGAGTTTGCGACGATGTCGAGCTCTATCCGGATCTCGATGCAGGCAAGGCAGTATTCCGTCGTAGTCAGTTGCTCGATGCCGTGCTTTATCGCGATCACCTTGCGCCCGTCTTCATGACGCTGGGCGAAGAAGAACAACTCCGCGTTGGCAACGCATTCATGCGCCGTCTCGCGCGGCAGATGAACCCCGCTAATCCAGTGCTGGGAACGCGGCAGGTCATCAACCTGATGGACGCCGGCCGGAGTCTCAGCGAGCGATTTGGCATTGATTTCGCCACGTTTCTGCCGGAATGCAATGCCACCGGCATGCTCAAGCGCAAGCCTCAACGAATCGACGAGTCGCAAGCATGAACAGCGCGACATTCGACCACCCGAACGTGCTTCTCGGCACGCTGCTCGCCAAGGGTGGTCGTGCCCATCGGCTTGCTAGGCTAAAAGCGCTGCACGAGATTTGTCGCAGGCATCAGGAATCAGGCTCGCGCGATTTTCTCTCTCAACCATTGGTCGCCTGGCCGAGGCGGAAGGCGTCCTAAAGGGACGCGTCCTCTACAACATGCAATCGGCAGACTACCGCGAGCTGATTTCGGCCTGGGCGACGTATGCCGGGCCACCGACACTTCGACCATCGAAACCGCTGGCAAGCCACGAATACCTCATGCGTATTCACGACCCCGCGATCCGCTCCATCATGCAAGCAATCATCGGGGAACGAGACAAGCTCCGGGCCGAGGTCAACCTTCTGAAATCCAACGCGCAAGTCGTCGTGGATCGACGCCCAATCGGTGTGCGCGCGTCAGGAGACGCCATCGCGTTGCCAACAACGACAAACGGCCACAACGCGCAGCTCACTCCTTCAGAACGTGAAGCGCTGGGGAAGGCGGTCTCTGCCGACTACCTCGAAAGACATGGCTTACACGAAGGCAGCCATGGCGAGATCGTGAACGAACACGGTCGGACAGTGTTCGATGTCGGCTTCGCGCGTGCAATACGAAAGATCCTCGGAGCCTGAACAGCCGATAACCGAAACGATGTATTTCGATGTATGCATACATCGAAACGGAGAGTCCTTGGCGACCCCACCGCAGAACGCTTTCACGCTTTTCGCCCTCAAACTATGTACTCCACGGGTATAGGTCCAAAG